>JADGRF010000130.1 GCA_017881055.1 Sandaracinaceae bacterium
GCCGGCGCGCTGCTCTCGGTTGCGCACGGGCCGCGCGACACGTACCTCGTGGCGGCCGAGCCGGGTGGTCCTGCACGGGCATCGCTCTATGCATTCGCACAGCATGGTCAGCTGCTGGCGATCTCGGACGGCGGCGGCCGCACCGGTCTGCCGCGCTTGTCCGGCAACGACTCCGTGCGCACGCTGCTGGTGTCGGCCGAGCCGGCTCGCGGTGGCCTGCACGTGCTCGTGAACGATCCCGACGACGCCGATCACGACGGGCTTGGTCGACGTCTCGAAGCCGCGCTTGGCACGTGCGATGCCCCGAGTGACGCGCCGTGCCGCAGCAGCTTGCTCGCCGGCTACTACCGCAGCGTGAAGGACGCCACGCGCGACAGCGATCGCGATGGCTTGTCCGACGGAGATGAAGTGCTCGGTGTCGCAGGCACACCTGCGCAGCAGCTCGACCTGCCGCGCTGGGGTGCCGACCCGCGCCACAAAGACGTGTTCGTGGAGGTCGATCGGCACGCACCCGCCGAGCACGACGCGCTCAGCGAAGACGACTACGCCGAGGTGGCCGCGCTGTTCGCGAAGGGTAGCGCGAGCGAGCTGCGCAACCCCGATGGCTTGCCGGGTGTGCACATGCACTTCGACGCCGGCTTTGCCCCGGCGAGCTTCGCGCACGCGACGCTGGTGGGCGATTGGGGCGGCAGCAACGTGGTCGCGCTGCGCGACTACCGCAAGAGTCGCAGCACCGACTTCTCGCCCAGTCGTAACGGGTACTTTCGCTACGTGCTCGTGTCACGCCAGGGCACCGGCCAAGCCCGTGGCGATGCGTTCACGGTCAACCGCGACTACCACCGCGTGCAGGTCTTCGCGCACGAGCTCGCGCACACGCTCGGGCTGCAGCACGAAGGCCATGAGGGCTGGGGTAAGGCCAACTGCAAGCCGAGCTACCTCAGCATCATGAACTACGTGTTTCAAAATCGCCCCGACATCGGCTTCGAGCGCCGGGCCGCGCGCGAGCTGAATCCCAGGCACGTGATCGAAAGCGAGGGCCTCGGGCGCCAGAGCGCCGCCTACCTGCGGGACTCGCCATTCGACCTCGATGTGCACGACCCTCACGATGTGCACGATGCGCACGGTGCGCACGGTGCGCACGGTGCAAACGACGCAGCTGACACGACTGAGACGCGCGGCGTCGACTGGAATCGCGATGGCCTGATCTCTCGTGAGCCCGTGCGCGCGGGCTTGCTCTTTGCCACGTACAAGAGCTGCGGCGCGAGCACCGTCGCACGCTTCACGCTTGCCAGAGAGCATGTCGCCGAGGCCACACCCGTGCTCGCGCATCGCGGCGATCGCTTGTACGCCCTCTGGGTCAGCGACGAAGGTAGGCTCATGGTGCGCAGCGGCAAGGTCAGCGGGCCGGACGCGCACGGCTCGTGTCCGCTCGGCGACGACGAGCGCGCGCGTTGCATGAGGTGGGACGCCGCGCAGGCGTTGCCGGGGCCTTCCGACGTGCTGCACGTGGCGGTGCTTTCTCTGTCGCGCACAGTGACCGTGCTGGCCTACGTGCGCAAAGACGGCAGCGTGCACATGGCGCAGCTCGCCGAGACCTCCCAGGCTCCGATCGTGGCAGAGGATCACGTCGTGCCCGGCATCACGACCCGCGACGCGCCCGCGCTCACGCACATGCAGGTCGATCCGCAGCGCTACGGTGTCGTCGATCTGCTCAGCGTGTTCGTGCGTGCAGCTGACGAAAACGGAACGTTTCTGCAGGCGAGCGCGTCGCTGAGCGCACCCGAAGGTCCGTGGCTGGTCCGTCCCGCTCGCGACGCAAACCAGGCCGTGCTCGCGGGCGCCGTTGCGCCGAGCGTGCTCGAGCTGGGTACCGGTGAGCTGTGCGGCGTGTTTCCCGATCGCGAGAGCTTCGTGCGCGTGGACTGCTACGACCGCACGCGCGACGTCTGGGTCGACCTGACCGCGCGCGCATTCTTCGAAGGCCTAGGCCCGAAGACGGGAGGTCCCGTGGGCCTCGCGTTTCATCGCTACCGCATGGCAGACGGCTTGCCCGTGGCAGGTGACGACTCACGCGGCGCGCTGTATCTGAGCTTCAGCGAGGCTGCGCCCGGCACGCTCGCCCCGCCCGACAACCCGAACCTGTATGTGTCGGAGTGGCTGAGCGCGCAGCACGGCGCGTTCGAGCAGCTCGACTTTCGCTGGCGCGGCACGCTCGACAGTCAGTGGACGCACCTCGGCGCGGGCAGCACGGTCACACTTTACGAAGACGCGCAGCTCTCCGCGCTCAAGGCGGTCATGACTCAGCGCGACGGAGACGGCCTGCGCGTCGAGCTTCTGCCGCTCGCCGACGGAGCGTTCGACGCGACGCTCGGCGGCGGCTCCGACTTCGAAGTCATGGAACGCGGCATCTGCTCTGTGCTGCGCGGGGACGCACAGTGCGGCGACGCGAGCACGGCCAAGTATTGAGCGTAGCTACTCACAGCGACGGGCACGCCTCGTGTTCGGGCTGGGTTTCGGTGTAGGCTCCCCGCGCGTCATGGCTTTTCTTGGCAACGTACCCTGGCTTTGTTCGTTGGCCCTGCTCGTGTTCGGTGCGTTCGGCTGCAACCACGACACGCCGACCGACGAAGTGAAGCGGATCGAGGCTGCGCGCCAAGCCGAGCGAATTGCGCGCGGCGACGAGCTGTACGGCCGCATGTGCAAGGTCTGTCACGGCGCGAACGGCGAGGGCTACAAAGCCGATCAAGCGCCCGCGCTCGTTCATCCGGACTTTCTCGCCAGCGTCGAAGACGACTCGCTGTACGGCTCGATCGCCGACGGGCGTCCGGGCACCACGATGTCGGCATGGTCCGCGGCGCGCGGTGGACCGCTCTCGCAGGGCGACATCGAAGCGTTGATCGCGCACCTGCGCAGCTGGCAGAAGGGCCCGCGCGCCACGCTCGACGAGCGCCGTCAAACTGGCGACATCGGTCGCGGCCTGGTCATCTACGATCGCGAGTGTGTGCGTTGCCACGGTGCCAAAGGCGTCGGTGGCCCCAACATTCACATCGGCGACAGCGCGTGGCTCTCGCGCACCAGCAACGGCTTTCTGCGCTACGCGATCGAAAAGGGCCGCGCGCCCACCAGCATGCCGGGGTTCGCAGCAACGCTCGGTCCCGCCGGCATCGAAGACGTGCTCGCCGCGCTGCGCAGCTTTCCGCAGCCAATCGCTGCAGCCAACGCTCGGCCAGCGCGCGCGTTCCCACCGCCTCTGCCGCTCGGTCCCGTGCCGCTGCACCCCAAGGGCCCCGAGCCCGAGGGCTTCGTGATCCATCCCGGCACCACGCACGCCGAGCTCGTGCATGCGCAGCTGGAACGCGGCGCGCGCCTCGCGATCCTCGACGCCCGTGCACCGACCGACTATACGAACGAGCACATCGCGGGCGCCGTCAGCGTGCCGTTCTACGACCCCACGCCGTACTTCGACAAGCTTCCGCGTGACGCGTGGCTCGTCTGTTACTGCGCCTGTCCACACGCCGAATCGGGCGAGCTGGCCGGCAAGCTCGTGGCCGCCGGCTTCAAGAAGGTCACCGTGCTCGACGAAGGTCTTGGCTTCTGGAAGACCAAGGGCTTCAAAACCAGCACGGGCGACAAGCCCTGAGCTACATCACGTCTGCGGCCGGCAACACCTGCAGCCCGGCTTGCTCGCAGCCAGCTCGCAGCGCCGAGAGACCGAACGCCTCCACCGGCCCGCGCGCTCCGTGCCCGAACGCGCTTCCCGCAAGCGTTTGCGCAGCGCCCCAGGCCAAGATCTCCGCCGTGAAGTCGTAGGCGTTCGCGCCGCCGACATCCACGCGCGCCAGCTCGCGATCGTTGTCGTCGTAGGCAATGGCGACCACGTGGGAGCGCACGGCGGCGCGTGTCTCGGCGCTCGGGCCTGCGCCATGGCTCTCGGGAGCGAGCCGCAGCAAGTGCTCTGGAACCTTCGAGATCAGCGGCATGCTGCGCACGGCAGCAAGCACGCGCGCGCCGCGACTCAGCAAGTACGAGCGTCGCCCGAACCAGCCCAAGTACACGTTCACGTTCCGCAGGCTCGGAAACTCGCGTGGCAACGCGTAGTGCTCGCTGCCGCACACCGTCAGCGCTGCGCGCGAGCGACCACCGACTTGAAACTCGCGCACGCGCAGCCCGTTGTAGCGCGGCGTGAGTTGCCCACCGCACCACTCCATGCCCGGATCGATCGCAGCCAACCGCGACGAGTACTCCGTGCCCTGGCTGACCGCCGGGCTGTCGTCGCTCGTGCCCGTGAAGAAGTAGCCCACGTCGACCCGGCTCGCGCGCTCACCGGCCTCGCGCAGCGCAAGCGCCGCGGCCAGATGCCCGGGCACGTAGTCGTAGCCGAACGCCGTGAGCAAGCGCGTGCCCGAGCCGAGCGCGTGATCGTGGTCGACCATGAAGATGCGCTGCACGAAGCTCGGCTCACCGGTGGAATCGAAGTAGTGCGCGTGCTTGCCGATCGCCGCGTGCACTGCGCTCTGTCCGTGGCGCGTGAACGGCCCGACGGTCGTGATCAGCACGTCGCCTTCGTCGAGCAATGCGCGCAGACCGATCACGTCGTCGCTGGTTGCGACGCGTGTTTCCAACTCCACACCGAGCTCACTCACCAGCGCGCGCAGCTTTTTGTCGTTGCGTGCAGCGAGCAGCGGCGCAAGGCCACGCTTCACCAGCGCGTGCGCGCACAGGCGGCCCGTGTACCCCGTGGCCCCGAACAACACGATCTTCGGCATGGCGCCCTTTCAAACTGGCTTCGGCGGATACATCCCAAGCACGTCGTTTGCGAGAAACCGAATCTTGCTGGCGATCGCGTCGCTGTCGTCGGCGTCTTGGCTGGCCGCCAGAATCTGCAACAGTGCATGATGGGCGCGGCGCACTTCGGTCGCCAGCCACATCACGTCTTGGCCGGGCTCGCCGCCTTGCGTTGCGTAGATCTGTTCGAGCTGACGCAGGCGCCACTCGGTGAGCACCAGGCCCGAAGGCAGCGTGCCCATGCCCGCGCAATCCGGGCACGCCGACAGGTCGCTCGACGCGACGCCTTCTCCGTAACAGGTGGCGCGGGTTTGGGTCGAGCTGTCCGGCATGGCGGTTCTCCTCTGCGAGTCGGCCCGTAGCATAGCAATTTCACAGGCGAATTCAGGCGTTCCCCGGCTCACGAATACTACACCGAGTAGTGAGTCACTTTGACTGTCTCACCAATCGGTGTCATATTCTGACTTGGGTCCACGATCTCCACGATGTCACCCACGCCCGGGCCCCACGGAGAAGCCATGAACGCCGCCGCCAGCGAAACCCAGGAAGAGATACATATGCGCATCGAACGCGAGGTCCGTGGCAAGGCGCGTCGGCGCGTGTACGGGCGCATCGGCTTCGCCTACCACTTCATCGTCTTCTTGATGGCGAACGGCGCGATGTACGCGATCAACATGCAGTACTCGCCCGAGACACGCTGGTTCATCTGGCCGCTGTGCGGCTGGGGCGCGGCGCTGCTCATGCACGCGACCGGCGTGTTCCTCGGCCAGGGCTCGACCGACGACATGATTGAAGCCGAAGTGCAGCGCGAGCTCGCCCGCCGGAACAGGGGCGCCTGAAGCGCTAGCCACTTCGCCACGATGCGCTTCGGAAACCGGTCAGGCACGCGGGCACGATAGCGCGATTCTCCGGGCTCGACTCCGCCTCCCATCTGTGTAGCCTTGCGCGATGCGTAGTCATGCCCGCGTCGGCGCCCTGCTCATGGCGCTCACTCTACCGTGCGTGGGCTGCACGCTCGATTTCGACAAGTTTCGACGCTCGGATGCCAGCGCTCGGTCGGGGCCGAGCGACGCATCGTCGCGCGACGGCAACCTGGCCATGGACGGTGCGGGGATGACGGACGCCAACGATGCCCAGGCGTGCGGTACAAGGCGTACGCTGGGATGCGGATTCGACGACGCGGGTGAACAGGATGCCGGTCGCACCCGCCCCGACGCATGGACCGGTTGCGCATCGCATGCTGAATGCGCGGATCACGTTGCTTGCAACGGCGTCGAGCAGTGCGCACCGAACAATGCTGGCGCGGATTCCAATGGCTGTATTTCTGGCCCAGCGCCGGTCTGTCCCTCCGACCAACCTTGTGTCGAGGCAGTCGGTGGCTGCGCCTGCGGGCCCCTGCCGGCGTGTCGCGTCGGTGCTCGCTGTGACAGCGTGCTCGAGGCTTGTTTCGGCGACTCCCCTGCGTGGTCGATGCCAAGCAGCGTGCGCATGGGCTTGCCGACGACGCGCAGCTATTCCTCGGACACCGACACGGTCACCGATCTCGTGACGGGCCTGGTCTGGCAGCGGCTGGACGGCGGTCGCAAAGCCACGTGGACAGACGCTCTAAATTACTGTTCGGCGCTCTCCTTGGGTGGCAACACGGATTGGCGTCTGCCCACACTCCAGGAGTGGATCTCGCTCGTGGGAGTCGACGCGAGCGCGACCACGACCTCGATCTCGTACTATTTCGACAAGACCGAGACCGGTCGGTCCGCTTGGACAGCAACGCCCACGTTCGGGCAGACAAACCTCGTCTGGGCCGTGGGAAGAGGAGTCGGCTATGGCCAGGCCAAGACCGGCGACTTGGCCCTGCCAACACGCTGCGTCCGCGGCACCGGCAAGCGTGTTCCGGCTGAGCCACGCTTCAGCACGAGCGGCGGTGTCGTAACCGATAGCGCGACCGGTCTGCGTTGGACCGAGACGGCGACCAAAGTTGACTTCTCGAGCTACGGCGCGGCCTGCGCGAACAAAGTCGTAGGCTCCGTCAGTGGCTGGCGGTTGCCGGAGTTCAACGAGATCGCGTCCCTTTACGACCCCGCTCTTGGGAACATCATCACCGCCCCTTTTCCAGCGCTCGCGCAGCCCGCTTCACCAGGATTGTGGATCGAGACAGGTGGCAGCCTGGGCCCGGACGTGCAGGTCTCCATGCAGACCTTGTCGATCACCCTCGCCGCCGCAGGTGACTCCGCGATGCTGCTGTGTGTACGCTGAAGTCCACGACAGCTCGCGAAAGGTGCAGGGATGAAACGCACGAATGGCATGTATGCAATTGCAGTTGTGCTAACCGCGTGTGCACTGTTTGGCTGCGGTGATGACGCTCGCACGGCTGCAACTGACGGGGGAGGCGCGAGCGGCTCGACGGGTTCCTCGGGTGCCGGCGCCGGCGTCTCTGGCTCGACGGCAGGCGGCATCGCGACGGGCGGCAATGGTGCGACTGCCGGTAACGGAGCGGGCGCGGGTGCGGGCAGTCGTGCCGCCGGCAACGGCGCAGCGGGCTCGAGTGGGGCCGCCGGCAGCGGCACGACCGTTACGTTCGGCGACAATCTCCCCGCAGCTGGCAACCCCGACGGCCATTGCGCGGTGCCGGCCGACGCGCAGCCCGAGGACAGCTCGCATCCCGATCACGTGATCGGCACGGGTACTCCCGACAGCTGCACCGGCAGCGCGTTCGTGGCAGCTGTCGCGCAGGGCGGCGTGATCACGTTCGACTGCGGCCCCGATCCGGTCACGATCACGCTCGATCAGACGGCCAAGGTGTTCAACGACAAGGCCCCGAAGATCGTGATCGACGGTGGCGGCAAGGTCACGCTGAGCGGCGGCGGCAAGGTGCGCATTCTCTACCAGAACACGTGCGACCCCGCGCAGGTCCTCACGTCGCCTCGTTGCGATAACCAGGACACGCCGCAGCTGACGGTTCAGAACATCACGATGCGCGACGGCAACGCCAAGGGTCTCATCGATGAACAAATGCATCCTGCGGGCGGCGGCGCGATCTTTGCGACGGGCGGCCGGCTCAAGGTGATCAACTCGCGCTTCTTCGCCAACGTCTGCGACGACACCGGCACGGATGTCGGCGGCGGCGCGATCCGGGCGTTCGAGCAGTCCATGGGCAAGCCGCTCTACATCGTGAACAGCACGTTCGGCGGCACGATGGAGCTGGCGAACGTGTGCGCCAACGGTGGCGGCCTCAGCAGCATCGGTGTGTCGTACACCGTGCTGAACAGCCGCTTCGGCTTCAACCAAGCGATCGGTCGTGGTGCCAATTCACCCAAGCCCCCCGATCCCGGAGGCGGCAACGGCGGCGCCATCTACAACGACGGCGACACCTACACGCTCACGGTCTGTGGCACCCAGATGGAGCACAACCACGCGAACGAAGGCGGTGGCGCGATCTTCTACGTGAGCAACGACATGTCCGGCACGCTCTCGATCAGCGATTCCACGCTGACGAGCAACCCGAGCGACGGTTTCGAGACCCAAGGCTTCCCAGGCACCTTCGTGAAGGCGAAGGGTGGGCCGATGGCGGTCAACTCGACGCTGACGAAGTGACCGATTTGCTTTGGTCAGCTGCGCTCGCGCAGCAGCACGCGCAGGCCTTCCGGTTCCATCGCGAAATCAAAGCGTTCGCCGACCACGAGGCCGGCCGGCAAGCTGAGCTCGAAGCGCTTCACGACCGCCGAGAGCAAGAGGCCACACTCGAGCAGTGCCAGCTGACGCCCCGGACACACGCGTGGTCCCGCTCCGAACGGCAGCGAGGCACGCAGCTTGTCGCGTGTTACGCCGGCGTCGTCGGCGAGCCAGCGCTCCAGCTGGAAACGCTCCGGCTCGGCGAAGTTGTCCGGGCGCATGGCCACGCGACGCGTCATCACGAAGACCGGCGTGCCCTTGGGCACGTGCACATCGGCGATCACCGCATCGCTAGCCGCTTCGAGTGACACGAACGGCGCGGGCGATTTGAGGCGCAGCGTCTCGTGCGCAGCGGCGCCGAGCGCGCGCAGCTTTGGGGCATCTTCGAAACGTGGCAGGGTGGGGCTCGCGCCGAGCACGCTGTCGGCCTCTGCGCGCACCTTGGCCTGTGCATCGCCGTGGCCCGCCAAGAAGTAGAACATCCAGGCCAGCGTATTCGCGGTGGTATCCTCGCCCGCGAGCAGCAGCGTGAACACGTTGGCGAGGATCTCTTCGTTCGTCAGCTTCGCGACACCGTCGGCCATCGTGTCGTCCGCAGCTGCGAGCATCGCGTGCAGCAGCGTGCGGTGCGCCGTCTCGGGGTTGGCACCAGCCAGCTCGCTGCGCGCCTGGTTGGTTTTCGCCAGCTCGCTGCGCGCCTGGTCCACGACTGGAGTCAAGATCTCGCGTGCCGACATGATGGCGCGGTCGAGCGCGCGGTCCACCGGTAGCTTCAGATACCGCCAGTATGGAAACGGCGCGTTCACGCGGCGCAGCAGCATCGGGAAGATCGTCTCGAAGTGCCGCTGCAGCTCATCGGCGCCGCGCTCCAGCGTGTTCATGTCGCGGCCGAATGCGACGGCGGCCATGATGTCGACCGTGTAGCGCATTAGATGATGCAGCACGTCGATCGGCTCGCCGCGTGCCGCTTCGCGCGACAGCAGCGTGAGCAGGCGCTCCGTGATCGTGCCGAGCACGGGAAATGCGCGCGCCAGGTTTTCTTCTTTGAACGCGGGCAAGATCAGCTTGCGCTGCCGCTTCCAGTCGTCGCCCTCGGCCGAGAAGAGCCCGTGCATGCCCAGCTCGCGCGCCACCTCTTCCATGGTGTGCAGTCGACGAAAGCGCTCGGGTCGATCGAGCAGCACGCGACGCAGCGCCTCGGGCTCCGCGACGATTAGAAGGCGTGTCGGCCCGATTCGGAAGCTGCACAAGTCTCCGTACTGCTCGCACCAGCGCTCGAGCACCAAGTGCAGATGCTCGAGATCGAGCTGCAGCAAGTTGCCCAGTAACGGCAACCCCGGCGGTCCGGGCAGCGCAGCCAGGGAGCGCAACGAAGCTGAGGTTTTGGTGGGTGCGAGCTCGGCCATGCTCGCATCGGTACTACTGATACGTCGCCGAGAACAGCAGGGTGCCGCCGGCTACTTCATAGACCACATGGTCGAACGCGGCCCGGTCGTCGACGCGCGTGTACCAGAGCCGACCGGCAATGCCGATGCCCCACTGCGTGTCCACCCACCAGTCCTTGCCGATGTCCACGTTGAGCCCGATGCCCGTGTCGGTCGTGTGCGCGCGTGAGTCGTTCGGTTGACGCTCGCGTACCCAGGAAATACCTGCGGCGCCGGTGAAATACACGTTAGCTGGCATCAAGTAGTACGTCGCGCCGGGACCGAAGAAGCCCGCGCCGGTCCACGCGCCTGCGCGCGACGACAGCTCGGTACCGTCGACCTTGACCGCGGGCTGACGCAGCGAGATTTCCGCGGCGCGCAGCAAGAGAACCAGGTTGTCGTTCGGCGTGGTGCCGACGTCGATGCTGAACGTGGTCACGGCCCCGGTGAGCTCGGTCTTGTGGTTGGTGCCGACGGAATCGACGCCGCGTCGCGTGCCTGCGCCGCCGCCAGCGCCCAGCGCGACCCGAAACAGAAAGCCGTCGTGTTGGTGTACGCCGCTCTCGAGGACCGGCGGCTTCGGCGGGATGTGCTCGAAGAAGGACAGCGTGCTCGGGCTGGTCGGTACACACTCGCCTTGCGCGGTGCAGCGCTCGCCCGCGCCGCAGATCGGATTGCATGCCGACACGCACTGCCCCGACACGCACATGAAGCTGCTGCGGCAGGTCGGCGTGCAGGTGGAAACCGCCACGTCGGCGCCACCTGCGGCGGGCCCGAGCGCACGAATCGGCTCTGCAGCGGATGGCGGCGGCGCGGATGCGTCTGCAGCTGGCGGCGGCGTAACCGGGGCGGTGCTCGTGCCTGCGCCTTGTGCAGGCGTGGCAGGGGTCGCGGCTGGGCCGGCCGGCGTCGTCGCCGGCAGGGCCGCGACCGGTGTCGCCGGCGTCGTCGCCGCGGGCGCAACGGGTGCCGCCGGTGCGGCGGGTGTCGCTGGCGTGGCCGCTGCTGCTGGCGAAGTACTCGGGGCGGCGACCTTTTCAGACTTCGCCGCTTTCGTCGTCTGCTTGGCCTGCGCGAACCCGAGCGACGCTACGGCCGACACGACTGAAAAAATCAATGAAAACCGCAAAATTTCACGCATGGTTGGGGCTCCCGTGGCGACACGATACACCGGGAGCTCGCTCGTTTCGAGAGCATGGCAGAAGACCGACCGAAGACAGGTGTATAGTCGCGCGCCATGTCGGACACACTTTTGATCTTCCACTTTCTTGGCCTCGCGCTCGCCGTCGGTACGGGCTTCGCCAGTATCCGCCTCGGCCTTGCCATGGCTGATCTGCCGCCCAACGAGCGCACGACGTTCTTCCTACGCGTCTCCGCGCTCGGAAAGAACGGCAGC
This sequence comes from Sandaracinaceae bacterium, assembly GCA_017881055.1. GTDB lineage: Bacteria > Myxococcota_A > Polyangia > Polyangiales > JAFGIB01 > JADGRF01. Next base: position 11,275 of record JADGRF010000130.1, read on the forward strand.
TGGGGCCTCTTGATCCTGATCGTGACCGGCGTCGGCCTGATGTTCACGAAGTACGGCGCAGTGCACGAAGCCATGGCGGTGGGCGGTCCCGCGTTCCACGCCAAGCTCACGCTGGTGCTCGTGCAGACCGGCCTCGTGGGCTACATGCAGGTGCTGACCAAGCGTGCGCGTGAAGCCCAAGGCGGGCCGGCGATGGCGAAGATCCCGCAGGTCGGCCGGATCATGCTTCCCGTCGGCGTGGGCATCGTGATCGCCGCGGTGCTCGCGTTTCACTGAGAGGCCTGCAGCTGCAACCCGACCCGCTCGTGTCCTCGCCCGAAAGCCTGTGCGTGCTCGGCTCTGCGCTCGCGCCACGCGCTCTGCCGCTGTGCCCCGAGCTGCGCCTGTGGCTCCTGCGCGACGAGATCGATCTCAACGCGCGCGCGCAAGACTTGCTGCACGGCGGCCCCGCGCCGTATTGGGCCTTCTGCTGGGGCGCGGGCCAAGCGCTCGCACGCTACATCCTCGATCGCCCCGAGCTGGTCACAGGCAAGCGCGTCGTCGACTTCGGCGCCGGCTCCGCCGTAGCAGGCATCGCCGCTGCGCTAGCCGGAGCAAGCTCGGTCGTAGCCGTGGACATCGATCCGGTAGCCCTCGAGATCGCGCAGCACAATGCGAAGCTCAACCACGTCACGCTCGAAGTTGCCCGGCAGACCCCGCCCGATTGGCAGGTGCTGCTCGCGAGCGACGTCCTCTACGAAACCGGCAACGAACACTGGCTCCGCATTGCAGCTGACACAGGCCGCGAAGTCCTACTCAGCGACCCGCTACGCCACGGCACCCCGAGACCCGGCCTAGAAGTCGTCGAGGAATACCAAGTCCGCACCCTACCGGACGTCGACTACCCCATCCAACGAGCCCTGATCCACCGCTTGGCCGCACGGTCCCGCTAGCACCCCTACGCCCCGCGACCGCACGCGCGCCCCTCCGGGCCGAGTAGGTCGGATTTCTTCTCGGATCTTCCTCTTGCTGGAGTCTCCCTCGATACTAAGGAAATGGCCGACCCGCCGACCCGAGAAGATGCACCCCTGCAGTGCCCGCGCTGCATCTCGAAGATGCGCAAGCAACGCAGCAGCCGCGCCGTCATCGACCACTGCGACAAATGCGACGGAAACTTCTTCGACGAAGGCGAAATGCTGGCCGTGCTCGGCAAGTCCGCCGACCCGGAAATCTGGGCGCGCAGCAACCGCAAGTTCACGCCCAGCGCGAGCGACATCAACTGCCCGCGCTGCCATGCACGCATGGTCTTGCATCCGCTCGCGCACGGCGACATCGAAGTCGACATCGACTTTTGTCCAAGCTGCGGCGGCATCTGGCTCGACGGCGGTGAGCTCGACGCAGTCATGCGCATCGGCGCCCGTCAGCTGGCCGACGCCTCACGCACCAAGAAGAAGAGCGCGTCGAAAGCAGCCCCCGACTCGGGCCCCGCGCTGCTCGGCGAGTTCCTGTCGCTGTTCCCGAAGCCGAAGTGAGTCGAGTCAGCGCGGCCGCACATCTTCGATCGGCGCGCGTCGCAGCTCCACGCGGCCGCTACGGTCGTGCGCGAGATATGACACCTCGCGATAGCCCGCCGCGCTGATCGCGGCCATGCAGGCGTCGAGCCCTACACCCACGTCGTGCGCCCCGTGCCCGTCGTCGCCGAGCGTGACACCGATGCCCATTGCGCGCGCCCGTTCGAGGATCGCCGGCAGCGGATACACCGGGCCAAGTCCACGCCGCCGTGTTGCGGCATTGACGTCGAGCACGCCGCCTACGCTACGCACGGCTTCGAGCGTGCCTTCGAGGTGTCGCCACGCGCGCGCGCCAAACACCGGGTTTTCACCCTCGAACTTGCGGATCAGATCGATGTGCCCCACGACCTCGGGCCGTAGCTCGCTGACCAGCTCGGTGAGCGCGTCGAAGTAGCGTACGTGCAGCTCTTCCACGCCGCCGACGCGCTCTGCGACCGACGCCGTGTGCTCGGGCTTGTAGTCGATCACCAGGCCCTCGACGTCGTGCACGCTGCCCACGATGTAGTCGATTCGTAATCGTGCGCGCGTCTCGCGCATGCGCGTGGCCCAGTCGCCCGGCGGCAAGCGCTCGGTCTCGAAGCCGACCAGCAGATCGATCTGGTCTTCGTACTTGGTTTGCAGCTGACGTGCACGCACGACGTAGGCTTCGAACGTCGTGATCAGATCGTCCGGGGTGAGATCGCGCTCCTCGGGGAACAAGTCCTCGCTGCGGTAGCGCGCGATGTGCTCGGACAGGCCGTAGTGCGAGAAGCCCGCCGCGATTGCGCGCTGCACGACGGCTTCCAGATCGCCCTTGGCGTGTCTGCAAAACTCGCCGCTGTGACCACCGTGATAGGAGAACCAAGGCATGCGCGCTCGGCGCAAGTTAGCACGGCGGCAAGGCGTTCGAGTCGCGCGCACTGCCCGCGCGCGCCTCGGGCGGCAGGGTCAGGCGCAACACGTCCGAGCTGGCCCGCAGCCAAGCCCGCGAGACTGCTGGTCTTTTTCGGCGTACGAGAATCAGCGCGAGATCGGCCCGCTCGCGGCTCGTTGCCGCGTGTGCTTTTGCACCAGGGCCTCGAAGCGCTGCATGAACGCGTCGCCGCGCTCGCTCTTCGAGATCGCGCCGAGCGCGCCGGTCTCGTCGATCATCTGCGCCAGCTCCGCCTCCGACTTGCTGGAGTGCAGAATGATGCCGACGTCTTTGGTACGAACGCTGCCCTTCAGCAGGGCTGCGATGCGCTCGCCGTTCAGCGCCGGCATCATGATGTCGAGCACGACGATGTCCGGTTGCTCTTCGCGCACGACCTGAACGGTCCCGAGAGCGTGCTCGCGCACCATTGCCTCGTAGCCCGCGCCTTCGAGGCGCTCGCGCATGACTTCGAGGACGATCGCGTCGTCGTCGATCACCAGCACGCGTATCTTACGAACCGATCTGGACTCCACTCTGTCCAACCAAAGAAGCAGGAATCTCAGACGCTATCAGGTCGCACACGATGCGCCAACACCGACGTTAGCTAAATGCGGCTGTCGGACACCGTATGCATCCGGTCACAAGCGATGCGGCGCGACCACCGATTGTGCGCGACCCGGCAAGCCCGCTAACTTGGCGGGAATGCCGCCTGCCGAGCGTGGCGAAGAGCTACGGCTCTCCGCCGAAACGCTGAGCGAAGACCAACGCAAGCGCGTGCTGTCCGGCACGCGCCTCAAGATCGCGCTCACCGTGATGGTGGTCGCGATCATCACCGGCTTGTCCGCGCTCGTCTTCATCCTGGTGTCGAACATCTTCGACTTCCTGACGCCGACGCTGCGCAGGGATCTCGAATGGAAGGTCGCGCACGGCGCGGCCGAGCTCAGGCACACCACCGAACTCGGCATTGCAGCGGACGATCGCGTGCTGCTCGGGCGTGCCTGCGAGCACTACGTGGGCGACAGCGACGTGCTCGAGGTGCTCGTGCTCGGTGCGCACGACGACGTGCTCTATCAAGGCGGTAAGGGCCGCGTCGATCGGCGCGAGCTCTTCGCCGGTCCGCCGGAGACGGCGCGCGACGACGGCACGATGTTCGTGTCCTGGTCCGGCGTCGAGATCGAAGGCATGCAGATCGGTCGTGTCGGTCTCGCCGTCTCCAAGGCGCGCCTCGAAACCGGTATGCAGCTGCGGCGCGACATCCTCGTGCTCGGCATGGCGGGTGCGCTCGCCTCGTTGTTGCTCGCCCTGGCGTTCGTGGCGCTGTACATCGGCCCGCTCTTGCGCGTGTCCGAGCAAGCGTTTTTGCGCCTGGAGCAGACCACCGCGCTCGCGCTCGAGAGCGCACGCCTCAAGAGTCAGTTCCTCGCCAACATGAGCCACGAGATCCGCACACCGATGAACGGCGTGCTCGGCATGACGCGCTTGATCCTGGGCATGCCGCTCGACGGTAAGCTGCGCCGTTACGTGGAAACCATCGAGGCGTCGGGTCGCGCGCTGCTCACGATCATCAACGACATCCTCGACTTTTCGAAGATCGAGGCCGGCAAGTACAAGATCCAGTCGCTCGACTTCGACGTGATGATCGTAACCCAGGAAGTCGCGGAGCTGCTGTCCGAGCCGGCGCACCGGAAGAACGTCGAGCTCGTGTACCGGATCGCGCCGGAGGTACCGATGCGCGTGAAGGGCGATCCCGATCGCTACCGTCAGGTGCTCACGAACCTGATCGGCAACGCGGTGAAGTTCACCGGGGTCGGTGAGGTCTGCGTCGACGTGTCGATCAAGGACGAGACCGAGTCCGGAATCGTGCTGGCAGTGGAGGTGCGAGACACTGGCATCGGCATCTCCGCCGACGCGCAGACCACGCTGTTCGAGGCGTTCTCGCAGCAGGACGGGTCTTCCGTGCGCGCGTACGGGGGCACGGGCCTGGGCTTGGCGATCTCGAAGCACCTGGTCGAGATGATGGGTGGCGCGATCGACTTCACGAGCGAAGAAGGCGTGGGCTCGCGCTTCTGGTTCACGCTGCCGTTCGGTCGCGCGGAGCAAGAGATGGTCAGCGATCGGCCGTCGGTCGACCCGATCGACCGGCGCGCGCTGATCGTCGATGCGAGCCCCACCTGGCGCAACGTGCTGTGCGAGCAGCTGACGCTCTGGGGCATGCGCTGCGTGGCCGAGCCCAGCGGCGAGCGCGCACTGTCGATGCTGAAGGCCGCGGCACCGATCCATGAGCGCTTCGACGTGGTGTTGATCTCGGCGAACACGCGCGACCTGAACGGGCGGGCGTTGATCGAACGCATCGCTGCGACCCCCGAGATCGCGCACATGCCGATCGTGTACATGAGCCAAGTCAACAACCGGATCGTGCCGAGTGAGCTCTCGGCCGCGGTGGTCGCGCAGCTCAACAAGCCCCTGCGCGCATCGGACCTGTACGACTGCTTGGCGTCGGCATTTGGGGGTCAGCGGCGCAAGCGCCGTCGTCAGGACACCGACGAGTCGGCCGTGCGACGCAAGGGCGGGCGCATCTTGATCGTCGAAGACAACGAAGTGAATCAGTTCGTGGCGATCGAGCAGATCAAACGCCTCGGCTACGAGGTGGAGCTCGCCAAGAATGGCGTCGAAGCCGTGGAGGCGGTGCAGCGCAGCACCTACCACGCCGTGCTGATGGACTGTCAGATGCCCGTGATGGACGGCTACGACGCAACCCGCGAGATTCGCAAGCGCGAGAAAGAGGGAACGCGTCTGCCGATCATTGCGCTCACCGCGCACGCGCTGATGGGCGAGCGCGAAAAAGTGTTCGAAGCCGGCATGGACGACTACTTGACCAAGCCCTTGCGCGCCGACGCACTGCGCAAGCTGCTGATCCACTTCGTCGACGCGCGTATGCCGCCCAGCGTGGCACCAGGTTCCGCTGCCGGCACCACGCCTTCCGGCGCACCGAGCTTGGTAAGGACGTCAGCTGCACCTGCCGCGACCGGCTCCGTTCCCGCGGGCGCGAACGTGGATCTCGATCCGAAGATCTCGCGCTCGGCCAAAGTGACCGAGCTCGTGCTGCGGCTCGTGCCTGGTCAGCTCGCGGTGCTTGCCGAGGCGCTCGATGCGGGCGACCTCCCGCAGGCGCGCGCGCACGCTCACCAGCTGAAGGGGAGCGCCGCGAGCATCGGCGCGCTGCGTGTCGCCGAGCTCGCCGACACGCTGCAGAACACGCCGGACGACGGCCTCGAGGCGGCGCGCACGCAGTCCGTGGAGCTGCGCGCACGCTTCGACACAGTCAGCGTGCTCTTGAAACAAGAACAAGCGAACGTGCAAAGTGCTTAAGCCCCCGGGGGCGGAGCGCGCGGTGTGGCCTGAAGAACGCGGCGCGCGTCACTAGCGCCAGAGAGAGACGAACGTGGGCGAACGGGTTGGATTCATCGGTCTTGGCGTGATGGGCTCGAACATGGCGGCTTGGCTCGCGAGGAGCGGCCACCACATCACCGTCTTCAACCGCACGCGCGCGCGCACGCACGAGTTCGTCGAGAAGCACGGCGGTCATGCGGCGAGCACACCCGCGGACGCCGCGCGCGACGCCGGCTACGTGTTCACGTGCGTCGGCAACGACGATCACCTGCGTGCCGTCACGATCGGTCCCGAAGGGTTGTTCGAAGGCCTGTCGCCGGGTGCGATCTACGTCGACCACACCACGTGCTCGGCGGAGCTCGCGCGCGAGCTGTCGCGTCATGCGCTGCGCGCGGGCTTTGGTTTTCTCGATGCGCCCGTGACGGGGGGCCAGATCGGCGCAGAGCAAGGCTCTCTGTCGATCATGATCGGCGGTGCACCTGACGACTTCGAGCGCGTGCGGCCCCTGCTCGCTGCGTACGCGAAGCACGTGCGCTTGCTCGGTCCGTCGGGCAGCGGTCAGCTCGCGAAGATGGTCAATCAGATCTGCATCGCGGGCCTCTTGCAGGCGCTCGCCGAAGGCATGCACTTCGCGGAGATGGCGGGGCTCGATCCCACGGACGTGGTCGACGTGATCTCGCGCGGCGCGGCGCAGTCGTGGCAAATGGACCAGCGACACAAAACGATGATCGAAGGCAAGTTCGACTTCGGCTTCGCGGTCGACTGGATGCGCAAAGATCTCGGGCTCGCTCTCGACGAAGCCCGACGCAACGGCGCGACGCTGCCCGTGACGTCGCTGGTCGATCAGTTCTACGCGGACGTGCAGGCGCTGGGCGGCCAGCGCTGGGATACGTCGAGCCTGATTGCGCGGCTGCGCGATCGCGGTCTGTGAGCGTCTGTCAGAGATTGCCTACCCAATTCACGGGCGGTCGCACTCTTGATCACCGTCATCAGTTAGCCACGACGATCGCGGCTTGTGCACTCAGCTGCGCAATCATCATCCATCCGATGACAGTTTTCGCTCGCACATGCATTAAACGACTGGAATGGGTCAGTGGCGGCGGAACCGTTCGTATCATAAGTGATTCCAGTCGTGCCTTACACTGTGCGTTTCCCGGCGACTGTGCCTACAGTTGAAGCGTGCTCGAGGTCGTCCGGTTGAGAATGTGAGCGCTTCCCAAGAGTTTTCCGATTTCGAGAGGTGAACGCAGATGAGTGAAGTAGCAAAGCCAGGCGTGAGCGGCATGAGCGTGTACGTTCCGCGTCTCCGCGTGAGGCTTGAAGACTGGTGTGCGTGGACTGGTAACTCCTGGGACAAGATTCAAGCCGTGGTCGGTCACAGCTTCCGCGTTCCGGCGCGCCACGAAAACGTCTACACGATGGCGGCGAACGCCGTGCTGCGCCTTCTGCGCGAGTACGACATCGATCCGCGCAACGTCGGCTTCCTCGGGCTCGGCACCGAGTCGAGCACCGACAACGCCGCAGGCGCCGTGATCGTGCGCGGCATGGTCGATCGTGCGCTCGACGATCTCGGCAAGCCGCGCTTGTCGCGCCACTGCGAAGTGCCGGAGTTCAAGCACGCCTGTCTCGGCGGCATCTACGCGCTGAAGTCCGCCCTGCGCTACGTGTCGTGCGACGCCGGTGATCGCGTGGCGATCGTGGTGTGCGCCGACGTGGCGGAGTACGAGCGTGGCAGCACCGGCGAGCAGACGCAGGGCGCAGGCGCCGTCGCGCTGCTCGTGACGCGGGAAGCCCGCATGTTCGAGGTGGATCTCGCGCGCTCCGGCACCGCCTCGGATTATCGCGGTCCCGACTTCCGCAAGCCGTTCGCGCGTCATCGCAACAAGGCGTACGCGCCGAACACGATGCGCATGAACGACTTCCCCGTGTTCAGCGGCAAGTACTCGACGTTCTCGTATCTCGACGAGACCGTGCAGGCCGTCGAAGACATGCTGCGCAAGCTCAACGTGTCCGCTGGGAAGTATTACAACAGCGTGCACAGCCTGTTTTTTCATCGCCCGTACGCGCTGATGCCGATCCAGGCGATGTCGTTTCTGTACGTGCGCGGCTTGGCCAGGGGGGATCATCACCAGGACGAGCTGAAGACGCTGTGCGCGCAGGCCGGAGTCTCACCGGAGGCCGTGGCGCGTGAAGCGCTGTCGATGCCGGATCTCTACGCGCAGGTGCGCGAGCACGGTGCGGCCGTGACCGATCCGTACGAAGCCACGAGCGCCGTTGCAGCTGTCGTGCGCAAGCAGGCGACGTTCCGCAAGCTGCTCGAGCAGAAGATGAGCATGGGCACCGCCACGGTGAAGGACCTCGGCAATCTGTACTCCGCGGCGCTGCCGTCGTGGATCGCCGCGGGCTTCGAGGAAGCTGCGCAGCGCGGCACCGACCTCACGCATCGACCGATGGTCGCCGTGGGTTACGGCAGCGGCGATGCGGCGGAGTCGTGGCCGTTCCGCGCGGTGCCGGGCTGGGAAGCTGCGGCGCGCTGCATCAAGCTGCAGCTCTCGCTGGACGGTGCCATCGATCTCACGCGCGCGCAGTACGAAGCGCTGCACGACGGTCACGAGGTGATCGGCCTCGACTACGTGCCGAGCGGCGAGTTCATGATCAGCCACGTCGGTGAGAGCTACGAGCCGGCGTTCCAAGATCTCGCCATCGAATACTACAAATACGTGGGGTAGCGAGAGGCCGGTGGGTGGCTCGCGAGAGTACCCTTGGTGATTGAAAGACAAAGCCCCGGCGCTCTGAGAGCGGCGGGGCTTTGTTCATTTGGGTTCGGGTGCGCGGTCAGGCGTACCGAGCTGGGATCACCAACGGTCGCCGCGATCGCCGCGATCGCCGCGATCGCCGCCACGGCCACCACGGCCGCCGCCGCCGCGACCACCGCCGCCACCGCCACCGCCACCGCCACCGCCACTACCACCGCCACCGCCACCCCAGCCGCCGCCGCCGCCACCACCGCCGCGGGGACCACCGCCGCCGCCGCCACGGGGACCGCCGCCACCACCACCGCCGCCGCCACGGGGCTGACGCTCTTCAGCCTCGTTGACGCGGATCGGACGACCCTCGATCAACGTGCCGTTGAGCTGCTGGATGGCGTTGGCCGCTTCCTGGGGGTTGCCCATGGTCACGAAGCCGAAGCCACGCGACTGTCCGCTGTCGCGATCCGTCACGATGTGAACGTCGACGACTTCGCCGATGCCCGCGAACGCAGCGCGGAGCGTTTCCGTAGTGGCTTGAAACGACAGATTCCCGACATACAGACGATTACCCATGGATTCTCTCAACTCGTTCTCACGGCTCTAGTTCAGTGAAGTCCAGTCGTTCGACGAGCCGTCAAAAGGATCGAACGAAAGGGCTGCTTCAGCGTCGCGTCCCCACAGAGCCATAGCGAACCCGAGATGAGAAATCCTCAGTCGGCTGCTGGTCGCCAGTACCGGGTAACGTTTCATGAGCGAGCTGAGAATAACGCAACTCGGAGAAACCGCAAGCAGCCGGCAAGTTGGTTTCGTGCGGTGTTTCTTGAGGTTTGCCGGTGGGTTACCCGTGCGTGGCAGTCACGGATTTGCGCTGGCGTTCCCGAGCAGCGCGGCGCGCATGACCGGGATGGGCGCAGTCTTTGCGGTCCAGCGCTCGAACGCGAGCGCGCCTTGGTGGAGGAGCATACCGAGTCCATCCACGGTGCAGAGGCCGCGCTCCGCCGCTGCGCGAAGCACGCTCGTTTGCAGGGGCTTGTAGACGAGGTCGGTGACCACGGCGTGTGCGGGCAGCGCATGCAGCGGTAGGCTGCGGGCGAACGTATCGGCTGCTTGTGACGCAGCCAGCGTCGCGCTCGTCGCCTGAATCACGAGATCGGCGGCGCTGAAGACGCGGGCCAGGGAGCTGCCGTCGAGGTCTGTGCTGGTCAGCGCGCAGGGCGAGGCGACTCCCGCGAGTGAGCTTTTGAGAGCGTCGGCTTCTTCGCTGCGGCGGGCACAGACCGTGATTCGTTTGGCGCCGGCACGCGCCAGCCCCACCACGGTGGCTCGTGCAGCGCCGCCTGCGCCGAGCACGACGACGCAGCTGCCGCGCAGCTCGACGCCGGCTTCGCTGAGCGCGCGCGCAAGGCCGGTCGCGTCGGTGTTCGTGCCGCATAGCGCGTCGCCTTCGCGGAAGATCGTGTTGACGGCGCCGATGGCGCGCGCGTCCGGCTCGACGCGATCGAGCAAGGCCATCACGTTGGCCTTGTGCGGCAGCGTGACGTTCGCGCCGACGATGCCGAGCGCGCGCATGCCGCTGATGGCGGCGGGCAAGGCAGCGGGGTGGACGGCGAAGGGCACGTATACGGCGTCGAGGTCGAGCGCACGGAACGCCGCATTGTGCATGGCCGGCGAGCGCGAGTGGCTCACGGGGAAGCCGAAGATGGCGTAGACGTCGGTCATTTGCGCTCCACACGAGCGCGCAGCGTGCCTTCGTGCAGGCGCACCTGCAACACGTCGCCTTCGCCGGCGTCGTCGGCGCGCAAGAGCGCCTTGCCGGAGGGCTCGTGCAGCGCGATCGCGTAGCCGCGCGCCAAGATCGCGAGCGGGGATAGCGCCGAGAGGCGCCCGGCGCGCTCGGCGAAGCGCGCGCGGCGCTCGAAGACGAGCGGGCGGGCCAGGCTCGTGAGCTTGGTGCGCAGCTGCACCAGCGCTTCGCGTCGCTGCGACAAGAGTAGGCGTGGGTCGGTGCGCGCGATGCGCTCGGTCAGCGCGCGCGTATGTGTGCGCCGCGCATGCAGCAGCGTGGACATGGTGTGCGCGAGCCTGCGCTGCATGGCTTCGATGCGGCCGCGCACGGAGGCGAGCAGACTGCGCGGATCTTCCAGCTGCTTGCCGAGGCGCTCTAGGCGCAGGCGTTCGCGACCGAGGCGCACTTCGATGGCGCGTGCCACCGCGCGCTCTTTGCTGCGCAGCTCCGTGAGCAACACACGCCGCTCGGGCACCACGATCTCGGCGGCGTTGCTGGGCGTGGCGGCGCGCGCGTCGGCGATCAAGTCGGCGATCGAGATGTCGACCTCGTGGCCGACGGCGCTCACCGTGGGCACGCGGCAGGCGGCGATTGCGCGCGCGACGCTCTCGTCGTTGAAGGCGATCAGGTCTTCGGCGGAGCCGCCGCCGCGTCCGATGATGACCACGTCGAGCTCGGGCAAGCGCTGCAGGTTTTCGAGGGCCTGGACGATCGACGCGGGGGCCTGCGCGCCCTGCACGAGGCACGGCGAGACCACGATGCGCAGCGGACAGCGACTCTGCGCGACGCGCACGATGTCGTGCAGCGCAGCGCCCTGCTGACTCGTGACCACGCCCAAGACGCGCGGCAATTTGGGCAGCGCGCGCTTGCGCTCGGGCGCGAGCAGGCCTTCGGCTTCGAGGCGCTTACGCACGCGCTCGAACTGCGCATGCAGCTCGCCTAGACCGAACGGCATGGCGATGCGTGCGATCAGCTGGTAGCTGCCGCGTGGCGTGAACAGCGAGAGCTGGCCTTGCACTTTGACGCGCGCACCGTCTTCCAAGCGCGCTTTGCTGCGACGCGCGTCGTTCTTGAACATGACCACGCGCACCTGCGCGGGCTCGGCTTCGTCGTTCAGCGTGAAGTAGACATGGCCTGAGGCGGCGCGTGTGACATCGGACAGCTCGCCCTCGACCCAGACGTTGGCGAAGCGGTCTTCCAACAGGCCGCGCACCACGCGGTTGAGCTGCGAGACGCGGTAGATCTTTTCTTCGGGTGGCTCGGCCTTCGGCTCGTTTTTCGGGCGACGACCGTCGTCGTCACCGAACAGAGGCAAGGTCGACATGCCGGCAACCGTATGCAAACCTGACCGGCAATTGAAGGGCGAAGCGGCGGCGTGAGCGATTTCGTGATCGGCCTCGGTGCCAACTTGGGCCTGCGCGAGCAAACGTTGGCGAGCGCTGCGCATGCGCTGTCTGTGCTGGCGCAGGTCGAGCTGTGTGCGCTGTCGCGCGTGTACGAGAGCGAGGCCGTCGGGCCGCCGCAACCGCGCTACCTGAACGCTGCGGTGCGCGTGCACGCGGAGCTGTCGGCCGACGAGCTGTTCGAGCGGCTACTGGCGATCGAGGCTGCGCACGGGCGCGTGCGCCTTCTGCGTTGGGGCCCGCGCACGCTCGATCTGGACATTCTTTGGTCGGACACGGCGGCAGCGTCGACGAGGCTCGAGGTGCCGCACGCGTCACTTTGTGAGCGGACGTTTGCGCTCGCGCCGCTGCTCGATGTCGCACCGGAGCTCGCGCCGAGGTACGGAGCGCGCCTTTCGGAGCTCGGCGGTGCGCCGGAGGTGTTGGGCAGGCTCGTGCACAGCGCGGACGGCGACGTGCGCTTCGAGAGCGCGCCCTGAAACCCGGTGTAGGGGCAGCCCGCACAAAGCGACGTTCCGTTGACGACATGAAAGTCGCGTCGCGCGCGAAGACACGCTAGGATTTTCGCGCGGGATCACGGAAGATTATGGGTTTGAGAACCGAATGAACGAGATGCGCAAAGACCGACGCGCGCCCTCGTCGCTCAAGGTCAAATACAAGAGCGCGAGCGTCGACGAATTCATCGAGCAGTTCGGTGTCGATGTTTCGCGC
>JADGRF010000131.1 GCA_017881055.1 Sandaracinaceae bacterium
AGATCCGGCATGAAGTCGAGGCATTGCTCGGGGCGCGCTGGGCCGGGCAGCCGGCGATAGCTGGCTATTCGTCGTTCGGAGAGTTCGGACCCATTCCCACCCCCAGCGGATACTCTAGGAACCTCTTCCACAACATGACTTACATCCTTCTGCTGCTCGGCGACAAAGTCTCTGGGGCCCGATGACAAGCGGGCGTTTCTACAGTCTGGTGTCGCCGCCGCCGCCCGGGTTCGAGCCAGGGGTGCCTTCACGAGTCACCGTGCTCGGTGGCTCGGTAGCGCTTTACGCTTCGTCGCTCGAGGACGCGACCGCGACCCTCCTGACCGCGCTGCGCGCTCCTGTGGGCAGCGCGCTGTCGGGTGAGCTCGCGGAGCGGGTCACTGCGCTCCTGATTGCCGCGGGGGCGACGTTGCGCGTCGAACGGGTCGCCCCGACACTCTGGTATCTCGAAGTGCCGGAACCGCGGCGCGACGACCTCACGGCGCTCTGCGCGTTTCTGCTCGAGGAGCTGGAGTCACGAAGACGATGGATCACGGAGCGGGAACATGGCCGCTTGGAGCTCGAGCGTAAGGAGCTATCGATCCAGCGACTTCGCGCGAGCTTCAACGAAGCAACGGAGAGCGGACTCTTGCGGATCCGCGCGCTCGAGAAGGAGCACGCCATGCGCCTGGCCGCCGAAGAGAGCCTACGGCACTCCGAGAAGATGCGTGTCGTGGGTCAACTTGCCGGGGGAATCGCCCACGACTTCAACAACATGCTCACCGGCATCCGCGGTGCGGCAGAGCTGCTGACGAGCTCGGTCCACTCTCCCAACCAGCGGGACCTCGTGGAGATCATCCTGAAAGCGGCGGAGCGGGCCGGCGCGCTCACGCAACAGCTCTTGAGCTTCAGTCGGAAAGAGCGCCTACCGACCAAGCCGATTAGTGTTCACGAGGCGATCCTCCAAGTTCAAGCGTTACTCGAGCGCATCATCGATAAGAGAATCGAGATCACGTCCTCGCTCGATGCCGCGATCTCAGTGGTGGAGGGGGACGCGACCCAGATTGAGGTCCTCCTCCTCAACCTCGGAATGAACGCGGCGCAGGCGATACCGAACGGTGGACGCGTGTGCTTCTCCACCCGCAACCGCGTCGTCGAGGCAGGTGACCCGTCCTCGGAGGTGCTGCCGTCTGGTTCGGGTATGCACATCGAAATCACGGTCGAGGACAACGGAGCAGGCATTTCCCCTGACGTGCTCCCGCGCATCTTCGAACCATTCTTCACGACGAAGCCGGCCGGGCAGGGTACTGGGCTCGGTTTGGCGGCCGTCTACGCTGCGGTGCGGGACCACAATGGTGGGATTTCTGTAGAGTCTGAGGTCGGAAAAGGCACCAAGATGCGGGTGCTACTACCGACGGTGTCCGAGCTGAAGCGCATCAGTGTTCGACCCCCGAGCCGTGTTACGCGCGGAACCGGCACGGTGCTCATAATCGACGATGAAGAGCTGATACGTACGCTGGTGACCACTTTCTTGGGGGGGCTCGGCTATACCGTGCTGGAGGCCGCCGACGGAATTGAAGGTCTCAGGATGATCGAGGAGTCAACGGTCGGCATCGAGCTCGTCCTGCTCGATTTGATCATGCCGCGCATGACCGGAGTGGAGTGTTTCGCCCGGATTCGCGCGCTCGCGCCGGAGATACCGGTCGTACTCTTGAGCGGCTTCGCGGCCGATCACGACGTCAAGGAGCTCAGCGCGCGCGGCGCGGCGGGGTTCCTTCGAAAGCCCTTCGGTATCGAGGAGCTCTCGCGCGTGATAGCCGACGCGCTCCGTTCCCGGTCGCCCTCCGTGCCAATGTAGCTGAGACGGCTCGGCTCATAGGGAAGCCGTCGTTCATGCGTGATCGGTTTACGCGGCTCTCGCGGGTGAGTTCCGATGGCTCGGATGAAAGCGCCGCGGCACCGCCGGCGCTACATCCGTCAGCTGCATCGCAGTCGAAGAAAGAGGCCGTGACGTTCGAGAGATCGTGCTCGCCCACGATGCGCCCGGTGTCACCGACGAGCACACCGTTCGAGTACGCGTTCGACACCGCTGACAACGGTCCGAGGCGACCGACGATCAGGCCGACGTCGTCGGTTTTCGGCCGCTCCACACGCAGGCCGGTGATGGCGTGACCGTAGCCGAAGAGCTTGCCCGTGAATGGAGCCGTGGGCGTGCCGATTGGCAGGAAGCCCGCGCCCTTGTGTGTCTGCGCGCTGCAGTCGAGGTCTGCGCCGAGCGCGAAGACGCCCGCCAGGTCCGCGCGCACGAGCTCGAGATCTTCACAGCGCTCGAGGCAATGCGCATGCGCGGGCAGCGAGAGGAGCCGCTGCAGGCACTCAGCCGCGGGGGTCGGCGCCTTGGTATGGTCCGACGTCATCGACGCGTCGCGACCCTTGTGCGGCATAGTGAGCGAGTCCGCGTCTGCGCCGGCGTCGAGCGAAGCGCCAGGTCCCTGCGCGGGCGGCGTCTTCGCTGCATCGCGGGCGCCGGCGTCGGAGGCGCGATGAAAGCCGTGGAACGGCGAGCACGCGCGCAGGCCGGCGGCGGCGAGAGTCAGCGACAGCGCCGCAGCGAGGCGATTCCGGCGGTGGTCGAGCGCTGCGCTGATGGCGCTCACTGCGAGGTGACCTTCGTCATCTGAGTCGTCAGCGTGTTCCAGGTGGCCGCATCCTTGAGCGTGCCGTCCTTCGAATAGATGCCCCACATGCAATTCGCAGCGGCCGCGCCGCTCGCGTCGCAGGTCGGCAAGTCGTAGAGATCGAAGTAGTCGAGCGCGACGATGCGGTCTTTGTTCGTGGCCCACTCGTTGAAAAGCGCGCCGACGAACGCGTTCTGCAGCGGATCGGTGCCCGGGAACATGGTCGAGCTCATGGTGTTGAGGAAGCCCGCCTCCTGCAGCAAGCTGCGCGCGCTCGGCTATGCGGACGGCGACAAGTCGAAGTAGCAGCCGGCAACTGCTCAGCTCTTGGCACCCGACTGCTTCTGTGTCAGCCCGTGCAGGTACTCGCTCATCGTCTTCGACAACGCGACGAAGTCGGACGGGATCATCAGCACGGTCGTGCTGTTGTTCTCGGCGCCTACCTCCGCGATCATCTGCATTCGACGCAGCTCCAGAGCAGCGGGATTGCCAGCCATCTGCGCCGCCGCCGCCGACAGCTTCTCGGAAGCCTCGAGCTCGGCTTCCGCCTTGATGATCCGCGCGCGCTTCTCACGAATCGCCTCGGCCTGCATCGCCATCACCTGCTGCATCGCTTCCGGCAGCTCGACGTCCTTCATCTCGAAGCGCTCGACCTCGATGCCCCACTGCGCGGTCGATTCGGCGATGCTGCTGCGCAGCAGCGCGTTGATCTTGTCGCGCTCCTGCAGAACTTCGTCCAGGTCGTGCTGACCGATGATGTTGCGTAGACCGGTCAGCGCCAGCTGGTAGACGGCATCGCCGCTCGCCGACACCGCGATCACCGACTTGGCAGCGTCCACCACGCGGTACCAAAGCACGGCGTTCACGCGGATCGTGACGCTGTCGCGCGTGATGGTCTCCTGTTGTTCGGCCGAGACCGTTCGTGTGCGAATGTCGATGATGACCGCGCGCTCGAGCCCAAGAGGAAGGATCCAAAACGGACCCGGACCGCGCAGCCCGCGGTAGCGGCCAAGCCGAAACAACACTCCACGCTGATACTCCTGGGCGATGCGCAACCCCGACAAGAGCAGGACCACGAACACGACGACCACCGGCAGCAACTCGATCATGGGAAATTCCTCACCAGGCGTGGCTTCGCGCCCACCCTGGCTCGCGAGCGTACGCGCTCCGTCGACAGCGCGAAATGGCCGGGAGCCGGGTGCGTCAGCTGGCTCGCAAGGGGCCACGCGCCCGACTGCGCGCTTCAGCCCGTATTCTTCAACCCGGCGGCGATGCCATTCACGGTGATCAAGAGCGCGTCCTGTGTGAGCGGGTCATCGGCCACGCGCTGGCGCTTCAGCAGCTCGACTTGAATGATGTTGATCGGGTCGAGGTACGCGCGCCGCAGCTGGAGGGACTTCTGCAACTCGGGCACACGTTCGAGCAGCTCGCGCTGATCGAGCACGCGGAGCAGCACCGAGCAGGCGCGATCGAGGCGCTGGCGCAGGTCCACGCCGATCGGCAGCAGCTCGGGCGGCGTGAGCAGCTCGTCGTAGCGCGCCGCGATCCGGCCGTTGGCTTTCGCCAGGACCAGCTCGATCAACGAGAGCGTGGAGCCAAAGAAGGGCCACTGGGCAGCCATCGCGCGCAACTCGGCTAGGCCGCCGGCCTCGATCGCCTCGCCGAGGGCCACCTCGACGCCGAGCCAGGCCGGCAGATGCAAGCGTGTCTGCGTCCACGCGAAGATCCACGGGATCGCGCGCAAGCTCTCGAGGCCACCCTGCTGACCACGCCGCGCCGGGCGCGAGCCGATCTGCAGCGAGCCCAGCTCGATCTCGGGTGTCGCCGCGCGAAAGTACGGCACGAAGCCTGGGTCCTTCACCACCGCGCGGTAGGCCTGCATCGAGCGCTCCGCGAGCTGCTCCATGCGTGCACGAAAGGGCGCGCTCGGTGCGGCAGGTGGCAGGAGTGTCGCCTCCAGCGTCGCGGTCGCGTACAGCTCGAAGCTGCGCTCGGCGATCTCGGGCGTCCCGAACTTCCACTGAATCATCTCGCCCTGCTCGGTGACGCGCAGGTTGCCGTCGACCGAGCCCGCAGGCTGCGAGCGAATCGCGATGTGCGTGGGCCCGCCGCCGCGACCGATCGTGCCACCGCGACCATGGAACAACGTCAGGTGCACACCGCGCTCGCGACACAGCACCACCAACCGCTCCTGCGCGGTGTACAGCTCCCAGGCCGCAGAGAGTCGCCCGCCGTCCTTGGCCGAGTCCGAATAGCCGATCATCACCTCGAGCCGTCCGCCGATGCGCGCGCGGTACCAGGGCAGATCGAGCAGCGCCGCCACGGTCTGGTGCGACGCACGCAAGTCCGCGATCGTCTCGAACAACGGAACCACGCGCAGCGGCGGTGACACGTCGGCTTCACGCTGCAAGAGCTCCACGGCGAGCACGTCGCTCGCGCGCTTGGCCATCGAGATCACGTACGCGCCCAGCGACTCGCCCGGCAGCGTGGCGAGCGTACGGAACAGCGCCAGCACTTCGTGCACGTCGTCGCTCGCGCTGAGCTGCTTCGGGACCAGCGGCCGGTTCGACGCGAGCTCCGTGGTCAGAAAAGCGATGCGCGCGGCCTCGTCCCAAGCGAGGTACGAGCCCAGCGCGAGTTGCTGCGTGATCGCGTCGAGCGCCGCGCTATGCTGCGAGCTCTCCTGGCGCACGTCCAGGCGCACCATGTGCAGGCCGAAGCAGTGTACGCGCCGCAGCAGATCGAGCAGCCGACCGTCGGCCACCACGCGCTGGCCCGTCTCGCACAACGAGCGATGAGTCAGCTGCAACGGCTCCAGGAGCTCGGCGCGTGTCTGGTAGATCGGGCCTGCGGGAGCCGGCAGCCCGTCGAGCTCGGCCTCGATCGCGCGCAGCGTGGTGCGCAGGCGCTCACGCACGCCACGCAGCAACGCACGGTAGGGCTCGCGCCTCACGCTGGCACGCGCGCACAGCTCCTCGCTCGCGAGGTCCATCGACAGCTCCTGGCACAGCGCGTCGACCTCGCGTTGCGCGAGATCGGCGGCCGTCCAGCGCGCGAGCCGCACCGCGTCGCGAGTCACATCCGCGGTGACGTTCGGATTGCCGTCACGGTCGCCGCCCATCCACGAGCCGAAGCGAATGGACTGAGCGCCTTCGGGCAAGCCGCGCCCTGTGTGCTCGAGCAGCGCGGCGTCCAGCCGGCGCAGAAAGCGCGGCAAGGCAAGCCAGAGCGAGCCTTCCAGCACCGCCATGCCACCGCGCACCTCATCGAGCGGCGTAGGCCGCGTGCGGTGCAGCTCATCGGTGTTCCAGATCGTGCTGATCTGACGCAGTAGCTCGTTGCGCAGCTCTTCGCGCTCGTCGGGCACCAGGTCGTCGCGCTCGGCTTCGCGGATTACTTCGGCGATGCGGTGATACTTGTGCAGGAGCGTGCGCCGAACCGTTTGCGTCGGGTGCGCGGTCAGCACGAACTCGACTTCTTGGGCAGCGACTGCGGCATGCAAGCGCTCGGGCGAGATGCCCACGGCCCGCATGCTCGCGAACACGTCGCTGCACGAGTCCGATCGCGCGACGGCGGCTGGATCGCGTGGCGCGGCCTGCGCGAGCCGGCGCACGCGCACCTTGTGTCGCTCTTCGGCGATGTTGGCGAGCGTCAAGAACAGCGAGAACGCGCGCGCCACTTCGCTCGCGGTCGCAACCGGCAGGCTCGCAACCACCTCGCACAAGCGTGCCAGCTGCGGATCGTCGTCTCCACCGCTGGGATCGCGCAGCGCCTTGCCAGCCTCGCGCACGCGCTCGACGGTCTCGTAGAGCTCGTTGCCAGCATACGCGCGCAGCACTGCGCCGAGCAGCTCGCCGAGCACACGCACATCGAGATGCAGGCCACGGTCGGAAGCGGGTGGGTGTGAGCTGGTCATCGCCGACCCCATCCTAACGTAGGTCCGCGCGGAACGAGGCACGCAGCCAGCATCCCTGCAGACGATGCGCTGCGATTCTTCCGCGGCGTTGCGGCACCGAAATCACCGGCCAACTTCAGGGCGGAGCGGGGAACCAATACGCGGCGTCGGTCGCAGCGTTGTAATAGAAGCCGTTCTTGGCTTCGGTGGTCTGCGAGAAGTAGTCGAGGCAGACGGGCTTCTTGTCGGTCTCGTTGAAGCGTGCGCTGTACACGGGGCAGAAGCTGTTCTCCAGCAGCGCCAAGCAGTGGGCCTGCGTCGGTGCCGTGGCGTGCGCGTAGTAGTTGAGCACGTACTCCCAGGCGATGGTTTGCAACAGCGTCGCAAGCGCCGGGCCGATGCCGCTCGGCGCCCACGCACCGGCCGGCGAGTGATGGTAGATGGACGCGTAGTTGACGAGCGCGGTGTAGTACACGCCGACCGGCAGCACGTGCTGCCGGTCGACGAACAGGCGATCGACCGTCGTGCTCGGCGTCGTGTCGGTGATGCCCGCCACGCCAGGCGACGAGATTGCACGATCGAGCAGCTCGGCCATCGCGCCCGAGGTCGGCACGACCACCATGCGATCACTGCGGTTCTCCGCAGCGAGTGATTCGTTGACGCGCGCCGCCTCGCATTCCCAGGCATGCAGTGCCGCGCGCTCGTACGCGGCGAATTCGGCAGGCAGCGTGCGATCAATGGGACTCCACGTCGTGAACAGATACGTGGTGCCCCGCGCGTTGCCCTCGATCAGACGTTCGTGAAAATGGCGCAGGTAGCGCACGCTGTCTTCCCAGATCACGACATCGAGCACGTCTTCGCGCTCGGCGATCAGCAGCGTGTCGTAGTGCTCGCCCACACCCAACGTCTTCGGATTGCGCAGCTCGCCGATCACGTCCATCCCCGTCGAGCCGCCGCGGTTCTTGCCCACGCTGTAGCCAGGCCACGTGGTAACGGAAGAATCGTCGCCGCGCGTGCGCACCCGGATCGGTGAGCCGATCACGATCTGTTCGTTGTACTCCGCGGTATCCCCGAGGCTCTGCGCGATCGACACGATGTCGTCGAGCAAGGGGTCGTCCATCAAGCTGTGACCGGTCGCGAAGATGCGCGCGGAGTGGGCCTGCGTGCCGAAGCTGGTGGCGCTGCCTGCATCGCTGCTCGCATCGAACGAGCCATCGACGCCCGCATCCATCGGCGAAGGGCCGTGGCGATGCGAGCCGGGCTTCGCGGCATCGACCACCTGACCGTCCGGTGCGCCGGAGCCGGCGGCCGCATCAACTGCCGCATCACGGGCATCTTGGTGCGCGACCACGGCACCACCGTGGCCCCGCGACTTTCCGTGGTTCGTGCTCGACCCGCATGCGCCCAGGGCGGCTGCCAGCACCAAGACCTGCAAAACGGCGCACTTCATCCGCAGTTAACTAGTCGCACGCCGGCCCCACGCTGTCTAGCGCACCGGTCTGGTGGCCTAGAAACCGCGGGGCGTGGGTCAAGCCGTCAGGGCTGGATGTGGGTACGCACGATCACGACTTGATAGGGATCCCAGGTCGACAACAACCAGTAGATGTCCGCGCTGCCCGCCCCACGAGCTTCGGTCCATTCATCGACGATGTTCGCGCCGTACAAGCGGCCCAGCTGATCGACGGTGGCGAGGCCGGAGTAGTGCTGCTCGAGCCCAGTGCAGTTGGTCCGGCACACCGTGCTGTAGAGGATGCCGCCGTCGCCGTACTGCTGCGTGCCGAGCGTGGACGAGCCGGCGACGAATGCCGTCACGGGCTTGGTCCACGGTCCCCACGGTTGACTCGCGAAACGTGCGTCACGCCGTGGTCCTGGACGGTGGAGAACTGCGCGGGTCGTTTGGGCGCGCGCGCGTGCGTACAGGTTCCCAGCTCCGAATCCAGGGACATCGGCGGGCCGCCATCAACGGCGCTGTGAAACCCCGAGAAGGGCGAGCATCCAGCCAAGACCCACACGAGGCGGAGCGGAGCACAGCACCGAGTGCGTACGCGGCGACGCGCGCCCACTGTCGCGAATGACTTCATGCGGTCCTCAGCGCGTGGTGAGTTACACGGAACCGAACATTCTGGCAGCGCCACGCCGAAACGATAACCGTGTGGACGCCCACAGTTGTCGCAGCACGTGCCTCGGTGCGCGACGCGCTCTCAACCCGCTGCGTCGAGCTCGCCCGGCGTGAGGTAGGTGACGGCGCGCGCGGCTTCGATGTCGCTGACGCCCGTGGCGCGGCTGAGCGGCGCATGCGCCGTGGTCGAGCGAACCACCGCCTGGAAGGCCGCCATCGAGTCGAACGCCACCTCGATGCGGCAGAGCGTGGCGCGACAATCGATGTCGACGAGCCGGGCGCTGTCGAGCTGCGCGTCACGGAAGATCGTGCGGACCTCGGACTCGAAGCGCGGCGCCCAGCGCGGATCCTTGGTTTCCAGCTGCCAGCGCTCGTGGGCATCGCCGGTCACCGAGTAGGCAACCGCCGTCGCGGGCGCCTGCTCGGCACTCGGTGCCGGCGTCGGCGCTGCGGGTGCCAGTGGGGCAACCTGCGGCAACGCGTTGAGCGCTGCCGCAGGCGGGACCGGCACAGCGCTAGCGCTCGGCGAGCGCACGCTGACGGTGTGGGGTGCGACGCGCGCTGGCTGTGCGCGCGACGCGGGGACGTGGCTGATCCAGATGTCTCATCATCAATGCTCCGCTGGAAGACGCACGGCATGCGTCGTGTGGTGGGTCTGGGAGCTCGCTCGCGGCGGTCCCGATTGACTCGCCACACGAGCAAGTAACGGCCGCGGCCGGTTTCCCGCGACTTCTGCAACGAGCGTCGACGACGCTCGCGTCAACTGCACGCTACAGCCCGAACACGGCATTCGGTCAGCTGTATCGCTCGAACGATTCAGCAGGTAGATTCCCGGGTTGTCGGTCGGATGGCGCTGCTGTACGCAGCTGCCGTGCCAAGTCAGATCACTAGGGCGCCGTGCACGTCACGTGGTCGTGGTCGCTGGCGATCGTGGTGTCGATCAGCTGCAGCGGATTCGACTCGCGACAGTACCCGTCGCCCGCCGAGCGCGCGCCCGAGCCGTCGTTGTCCCAGATGACGCGCACCCAGACCGGACCGCACGGTGCAGCAGGAAAGCTCAGCTGCACGCTGCCGCCATCAGCCGCAGGCGCGACCACGCGCTGGTCGACGGCGCGCAGCAGCGGTGACCAGCCGTATTCGACCAGGAGCGGCGCTTTTTGCGGTGCAGCTGACGCGATGTCGACCACCAGGCCACAGCCACGGTAGTGCACGAGCGCAGCTTGCCCGCGACGTCGATCGACCACGTAGCCGCGCGCGATGAAGGCGTCCGCGTCGGCGACCTCGCTGATCAGGATCACGTCTTCGTAGGCGGCGCCGAGCATGGCGAGATACGCGAGCTGCACGGGCTTCGGCGGTGAGCCGGGTCGCAAGCCGGCGGATTGAAAGAGATCGCCGTAGAAGCGGCCGGGAAACGGCGGAAACAGCTGCGCGCGCGTGCCACGATACAGATGCGGGTGCACGGCGGGCTGAGTCGCGAACAAGTCGGGCACCATGCCGCCTTGCTCGATCGTGTACAGCATCGGGATGTTGACGCCCGAGTCGTCGTACAGCACGCCCCGATACGATGGCGTGAGCTTCAAGGGCAAGCGTGCGCCGCTCCGCTTGATTGGCGCGCCCGCAAGCGCGAGACCGTCGGCTTCATGATCGGCTAGGTTGAGGTGAAAGCCTGCCGACCAGACGAGCGCGGCCAGCGCGAACGCGACGCCGAGCGCGCTCGCCGCAATACGCACGTCGCGAAAAGGCAGCGCTTCGAGCGGCAGCAGAGCGATCCCGATCATTACCCAGAAGGGCACGAAGCGCGGCGACATCAGCTTCCAGACCTCGAACGAGAGCGGCATCGCCAAGCTGAGCACGAGCAAGAGCAACGCGGCTGCCGCGAGGCCCAGCTCGTTACGACTGGCCCGGCCGCGCCGCGCACGCACGAGCGTGAACGTGATGCCCGCGAGCGCGAGCAGCGGTGGCGGTGCGCTCCGCCAGAGCGGCCCGGCCGTGAAGCAGCGCGCGGGCATCGCCAGTAGATCAGGCAAGCTGAGCCAGGTCGTGCGCAGGGGATCGTCCTGCATGGCTTCGGTGGCGATCGCGCTCGAAGCACCCCTGCTGGCAAGCGCGACCACCAAGAGGCTCGGCACACCCGCGAGCGCGAGCTGGCAGAGCGCCTTGATGCGCTCCCGCCCCGAGTGACGCGCGAACACGAGCGCGGCGAGCAAAAGGCCCAGGACCATCGCAGGCAACGTGTGCCCGAGCGCAACCACGAACACAGCCGCACCGAGCACCACCAAACGTCGCGCGCTCCACGTCTCCCAGAACAGCGCGAGCGCGATCAGCAGCAGCACGAGGCCGCACGTGAGCCAATACGAAAAAAAGCCCATGTAGAACGACCACGAGAGCGCCGTCGCGAAGCCGAACGCGCCGAGCGCAAGTCGGCGCGGCTCGAGGGCCGCCACGAGCGCCAAAAAGCCCCAGGCCCAGACGAGCGCGCCGAGCGAGAGCGTCAGTCGCAACGCATCGCGCCACGGCATGAAGTGGAGCAGCGTGACGAACGGCAGATCGAACGCGAGGCTGGTGGGGTTGCGATTCGCTTCGAGAAAGTGCGCGTAGCCTTTGCCAGGATCGTTCAAGTGCAGGGCGAGCCAGCCATGCAGGATCGTGTTCGGTCCGTCGTTGGTCGGGATGTAGTCGACCACGGACAGCGCGGTGGTCAGCACGAGCGAGAGCGCGCACGCGATCAAGACCTGACGAACGACCTCTTTCGACAAGCGCGGCGCAGACGGTGAAGAGGACACGGGCGCCACATTAACGCGGGCGCGGCGCGGCGTCATCTTCCGAGGGCGAGATAGCGCGCCGTCAGAAATACGAGAACGAGACCAGCTGGCCCTCGTAGCCGTTCTGCAGCGCGCGCGCTTCGAGGCTCAGCGCGAAGTTGTTCAAGTACACCCAGCGCAGGATCGCATCCGCCCGGTACACGCCCTTGGGTGCTTGCCAGGGCAGGAACATGTACTCGCCGGTCCAGAGCGTGACCAACGTCGGCGCGATGCGCAGCCGCACACCGCCCGCAGGTCCCACGGCCAGGCGCGTTCCGGAGCCACCAATGCCGGCGAGCTTCGGCGCGTAGTAGGCGTTGGCGTCGGTGGTGAGCCAAAACGCGAAGGCATCGCCGAACGGCGCGAATGTCATGCCGACGCCACCGCCCATGTGCGCAGCGAAGCAGCGCGTGCAGGCGTGATCGTCGAGCGTGGTCGCACCGATGTCGAGCTTCCAGGACAGTTTGCGATCGAAGCGGTTCTGCACGGTGAGCGACGTGACCCGGAACAGCCCGAGGTCATCCGCCACCAGCTTGCCGTCGGGCCAGATCTGCACGCGCGCATGCAGGAACTCGATCGCGTTCAGCTCGGGGTACCCGCTCGTCGGATCGGCGAGATCATGCAGATTGATGCGTATGTCGAGGCTCGGTGCGAACATGCCGTGCGCAGCCGCACCGCCGAGGCCCACGCGATGGCTGCCATGCCCGACCTCGGGCGCTTTGTCGCGCGGCGGTGGAATGTCGAGCACCGCGCTCGGCTGCTGGATCGCAGCGCGCCGCTCGAGCAAGCGCTGCTTGATCTTCGCGGCCGCGCTGTCGGTCTTCATGACCAGCGCCTCGCCGTAGCGCATGTCGACGAGATCGGCTGCGGCGTCGAGCACCGCGATCTTGCGCTCGTCGTTCAGCGTGCCGGGCAGGGCCGTCTCCGCGTCGTAGACCAGGTCTTCGACGAGATCGAGCTCGTCGTCACTCATGTCTTTCACGCGCGAGCGAAACTGCGTGCGCAGCGAGGGTCGGTAGTGCACGTCGTGCACCAACCCGTGGGCCGCGACCAGCGCCTTGACCGTGTCAGTTGGCAACACCGGGCTCGTCAAGGGCGACGTGAGATCGATCTCGGGAACGACGACTTCGACCAGCGACAGGATGTGATACGAGCAGTTCTCGCTGAGATAGTAGTAGTCGAAATACGTGTGGCCGAGCTCCCAGAGGTGCGCGACCAGCAGCGCCAGCTGCTCGGGCTGCAGCGCCAGCTGGTACTCCCAGAGATCGCGCGACTCGGTGTCGTTGTACTGGCGGACCTTGTAGTAGTAGGGGATCTGCTTGAACGTGGCCGGGAACATGCCGGTCAGGCCCTTCCACGCGTAGATCACCGCGTTGTAGCTGTCGACGTCGGCAGAAAAATCGATGCCGTAGTCCAGCAGCTCGCGCTTCTTGCCGATCGCGAACGTGCCCGCCTTGTTGATGCGCAGAAACGTGTGACCGAATGCCGAGGCCGGGCTGTTCAAGTAATACGACGAGAACACGAGCGTGACCGAACTCGGGTTGATGTCCTGATAGAAGTGCTCGAACTGCGGACAGGAATTGATCGCGATGCGACGTGCGTCGATGCCGAGCGTGCGCTGCAGGTACATGAAGCGCGCGGGGAAGCGACACAGCGCGTGCGCATCTTCGGCCGTCTCCTTCGGGTGCGTGCGGCGGCTGTCGCGCGGCGAGAGAAAGAGCGCGCGGATCGTCGCGTCCAGCTCGGCCACGGGATCGACCTTGCCGCGCGCGGACAGAAAGAACTCCGGACCGTCCGCTTGACTGGTGTAACCGTCCCCGAGAAAACCGGGTCCGAGCAGGCCCAGGCGATAGTGACCGAGGCGCAGCCACGCCACCGAGTGCGCGAGATCACGCGCATGCGCCAGCGCCACCAGCGACTCCACGTACGCATCGCCGCTCACACGCGGATCCTGCACGGGCATGTGCAGCTGCGCGCCGCAGCCCGCCATGATCGCAGCGAGCACGAGCGACGCGGGTAGCTGGAGCCGTCCCAAACGCGGCGCGCGTGAAACCCGGTGCATGTGCGGCGCCGTGGATAACACGAACCCGCGCAGAGCCGAAGGCTGCTGCGCGGGTATGTAACTCCGCCAAGACCCCAAGGCTGCTGCGCGGGTATGTAACTCCGCCAAGACCCCAAGGCTGCTGCGCGGGTATGTAACCAAAAAAAGACCCTGCGTGTGCAGAGTCCTTCTTATTTTTCGCGAGGAACTGCGGCCAGCTCTCGCTCAACGCGACCCGATCAGCTGAGCGTGTGGCACGCCAGCTCGGGGTGCGCCTGGAGCATGCTCACCACGGAGTCGCTGACCTGGATGTCGCTGACCTTTTCCGTCGGGAAGATCTGCTTGAAGTCCTTCTGGAGCTCGCTGCCCACGGCCTTGTCGCTGGTGCAGCCCGCGAGCGCGGTGAGGTTCGTGATGGTCTCGCCCTGGCCGCGCGCGATGTCCTTGGCAACCGCTTCGCGGTTCGCCTGGATGAAGGCCTTCGCGCTGACGACGCTCGGTACGGTGTCCTTGCAGTTGCTGGTGCCGGTCGAGATGCCGAAGGTCTGCGAGCCGAACGTGCCGTTCGTCGTCGCGGCGAGCACCTGGATGATGCCCGGCTTGTTGCCGAACACGAGCGAGCCGAGACCGCAACCAGCCGTGCCGTATCCGTCAGCCATGGCGATCGAAGCGTTGCCGAGCACGAAGGCGCCCAGGAGTCCCATCGCAAGCGTAGTCGTAATGTATTTTCGCATTGTTCCTCTGATGCTTGAGCCACGGGGCTCGGTTGAGAGCGGCAGACGATACAACGCGCGATCGGCGAGGGTCAACGTTCGCGGTTGGAAGCTGACGCGACTACAAACGTCACGCGATGCGTCGACCGAGCAGAATCAAGTCGCGTTCCACGCCGTCCAACTCGGCTACGCGAGGCAGCTCGCCCCAACGCTGGAAACCCAACGCCGCGAACAGCGCGAGGCTCGGCGTGTTGTGTCCGAACACGAGGGCAAGCAGGGTGCGAAGACCGAGCTCGGGTGCATGGGCGAGCGCGTGCGTGACGAGCGTGTGACCGACGCCGGAGCGCTGCACGCGCGCGTCGACGTACACACTGAGCTCCGCCGTCGCGCGATACGCGGCGCGAGCATGAAAGCGTTGCAGGCTCAGCCACCCCAGAACACCTGACGGACTCTCCACGACCCAGAGCGGATGACTGCTCGGATCATGCTCGGCGAGCCACGCGCTGCGACTCGCCACGGTGATGGGCTCGAGGTCAGCGGTGGCCGTGCGCGCCGCGATCGTTTGGTTGTAGATGCGCACGATCTCCGGCAGATCGCGGTCGGTCGCGAGACGAAGCGTGTGCGTCATGTTGAGGAAACCTCGGGGCGGAGTTTACTCGGGCACACGTGTCCGTGTCGGCTCCACGTGGCGCGGCCTTCGGCATTGAGAGCAACTGCCGCCCGCGATAGGGGGCGGAATCTTAGCCGAACACTCCTGGCGCGCACAGCCTGCGGTAGTGCTAGGGTGCGCCGCATCATGCCGACGAGCTTCACCAAGGGCGACATCTTCGAGACCGAGGGCATCCGCACGTACGCGTTCGGAAGCAACAGCGATGGCACGATGGACGCGGGCATCGCGAGCGCGATGAAGAAGCGCTGGCCCGAGCTGGCAGACGCGTACTACGCGGCCTGCACCGGCGGCAAGCTCGCGCTCGGCGACGTGTTCGTCTGGACGTCGGGCGAGATCACCGTCTACGCCCTGTTGATCCAGAGCGGCAGCGAAAAACCGCGCCTGTCCGCGCTGACCAAAGCCGTCATGCGCATGCTCGATCTCGCGAGCGAAGCCAAGATTCAGCGCGTGGGCATGCCGCGCATCGGTGCGAGCGTCGGCAAGACCGGCCTCGACTGGACGCGCGTGCGCAAGATGCTGGGCGAAGTCAGCGTGGGCCGCTCGGTACGCATCGACGTGTTCGAGCAGTTCGTGCGTGCCAACCGCCCGGTGCAAGAGCGAAGTTAGTTTGTAGCCCGCGAAGCTGAAACCTCCCCGTA
The DNA here is from genome assembly GCA_017881055.1 of Sandaracinaceae bacterium. Lineage (GTDB taxonomy): Bacteria > Myxococcota_A > Polyangia > Polyangiales > JAFGIB01 > JADGRF01. Next base: position 15,535 of record JADGRF010000131.1, read on the forward strand.
ACCTAGTGCGTGGTATCGAGGCCCGATGCGTTTCACTGCGAAGGATTCGGCGTTGCGGCTCGCGGACTCCGCGCTGGTTCGGTTGCAGCGAGTCGCTGACTTGGTGCGTGCGTTGCCGTGGCCCCTGCCGGCGCAGCGCATCGCCAAGCGCGGGCTGACTGCGCTCGCGTACAAGTTCCCGGCAATCGCCGACTTGCTCGACGCCACGCAAGGCAAGAAGCCACGACCTGACGTGCGCACCACGCAGCGTAACCCGCAGCCGCGCGCACAGACCGCGATGGCGTCGAGCGACCTGCCCGCGCTGCTCACGCAGCTGCAAGCCCGCGGCTGGGTCGAGCGCTCGTCAGCTGCGCAAGCGCTGGCAGGACGCGTCGAGCCTGCCGCACAGGCCGCGTTGATCGCAGCACTGCGCGATCGCAGTGTAGAAGTTGCCGTAAACGCCGCGAGCTCGCTCGGCGTAACTGGCAGCGACACGGCACGCGATGCGCTGCTGCAGATAGTCGACAACGCCGAGGGCTTCTACTCGCCCATGACGCGCGCCGCTGCCGTCACGGCACTCGGTCGCGTGCTGCCGCACGGCGCGCACGCGCGGCTACGTCTTGCATTGCACGATCCCGACGTCGAAGTGAGCATCGCCGCGATCGCCGCGCTGATCGAGCGCCACGATCCCGACACCGCGACCCAGCTCACGCACATCCTCGAGGACGATCACCACTTCTTCTTGCCGATCACCCGCTTGGCGGCGGCACGCGGCCTAGAGCGCATGCGCGGGCTGCCTGCACCGACGGCACGAGGCTTACTCGAGCGCGAGAGTGACGACGCGGTACAGCAGGTGCTGCAGCGGATGGCCGCGGCCTGAGCCGGGCACCGTGGAGACCGCAAGATGCACGGCTAGCCCGTCCGTGCGAGGTTGATGTCGCAGCACGCCGAGCCGCGGCAGTGCGGCGCTCACCGCGTCTTGCTCTTCACCCATGCTCATCGAGTCGTCGATCACGAACAGCAGATCCACGTTCTCCACCGGCCCCGAGGCGACTTCGCTGCAGGTCCCGCCGCGGCTGCATAGGGCAGCGCCGGTTGCGGGACCTGCATCGCTGGTATCGATCACCTTGGGGTTTCGGACAGGCAACCTGCGCCGAGCAAGATGAGGCCGAGTGCCCCGAGCTGGTGGTCATAGAACATGGCGCGCAACCTTACTGGTTGGCGTTCTTGCTGCAATCGAGGCGAATGGTCACGCCGCGCGGCGGCTCGGCGCCCTCCGTGAACGCGACGCGCGAGAGGTCGTCGCGTCCGCAGGCGCCTTTGCGAGCGTCAGAGAAGTCGTCGTAGTACCAGCCCAGCTGCGTGCTCGCGCTCGCGTCGAGCGTGCCGGATGAGAGCTCAGCCGGCTGCACGGCGCGCTGCTGTTCGACGCAGATCACGTGACCCGCCGGCACCTTCGCCGCCGATAGCTGCGCTCGGTCGGACAGCAACGGGCGCGGCACTGACGGCTTTTTGCTCCTCACGCATGCTGCCTGAGTTGTCGATCACGAACAGGAGATCGAGGTTTTCGACCGGACCTTTCGCGACCTCGCTGCAGTCGCCGCCGCGCATGCAGAGCGCCGAGCCGACCACCGGGCCGGCGTCGCCAGCGGGGTCCACGATGGTGGATTTGGATACGCAGCCCGCGCCGAGCAGCATAAGCCCGAGCAATGGCGAGCGATGGCGAGTGAACATGACAGGCACCTTTCGTAGGGACGTGAGCGTCCGCGGGTTCGGGCCGCTAGCTCCGCCCAACGGCTCGGCCTTACCCGACATTTTTTTCGATGAGCCGTCTGCCCGAGCTCGGGGCTCAATTGGGGGGTCGACGTGCGCCTGACCATGTTAAGAAAGCCCGCGATCATGTCGGTGCCCGATTCGAGCGTCGCGCTTCGCGAGTCTTGGGACGCGCCGCGTGCGCTGGTCGGCGAAGCACCTGACGCCGAGCTGGTCGCAGCAGGCGCTGGCCGGCCGCCGCGGTGCGGAAGAGGCGCTCTATCGTCGTCACAGCGCCGCGGTGATCGGCCTTGCGACGCGCCTGCTCGGTCGCAGCGCCGACGCCGAAGACGTCGCGCAGGACACCTTCGTCACGGCTCTGTCCCAGCTCTCGCAGCTGCGCGATGGGCAGGCGTTCCGCGGCTGGCTCTTGCGCATCGCCGTGCATCAGGTGCATCGCCGCTTTCGTCGCAGAAAGCTCTTGCGCAAGCTCGGCCTCGATCGCGGCGAAGACGACGGGGGCCTTGCGCAGCAAGCGCTGCCGCAAGTCGACGCCGAGACGCGTGCCGAGCTGCGTAAGCTGGACACAGTGCTCGCGGAGCTACCGACCGGCGAGCGCACGGCCTGGATGCTGCGCTACGTCGAGGGCCTCGAGCTGAAAGAGGTCGCCGAGGCAGCGGACGTTTCCCTCGCCACCATCAAGCGCTGGATCGCCCGTGCCGACGAGCGCGTGCGTGCGCACGTGCAATTACCCAATATCCAGGAGGGCGATCATGGCTGAGCTCGAGCGCCCGCTGCGTTCTCTCCTGCGCGACCCCGCGACGCCAGCGCGCAAAGATGCCGTGTGGCAGCGCGTGGCCGAGCACCGGCAGGGTGGTGCGCGTTCCATCACAGGACGCGTGGCGCTGGCCGGGCTCGTGCTCGCGCTGGGTGCGCTGGCTTTGATGGTCGCATCCGAGCACCAGAGCGCGCCGCCCCGCGAAGTCGCGACGCGGACGCCGCCCGCCGAGAAGGTTGCGCCCGGGCCCGTCACGAGCGTGACACCGGCCACTCCCGAACCGGCAGCTGCAACACTCGCGTTGGCCGATGGCACCCCCATCCCCACGCTTTCCGTCGCGCTGAGTGAGCCTTCGCGCTTGGTCACGCTCTCGGACGGTTCGCGGATCGAGCTCGCGCCGGGCGCCGCGCTTTCGGCCCTGGCGTCGACTCCCGCAGAGCTGCGTCTCTCGCTCACGCAGGGCAGCGCAAGGTTCGAGGTCAGTCCTCAAGGCACGCGCGCGTTTCGCGTCGTGGCAGGCCCCGTCGAAGTGAGCGTCGTCGGAACGGGTTTCCGCGTGACGAATACGACCGAGCGCGTGACCGTGGAGGTTACGCACGGCAAGGTGCGTGTGCGCGCAGCCGCGCTGCCCAATGGCGAGACCTTCTTGACCGCGGGTGAGGCCGCCGTCGTTCCGGTGATCAAACCGGCTGCGGCGGCGGCCGAACATAGCGCTGCAGAAAACGGCGGAGCGGAGGCCGCCGCCCGCGACGCCGCCGCTCGTGGGGACTTCGAGCGCGCGTTTTCATTGCTCGGCGAGCACGGCTTCGACGACGCCGTCGCCGATGCCAAGTCGGTCGATCAACTGCTCTTGCTCGCGGACACCGCGCGTCTATCGGGTCATCCGCGTAAGGCAGTGCGTCCGCTCGAACGAATCGCCGAGCGCTATCCGAAGGACGAGCGCGCCTCGATCGCCGCGCTCAGCTTGGCGCGTGTTCAGCTCGACCAGCTCCACGATCCGGCGCAAGCCGCGCGTGTGCTCGATCGCGCCATCACGCTGGGCCTGCCGCAGGGCCTCGCCGAAGATGCGTACGCGCGCCGCGTGGAAGCGCTGTCTAAAGCGGGCGAGCATGCGAAAGCGAGTGCCGCGGCGGCTGAATACCTGACGCGCTTCCCGGCCGGTCGTCGTCGTGCTGCGGTGCAGAAGTGGGCGACGGCGCAGTGACGCTCGGCCCGCGTGTTCGCAGTCGTGCAGTACTGGCCGCGTGCCTCGCAGCGAGCGCATTGCTCGTGACTGCGCCCGCGTTCGCGCAGCCAGCCTCCGAAGCAGCCGACGAATTGCCTGCGGAAGTGTCGCTCGCGCAAGACACCTGCGCAAAGGAGCTGTATGCGCAGGATGCGCTCGTGCCGCTGCTCCGCATGGAGCTCGCGGCGCTCGGCGTACGCGCGCTCAGCATTCGCGTGCCGGGCGACGCCGGTGCCGCGGCACCTGCTTTCGCGTTTGCGTACGTGAGCGTGGTGTGCGCGCCGAACCACGGTCTCGTGTTGCGTCTCGCTGATCTCGCCACCAAGAAGCGCACCGAGCGCGAAATGTCGGTAGCCGACGTGCCCACGCAAGCTCGGCCGCGCGCGATTGCGATCGCGATCGTGGAGTTGATCGAGAGCTCGTGGACCGAGTTGCTGACGAGCCCTGCGTCGCTCGTGTCTTCGGGCGACGACAGCTGGCAACTCCCAATGCCCGTCCAAGAGAGGCTGCGCGCACACTTGGCCGATGCGCTCGCCGTTCGCGCGCCGTTCGATGCGCCCACATCGTCGGTGCCGGCCGACACATTTGCGCGGCACGCGCAGCTGTCGATGACCACGCGTGCGTTTCCGACACACAGCACGAGCCTGCTCGGCGCACGCCTCGGCTACGAAGCTCGGCTCAATCGCAGGCCCGTGCCGCTGGTGCTCTCACTCGACGCCGAGCTCCTGCGCGGCGGTGCCGATCTGCAGGATGCGACGGGTCGCGTCGGCGGGATCGCGTTCACGTGGCTCACATCGGCGGTGCGCCTGGGGTTTCAGTCGCGCGCCAGTCCGGGCCTCTCCGTCGGGCCGAGCCTGCGCTTCGGCTACGGAGCGGTGAGTGTGCAGGCGGAGCGCGCCAGCGTCAGCGTTCGCGATGCACACCATGCGCTCGCGAGTGTGGGCGCCTACGCCGAGCTGCGCGTGGATCTCAGTCGACGCTTCGCCGGTCTGCTCGGCGCCGAGCTCGGTTATATGGTGTGGGGCACTGCGCTCTTGGCCGACCGAACGCGTGTCGCTGGCCTGTCGGATGCCACGTTCGCCCTCAGTATCGGTACGGCGTTCGCGTTCTGAACGGCGCCCATGACGCGAATGACGCGAATGACGCGAGCCGTGTGCGTTTTGAGCGGTCTCGCGCGCCCGGCTCAGCGCATTCGCAAGCGCGTTCAGCGTCTAGCTGGAAACTGCAGTCGCGCCCCCGGCGCCGCCGCCACCGACGAGTGAGAAGAAGCTCGAGCTGTGATCCTAGCCGAGCCGTGAAACTGCGGCCAAGGCGCGTGGCTGCGGCCTGAAACCGACGCGCTCACCAGAGCGTCGGCACCCGCTTCGACTCGCGAATTCGTTCGTCCTTCGTGACGAGCGTCGCGCGAAGATCGAGCGCAGTGGCCACGATGATGCGATCGGCGCGGTCGCCGTGGAAGCTGGAACCGAGCAGGCCCGCCTCGGTGGCGATCGAGTCACTCACGGCGATCACGCGCAAGTTCTCGAGGGAAAGTGCCTCGCGGATACCCGTGCGGGTGTCTCCTCGGAGTGTCAAGCGGCCGCGCTCGACGAGCATGCCGACTTCCCAGCAGCTGATCGCGGATACCGCCAGCTCAGGCGCAGCGCTCAACCGGCGCTGCAGCTTGCGCGGCAGCTTGGAGCGGTCCGCCGCCCACCAAAGCCAGGCATGCGTGTCGAGCACGATCACTTCGCGGCATCCCACTCGACGTCGATCGGCGAGACGAGATCTCCCTGCTGGACGATCAGTCCCGCGAGCGGCGCATTCGTCGCGGCTTCGAGCGGTACGAGCCGCGCGACGGGCCGGCCACGCTTGGTGATGACGACCTCCCGCCGCGACGCCGCGACCTCATCCAGCACCGCAAGGCACTTGGCCTTGAAGTCCCCCGCGCCCATCTGCCGCACCGGTCGCTTCATGGTCATGACTATATGGTCACGAGTGGCGGCGCGCAAGGCGCAGGCGGCGGCCATGGACAATCTACGCGTCGGTCGGAGCGGGCAGGGACACGGCACACGCCCGTGCGCTATAACCGCGCGACCATGAGCTTTGGACGAAACCCTCACGTAGCGAAGGCCGAGGCGGCCGAACAAAAAGCGATCGCTGCCAAGGACGACATCGCGCGCGAGCAAGCGTGGCGCGAGGCGGCGCGGCAGTGGGATCGCGCGGCGGAGCGTGAGAGCGATGGCAAGCGTCGTCAGCTCTACACGGACAAGGCCGAGCAGGCGCGCACGCAGGCGGACGAGCCCGCAGGCCCGAGCGATGAGCCGGCCCCAGAACCGAGTGGCAGCGCGAGCGCGCGCGCGACGAAAAGCGCGACTGCGACCAAGACTGCAAAGCCCAAAGGCACGCTGCTCAACTGAGCGTTCTGCGGCTTGCGAGCGCGTTCATTTGCCAATTTTCGCGGCTCGTGCAACAGTCCGCCCGAGCTTGAGCAGTAGAGGCGCGCAGTTTTGCACGCCGCCTTCTGACCGCCCTACCCCACTTCGGGGAAAGCTCGACATTCAGTATTCAACCATCCCAGGGCGGGATGTCGGGTTTCGGGATCGCACTCTGCGCGCCCGGAAACTTAGCGGCCTCGAGCGTGGTCGGTCCGGGCCTGTGGCCCCCCCTCTTCATTCGCGGCGGCTCGACTCATGCCCCACGTGCCCCCTAGTCGGCGATACGCGCAGCGCGCGTGCACGCCGAGGGCCCGGGGGCCCAGCACGAAATGAGCTCACTTTTGGAACCGACTCTCTCCGCATTCGCAAATCTCGGACTTTCTCAAACCTTGTGTGACGCCACGCTGCGCGCCGGCTACACCGAGCCCACGCCGATTCAGCGTGAAGCCATTCCGCACGTCGCCAAGGGCTGCGACGTGCTCGGCTGCGCGCAGACCGGCACCGGCAAGACGGCGGCGTTCGCGCTGCCGATCATTCAGAACCTGCTCGCCATTCCCGATCGCAAGACGCACGTGATCCGCGCGCTGATCTTGGCGCCCACGCGCGAACTCGCAGCGCAGATCGCCGAGTCCTTCGGCACGTTCGCCGAGGGCACGGGTCTGCGTCACGCCGTGATCTTCGGCGGCGTCGGCAAGGGGCCGCAGTTGCAGCTCTTGCGCCTGGGCCTCGACATTCTGGTGGCCACGCCCGGCCGCTTGATGGATCTGATGCAGGACGGCGTCGTCGATCTGCGTCATGTGCAAACCTTCGTGCTCGACGAAGCGGACCGCATGCTGGACATGGGCTTCATCCGCGACGTACGCCGCGTGATCACGAAGCTGCCGAGCAAGCGCCAGACGCTGATGTTCTCGGCCACGATGCCGCGCGAGATCGAAGAGCTGGCGAACAACATCCTGGTCTCGCCGGTGCGCGTGGCCGTGGATCCACCGTCGTCCGCGGGCAAGCCGATCACGCAGTCCGTGTACTTCGTCGAGCAGCCCAACAAGCTGCCGCTGCTCGCGACTCTGTTGCAGGGCGGCGAGATCGATCGGGTGCTGGTGTTCACGCGCACCAAGCACGGCGCGAACCGTGTCACCGAAGGCCTGCAGCGCGCGGGCTTCAACGCGGCGGCCATCCACGGCAACAAGTCCCAGAACGCGCGTGAGCGCGCGCTGGCCGGCTTCAAGAACGGCGACATCCGTGTGGTTGTTGCAACTGACATCGCGGCGCGCGGCATCGACATCCAAGAGCTGTCGCACGTGATCAACTACGACGTGCCGGAAGATCCCGAGAGCTACGTGCACCGCATCGGCCGTACCGGCCGCGCAGGGCGCAGTGGTATCGCGCTGTCATTCTGCTCGCCGCATGAGCGGCCGGATCTGCAGCAGATCGAGCGCTTGATGCGCTTGCGCATCGCGGCGGCCGAGCTGCCCGGAACGCTGGCCGTGCTCGCGCATGCACCGCGCGCTGATCAGCGCCCGCCGCAGCCGCGCCAGAGCGGCGGTGGCGGCGGTGGTAGCTACGGCGGCTACGGTCGCGGCGGCAGCGCCAACCGTGGACGCAGCCGTCGCGGCAGCGGTGGCCGCTCGCGCGACGCTCGCGCTTGAAACAGTAACGCCTGGGCCGCGATCCACGTCGCGATCCGCCTTCGCTTTCTGCGGTGCGTGCTCACGTACAGGAAGTACGCTGCGCGCGCTCCTCGAAATCGAAGGCGCCTCGCTCGTGTCTCACGGCCCATGCGTCACTGTTTGGCCACGCTGGTTCAGCGGCCTGCGGGTTTCCGCTAGTCGCTCTTGTGGGCGGGGCTGCGTGTGGCTCGCACTCGCACGCATGAACCTGCGGGCGGGTAGCGTTCTGTCGTGCGGGCCGCGCGAACGCTGCGCTATGATCGAGCGTTCGCGATGCCCGTCAAGAAGCTTCTGTATCTGCTGACTCGACCGGAGATCACCGAGATCGCGCTGCAGAGCGGACGTCCGCCGTGCGCGATGCTTGGCGGCGCATATCGGCGCATCACACCGGAAGCGCTCGACGAAGACGCCATCATCACGCTGCTGGCGTCCGCCGGCGGACGCTCGCACATCATCGGTCTGGCCGATGGTGCGAGCTGGGAATTCGAAGCGGCGGTGGGTACGGTTCGCGTCAACGCCGGCTACGACGGAGCGGTGCTGAAGGCGACGATGCGCCTGGTCGCCCCGCCCAAACCGCTGGACCACGCGGAGCCTGAGCCGGCGACGACACCTGCGGCAAAGCCGGAGCCCAGAGCTGCTGCCGCGTTGGGCAGCGCCAAGACGGTTGCAGCTGTCGCCGCCCCGGTCGTGAGGCAGGCAGCCGCCGCAGCGGCCGTACCGGCTCCGGTCGCGCAAGTCGCGAGGCCTGCGCCCGTGCCCGCACCTGCGCCGGTCGCCATGCAGGCACCGCCACCACCCGAGGAGCCCGTAGCTCGCACGCAGCTCGAGCACGATCCCGATCGCTCGTTCGACGATCTGGTCGGCGACGCGGAAGTACTGCGTACCGAAACGGTCGCGGACGACCGCGCGGTCACTGCCAACGCCGAGAAGGTCACGAAGGTCGTGACCTCGGCGAACGATGTGTTCAACTTCGAAGCCGCCTCGGGCTGGAGCGCACCACCGCCCGCGGATCGCGCCGATGGCGTCTCGCATCCGCCGCCCGCCGTGGTGCGTGCGAAGGCGAACGCCAAGTTCGTCGGCGATCTGTTGGATGATCTGCTCGGTCGCGCGCGTGAGCTGCATGCCAGCGACATGCACGTGGTCGCGGGTCGACCCGCGTTGTTCCGCGTCGCGAGCGAGCTGGTTCCCGAGGGCGAGCCGATCAGCGACGAAGAAACCGCGAAGCTGCTCTTGCCGCGCGTGCCACCGACGCTGCGGGACGAGCTCGCGCGCGATGGCTCGTGTGACTTTTCGCTGATTCACCCGGCGTACGGACGTTTCCGCGTGAACGTGTCGCGGCAGCGCACGGGCTACAAATGGACCGCGCGCCTGATCGGCGAAACGATTCCCACGCTCGCGGATCTCGGGCTGCCCGCGGCGATCAGCAAAGCCATCCAGCATCATCAAGGCTTGATCGTGGTCACGGGGCCTACGGGTCATGGCAAGACCACGACGCTTGCGGCGATCGTCGGCATCATCAACCGCGAGACCACGCATCACGTGATCACGGTCGAGGATCCGGTGGAGTACGTGCATCCGACGGCGCGCGCTGTGATCTCGCAGCGCGAGGTCGGTAAGCACACCAAGTCGTTTCAGGCGGCGCTCAAGGGCTCGCTGCGCGAGGACCCGGACGTGATCGTGGTCGGCGAGCTACGCGACACCGAGACGGTGCGCATGGCGCTCACGGCGAGCGAGACGGGCCACTTGGTGATCAGCACGATGAACACGCCGAGCGCCGCGAAGGCGATCGAGCGCTTGATCGATCTGTTCCCGCCGGGCGACCAGCCGCAGGTGCGCATGACGCTCGCCGGCGGCTTGCGCTTGATCATTTCGCAGCGCTTGGTTCCGTCGAAAGATCGCACGCGCATGTACGCCGCGGCCGAAGTGCTTCCCGGCATGCTTCCGCTGTGGAACCTGATCCGTGAAAATCGCACGTATCAGATCCAGAGCTTGCAGCAGCGCGGCAAAGCACTCGGCATCGTGCGCTTGGACGAGTCGCTGGCGGAGCTGGTGAAGGCGGGCAAGATCACGATGGACGTGGCGCGCCAGACGGCGGAGTCGTCCGAGCAACTCGAGGCGCTGGTCGCCGGTAAGCCCTCGCCGGGTCTCGAAGGAGCGGCCGGCGCGAAGCTGGGCTCAGCGGGCGCGAACAGCACGATGGCGGGCAAGGCGGCAGCGGGCAAACCGGCCGCGGGCGCGAAGCCCGGCGCAGCGCAGGCTCCGGGCGCAGCTGCTGCAGCCAAGGGCGCCGAGCTCGGCAAGAACGTGCTCTCGCGCGCGGGCAAGCTGTTCGGGAACAACGACAGCAAGTGATTGGAGCGAGGTGAAGCGTGCCGCGCATCGATGAGCTGTTCGAGAAACTGATCGCGCAGAAGGGCAGCGACTTGCACCTGGGCGTGGGCCTGCCGCCGATGGGTCGCGTGCGCGGTCAGCTGGTACCCTTGCGCCACAACGTCGTGACGGCGCCCGAGATGAGCGAGCTCTTGCTGGAGATCACGACCGAGGCCCAGACGCACCAGATCCAGGAAGAATGGGATCTCGACTTCGCGTACCAGTTCGGCACACGCGCGCGCTTTCGCGCGAACTACTTCTACAAGCAGACCGGCCTCGCGGCGGTGTTCCGTACCATTCCGACCAAGGTGATCTCGCTCGCCGAGTTGAACACGCCGGAGATCGTACGCACGCTCTCGGACAAGCGCGCGGGCCTGATTCTGGTGACGGGCCCGACCGGCTCGGGCAAGAGCACGACGCTCGCCGCCATGATCCACCACATCAACCAGACGCGCGCGTGCCACATTCTGACGATCGAAGATCCGGTCGAATTCGTGCACGAGCCGATTCGCTCGCAGGTCACGCATCGCGAGGTGGGCCCGCATGCGTCGAGCTTCGCCGCTGCGATTCGCTCCGCGGGCCGCGAGAACCCGGACGTGATCCTGATCGGCGAGCTGCGCACCAACGAGACCATGAAGATGGCGTTGCAGCTGGCGAGCTACGGCGTGCTCGTCTTTGGCACGGTGCACACCAACAGCGCGCCGGCCACGATCGACCGCATCGTGAACGCATTCGCCACGGACGAACAGCCGCAGGTGCGCGGCATGATGGCCGAGTCGGTGCTGGGCATCGTGGCGCAGCAGCTGCTACGCACGGCCGACGGCAAAGGCCGCGTCGCCGCGCACGAGATCCTGCTCGGCTCGCACGCGGTGGCCTCGATGATCCGCGAAGGCAAGACCTACCAGCTGGGCAACCTGATGCAGGGCGGCCGAGCGCAAGGCATGCAGACCATGGACATGGCGCTCGAAAAGCTGGTCCGCGCCGGCACGATCGAGATGGACGTCGCGCTCGAAAAGGCCGAAGACAAAGAAGCGTTCATGAAGCAGCTGGCGGAAGGCGAGCGCGTCACGCCGACCCGACCAGAGGAGTGACGCTCTGCAGGCTCGTGAGATCGTCCATCGTGTCGACCAGGCGCAGCACGGTCTTGGCTTGGCTGCTGGTCAGCGTGGTCTTGGTCGCCGATTTGGTCGCCGATTTGGGCGCCGTCTTGGTCAGCGCCTCGGGTGAAGCGTCGCTGACCTCTACGGCAGAGCCGACCGGTCCGACACACGCGCCCGAGACGACGCTGGACAGCGCGGCCATCACGCAGAGAATCATGGGGCATGAGCGCGTGGCGTGTTTACGTTCGTGATCGAGCGTCATGGGGTAAGCCTCCATCCTTCGTGCAGAGAACGACGGCCCGCTGGCGGAAGGCCCGCGGCATCGGTCG
>JADGRF010000132.1 GCA_017881055.1 Sandaracinaceae bacterium
GAGCTGATCAGCCCGGTCGCGCTCGAGCAGCAGCAGCGCTTCGCGATTCGCGAAGGCGGCAAGACCGTCGGCGCCGGCGTCGTCACCAAGATCATCGAATAACGAATCCGCGGAGCAGCCTTCGGCTCTCCGCAGAGAGTAAGCACTATGCAAACCACCAAGATCCGTATTCGCCTCAAGGCTTACGACCATCGGTTGCTCGACCAGTCGACGAGTGAAATCGTCGAGACGGCGAAGCGGACGGGTGCTCGCGTGGCAGGTCCGATCCCGCTGCCGACGCGCATCAACAAGTACACCGTGCTGCGCGGACCTCACGTCGACAAGAAGTCGCGCGAGCAGTTCGAGATCCGCACGCACAAGCGTCTGCTCGACATCCTCGAGCCCACGCAGCAAACCCTCGACGCGCTCATGAAGCTCGACCTTTCGGCGGGCGTTGACGTTGAAATCAAGAGCTAGTTCACATACCCGCGAAGCAGCCTTCGGCTCTTCGCGGAATCTGCTACCGAAGAGCGCGTAACGTTTCCTTTGTAACGAGAGAAGATTTCAGATGGCCAAAGTCTCCATCTACAACCTGCAGAAGAAAGCCGTTGGTGAGCTCGAGCTCTCCGATGCCGTGTTCGGCGTCGAAGTGAACGAGGGCCTCATCTACGACGTGCTCAAAGCGCAGCTCGCCAGCAAGCGCGGCGGCAACGCGAAGACCAAGGTTCGCCCCGAGGTCTCCGGTTCCACGCGCAAGCTGTACCGCCAAAAGGGCACGGGCGCGGCGCGTCACGGCGGCATTCGCGCGTCGCAGTACGTCGGTGGTGGTAAGGCGCACGGCCCGCAGCCGCGCGACTACAGCTACCGTCCGCCCCGCAAGATGCGCGCAGGCGCGCTCGTCAGCGCGCTTTCGCTCAAGCTCAAGCAGGGTCAGCTGCTGATCCTCGATGGCTTCGATGTCCCGGAGATCAAGACCAAGAAGGTCGCCGAGATCCTGAAGACGCTCGAGGCTGGCAACTCGCTGATCGTCGATGCCAAGGCCAACGACAAGCTCCGCATCTCGGTGCGGAACCTGCCGTCGAACCAGTTCCTGCCGCCCGAGGGCGTGAACCTCTACGACGTGCTGCGTCACGAACGCCTGATTCTCACCAAGAACGCGGTTGCCGAGCTCGTCAGCCGTTTGGAGAAAAGCTGATCATGCGCGCCGAAGAGATCATCAAGCGTCCGCTCGTGCTCACGGAAAAGGGCAATCGCCTCCGTGAGTCGGACAATCAGTACTCGTTCGAAGTCGCTCGCGACGCGAACAAGACCGAGATCCGCAATGCGGTCGAGAAGCTCTGGCCCACCGTCAGTGTGGTGAAGGTTCACACGCTCAACGTGCGCGGTCGCTTCCGTCGCATGGGTCGCGGTTCCGCGAAGACGCAAAACTGGAAGAAGGCCGTCGTGTCGCTCAAAGCCGGCGACAGCATCGACTTCTTCGAAGGAGTCTGACCATGGCGATCAAACGCTTCAAACCTACCTCGCCCGCGCGTCGCTACTACGAGACGCTCACCGACGACCTCGCGCCGAACAAGCCCGAGCGCAGCCTGATCGACGTTCAGAAGTCGAGCGGCGGCCGCAACAACTCGGGGCGCATTACGTCGCGCTTCCGCGGCGGCGGTCACAAGCAACGCTACCGTATCGTCGATTTCAAGCGCAACAAGCTCGGCGTCCCCGCGACGGTTGCCTCGATTCAATACGATCCGAACCGCAGCGCTCGCCTCGCGCTTCTGCACTACGCAGACGGCGAGAAGCGCTACATCCTCGCGCCCGACGGCGTGAAGGTGGGCGACGTCGTGCTCTCGGCCAAGGGTGCGGACATCAAGCCCGGCAACGCGCTCGCGCTCCGCTACATCCCCGCCGGCACGATGATCCATGCGATCGAGACCAAGATCGGCAAAGGCGCGCAGATGGTTCGCGCAGCTGGAACGGCCGCTCAGCTCATGGCCAAGGAAGGCGAGTACGCTCACGTGCGTCTGCCCTCGAACGAGGTTCGCCTCGTGCACCTGTCCTGCCGCGCCACCATCGGTCAGGTCAGCAACATCCTGCACGCCCGCGTGTCGCTCGGTAAAGCCGGTCGCTCGCGCTGGCTCGGTCGTCGCCCGCACAACCGCGGCGTCACGATGAACCCGGTCGACCATCCCATGGGCGGCGGCGAAGGCCGCACCTCCGGTGGCCGTCATCCTTGTTCTCCCTGGGGCCAGCTCAGCAAGGGCCTCAAGACGCGCAAGAACAAGCGCACCAACAAGTTCATCATCAAGTCGCGAAGCGTGAAATAGGGACATAGCTCATGGCGCGTTCAATCAAAAAGGGACCTTTCGTCGACGCTCACCTTCAGAAGAAGGTGACCGCGGCGGCTACGAGCAACGACCGCAAGTTGATCAAGACTTGGTCGCGTCGCTCGACGATCACGCCCGAGTTCGTGGGCCTCTCGCTCGCCGTGCACAACGGCCGCAAGTTCGTCACCGTGTTCGTCAGCGAGAACATGGTCGGCCACAAGCTCGGCGAGTTCGCCCCGACCCGTACGTTCCAGGGCCACTCCGGTGGTGGGGACAAGAAGGGTGGAGCGGGCAACACCGTGCCGCCGCCGAAGCCTGCCGCTCCGGCCAAGAAGTGATCAGGGCAGGAACTTAGATCATGGAAACCAAAGCCAGCCTCAATTTCGCGAAGATCTCGGTCCGTAAGGCCCGCACGGTCCTCAAGATGGTTCGCGGCAAGAACGTCGCGGTGGCTCTCCAGGAGCTGCACTTCACGGCCAAGTCGGCCGCGCCGATGGTGGCCAAGCTGCTCGACAGCGCGATCGCCAACGCTCAGCAGAAGAACAAAGACGTCGATCTCGACAAGCTCTACATCAAGCTCGCCTTCGCCGATAAGGCGCCCGACAAGAACATGCGGCGCTTCCGCCCGCGCGCCATGGGGCGTGCGACGCAAATCGTGAAAGGCGTGAGCCACCTGCACGTCGTGCTCGACGAAAGAACAAAGGCCTGAGACATGGGACAGAAGACACATCCATATGGCTTTCGCCTGAACATCGTCCGCACTTGGAGCTCCAAGTGGTACGAGGACAAGCACTACGCCAAGTGGCTTCACGAAGACTTGAAGCTCCGTAAGACGATCCGCACGAAGTTCGCGAACGCAGGCATCGCCGGCATCACGATCGAGCGCGCGGCGAACAAGGCGAAGGTCGTGATCTCGACCTCGCGTCCCGGCATCATCATCGGGCGTCGCGGTGCAGGCGTGGAGCAGCTCAAGGCTGAGCTCGCGGGCATCACCGACAACGAGCTCTTCATCGACATCCAAGAGGTGCGCAAGGCAGAGACCAACGCGCAGCTCGTCGCGGAGAACATCGCCACGCAGCTCGAGCGTCGCGTTGCCTTCCGCCGCGCCATGAAGAAGGCCGTGACGATCGCGATGAAGTTCGGCGCCAAGGGCATCCGCGTTCACGCGGGCGGCCGTCTCGGCGGAGCAGAAATCGCGCGCGAGGAAATGTATCGCGAAGGTCGCGTTCCGCTGCACACGCTGCGTGCGGACATCGAGTACGGCACGGCCGTCGCTCGCACCACGGCCGGCAGCATCGGCATCAAGTGCTGGATCTTCAAAGGCGAGGTGCTGCCGCAGCGTCGTCGTCCCGGCCAAAGCGCAGCCCGTCAGTAATCAGGATTAAGTCATGCTTCAGCCGAAGAGAACTAAGTATCGCAAGCAGCAGAAGGGTCGGCGCAAGGGTCTTGCGCACCGTGGCAGCAGTCTCGAATTCGGAGACTTCGCGCTGCAGGCGATCGGCCGCGGCTATCTGACCTCGCGTCAGATCGAAGCGGGCCGTATGGCGATCCAGCGCGAGACCAAGCGCGCCGGCAAGCTGTTCATCCGGATCTTCCCGGACAAGCCGATCACGAGCAAGCCGCTCGAAACTCGTATGGGTACCGGTAAAGGCGCCGTCGAGGAGTACGTCGCGGTGGTGCTGCCGGGTCGTATCCTCTTCGAGCTCGAAGGCGTGACGCGCGAGATGGCCGAGAAGGCGTTTCGGCTGGCGGGCAACAAGCTCCCGCTCGATTGCAAGTTCCTCGTTCGGAGTGAGCAGCTATGAACACGAAGAAGAACACTGAGCTCCGTGAACGCAGCGCGGGCGACCTCGTCGTGCTCAACGCCGAGCTGGATCGCGATCTCTGGAAGACGCGCTTTTCCAACTACACGAACCAACTCGACGACACGGCGAAGATTCGTCGCCTGCGTCGCGAGATCGCCCGCGTGAAGACCATCATCACGCAGAAGACGGCGATCGCCGCTCCTGCGGCTGACACGAGCGGCAAGAAGACGAAGAAGGCGAAGGGCTGATCCATGGCTGAGACAACACAGAACGCAACGGCCCCCGCCGAGTCCGCACGTGGTAACCGCCGCACGCTCGTCGGTCGCGTCGTCAGCGACACGCACAAGCCCGGCCGCGCGAAGAAGACGGTCACCGTCGAAGTTCAGCGCCGCTACCGTGATCCCGTCTACGGCAAGTACATCAAGAGCCGCAAGAAGTACCACGCGCACGACGAAGCCGAAGAGTTCAAGACCAACGACCTGGTCGAGATCGAAGAGAGCCGTCCGCTCTCCGCAACCAAGCGCTGGGTAGTCTCGCGCCTGGTCGAACGCCCCGAGGAGGTCTAGTCATGATCCAGCAGGAAACCTACCTCGACGTAGCCGACAACAGCGGCGCCAAGCGCGTGCAGTGCATTCGCGTGCTCGGCGGCACTCGCCGTCGCTACGCTGCGCTCGGTGACGTCATCGTCGTCGCGGTGCAGGAAGCGCTGCCGAACGCCAAGGTGAAGAAGGGTGAAGTGGCCAAGGCCGTCATCGTTCGCACCAAGCGCGAATACCAGCGCGCCGACGGGTCGTACATCAAGTTCGACACGAACAGCGCGGTGCTGATCAACGACGCGCGCGAGCCGATCGGCACGCGCATCTTCGGGCCGGTCGCGCGCGAGCTGCGCGGCAAGCGCTTCATGAAGATCATTTCGCTCGCTCCCGAGGTGGTGTGATGGGAACCCGACTCAAGAAGGACGACGAAGTCGTCGTGATTTCCGGACGCGACAAGGGTACGCGCGGTCGCGTGCTCAAGGTCTTGGTCGAGACCGACAAGGTCATCGTCGAAGGCGTGGGCCGCGTGAAGAAGCACCAGGCGCCGAATCAGGCGAATCCGCAGGGCGGCATCATCGAGAAGGAGCTGCCCATCCACGCTTCGAAGGTCATGCTTCTCGACACCAAGACGGACAAGCCGACGCGCATTCGCGCCGGTAAAGACGCCGATGGTAAAAAAGTCCGCGTGACGGTCAAGTCCGGCACCGTATTGGGCAGCTGAAGGCTAAGTCATGGCTGATTACATTCCACGTCTACAAGACAAGTATCAGAAGGCGATCGTGCCTCAGCTGATGAAGGACTTCTCCTTCGGCAACCAGCTCGAGGTTCCCCGCCTGCAGAAGGTCTCGATCAACATGGGCCTGGGCATTGCGACCCAGAACCCGAAGATCATCGACTCGGCCGTCATCGAGCTCACCGCCATCGTCGGTCAGAAGCCCGTCGTGACGCGCGCGAAGAAGTCGATCGCGACCTTCAAGCTGCGTGAGAACTCGCCGATCGGCGTGGCGGTCACGCTGCGCAAGGATCGCATGTGGGAGTTCGTCGACCGCCTGTTCACGCTCGCTTTGCCCCGCGTCCGCGACTTCCGAGGTCTTCCGACCAAGTCGTTCGACGGTCGCGGCAACTACACGATGGGCATCCGCGAGCAGATCATCTTCACCGAGATCGACTACGACAAGATCGACAAGATCAAGGGCATGAGCATCACCTTCACCACGACCGCTCGCACCGACGAGCACGGGCGCGCGCTGCTCACGGCGCTCGGTCTGCCCTTCAGGAAACAGGTCTAAGCCATGGCAAGAGCTCAAGCTTTCGCGAAGATGGAAAAGAAGCCGAAGTTCGCGGTTCGGTACAAGAATCGCTGCCGTTCGTGCGGCCGCTCGCGGTCGTTTTATCGGAAGTTTCAACTCTGCCGCATCTGCCTGCGGCTCCTCGCGCTACAGGGTGAAGTCCCCGGCGTGACGAAGTCGAGCTGGTAGGAGCAATACGATGAATACCGATCCCGTCTCCGACATGCTCGCCCGCATCCGTAACGCGCAACTCGCGCGCCACGAAAGCGTGGAGATCCCGCTCTCGAAGCTCAAAGTGAAGATCGCCGAGATCCTCAAGCAAGAGGGCTACATCAACGACTTCGCGGTGCAGCAGGGCGAGAACAACGCGCCGTCCCAGCTGAACGTCAAGCTCAAGTACGGCCGCGACCGCGCTCCCGCGATCGTCGGTATTCGTCGTGCCAGCCGTCCGGGCCGTCGCCTGTATGTTGCACACAAGCAGATCCCCTCCGTGCTCAACGGAATGGGCATCTCGATCATCTCCACGTCTCGCGGCGTGCTGACGGATCGCGATGCGCGTCAGCAGAGCATCGGCGGCGAAGTTCTTTGCGAGGTTTGGTGATGACTGCGCAAGCACAGGCGACTGAGTCCACCATCAGCCACTCCCGCGTCGGCAAGCGACCGGTGGTGTTGCCGAAGGGCGTCGACGTCAAAATCGACGGCCGCAAGGTGACGGTCAAAGGTCCGAAGGGCGAGCTCGTTCGCGAGTTCCCCGCCGGCATCAAGATTATCAACAAGGGCCACGAGCTCCACATCGAGCCGGAAGCCGGTGCAGGCCGCACGGGTCGCCAGTTCCAGGGCCTGACGCGCGCGTTGCTCGCGAGCATGGTTCAGGGCACAGCGGTCGGCTACGCGATGTCGCTCGACTTGGTCGGCGTCGGTTACCGCGCCGAGCTCAAGGGTCAAGAGATCACGTTCGCGCTTGGCCTGTCGCATCAGGTCAAGCACACGCTGCCAGCTTCGGTTGCGGCGCGCGTCGAGATCATCGACGAGGGCGGCATCAAGCGTCCGCGTTTGCACCTGACGAGCCACGACAAGGAAGCGCTCGGCCAGAACGCCGCGCGCATCCGCTCGTACCGCAAGCCGGAGCCCTACAAGGGCAAGGGCGTGCGTTACACCGGCGAGAAGCTGCGCGAGAAGGCCGGCAAGACCGGCGCGAAGAAGTGATGCGGAGCATCACGAGAAACGAAGGGATGCGAGAACGGACACTGGTCCGCGCGTTTCAGAGAATTTAGAGAGAGAGATAAGTCATGGCGAAACTCGAAGGCCGCGAACGTCGCAAGCTGCGTGTGCGCAAGAAGATCTCGGGCACCACAGCGCGCCCGCGTCTGACCGTGTTCCGTAGCAACAAGCAGATCTACGCGCAGGTCGTGGACGACGTCACGGGCAACACGCTCGCGGCGGCCACCTCGCTCAAGCTCGAGACGTCGCAAACCGACGACGCCAACAAGAGCAAGGTCGCGGAGCTCGTCGGCGAAGCCATCGCCGAGGCTTGCAAGGCCAAGGGCATCACCGCCGTGGTCTTCGACCGCAACGGCTACATCTACCACGGTCGCGTCAAAGCGCTGGCCGACGGCGCTCGCAAGGGTGGCCTGACTTTCTGACAGAATGCGAAGCAGGCGAGTACCCCTCGCGCTCTTCGCGTAGATTTTTTGCTATCGAGGCTTCCATGAGCGAACAGCATCAGCGTGATCAGGGTCGGGAACAGAGCTCTTCGGGTGAAGAGCTGACCGACCGCGTCATCCACATCAACCGCGTGGCCAAGGTCGTGAAGGGCGGTCGCCGCTTCAGCTTCAGCGCGCTGATCGTCGTCGGCGACGGCCACGGTCAGGTCGGCGTGGGCCTGGGCAAGGCGAACGAAGTGCCGGAAGCCATCCGCAAGGGCACCGAGCGCGCCCGCAAGAACATGTTCAAGATCTCGCTCGAGGGTCACACGATCCCGCACACGATCCAGGGCCACGACGGCTCGGGCATCGTGCTGCTTCGTCCCGCCAGCCCCGGTACCGGCGTCATCGCCGGCGGCGCGGTTCGCGCGGTGGTCGAGGCGGCCGGTGTGAAGGATATCCTGTCGAAGTGCATCGGCAGCAGCAACAAGCTGAACGTCGTCAACGCGACGATCAAAGCGCTCAAGCAGCTGGAAACCGGCGCTGACGTCGCCGCTCGCCGCGGCAAGACGCTCGAAGAGATTCTAGCTTAACCACAATACCCGCGAAACAACCTTCGGTTTTTCGCGGAGGTCTTAATCACATACCCGCGAAACAACCTTCGGTTTTTCGCGGAGGTCTTAATCACATACCCGCGAAACAACCTTCGGTTCTTCGCGGAGGTCTTAGTCACATACCCACGAAACAGCCTTCGGCTTTTCGCGGATGGCACCTAGAGAACCTCGTCATGAAGCCCAAGCTCAAAGTCACGCAACTCCGCAGCGGCATCGGCCAGCCCGAGAAGCAGAACAAGATCCTGAAGGGTCTCGGTCTGCGCGGACCCAATCGTCACGTGGTAGTCGACAACACGCCGTCGTTCCGCGGGATGATCAAGAAGATTCTGCATCTCGTGAGCGTGGAAGAAACGAGTGAAACCAATGGCTGACCACGATTCGAAGTCGGACAAGACCGACAAGACCCCGATTCTCTCCCGCTTGCGCGCGCCGATCGGTGCCGTCAAGGACAAGCACCGCGTAGGTCGTGGTCATGGTTCGGGCTGGGGCACCACCGCGGGTCGCGGTTCGAAGGGTCAGTTCGCGCGTAACACCGTGCGTCCTGGCTTCGAAGGTGGCCAGACGCCGTTGTTCCGTCGCTTGCCGAAGATCGGGTTCAAGAACCCGTTCACGATCAACGTCGGCACGATCAACGTGGGCGACCTCAATCGCTTCGAGAAGGACTCGATCGTGGATCCGGAAGCGCTCGCGCTGACCGGCGCGCTCAAGGGCCGCTTCGACGCGATCAAAGTGCTCGGCGATGGCGAGCTCGATCGCGCGCTCACCGTGAAGGCGCACTCGTTCAGCGCCCGCGCCAAGGAACAGATCGAGAAGGCGGGCGGCAAGGTCGAGGTTCTGCCCCGTCCCACGCCCGTCGACACGCGCGCTCGCCAGGCTGCCAACAAGCTCGCTGCCAACAAGCTCGCTGCCGAGAAGGCCTGAGTCACGCTGTTGTGAGGGGCCTTGTGCGTTTCTCGAGCGAAGTATCTCGAACTAGAGCCAATCCATGAATGCCTTCGCGAACATGTTCAAGATCCCCGAGCTGCGGAAGCGCTTGCTCTTCACGCTCGGGATGCTTGCTGTCTATCGCGTAGGCATCTTCATCACGACGCCAGGCGTCGATCGCAACGTGATGCGCAACATCATGGCGACCGAGTCGGGCTCGTTCCTCGGCATGTTCAACCTGTTCTCGGGCGGCGCGCTCGAGCAGCTGTCGATCTTCGCGCTCGGCATCATGCCGTACGTGTCGGCGAGCATCATTCTCACGTTGCTCTCTGCGGTCGTTCCGCAGCTCGAGGAGCTGCGCCAGGAGGGCGAGTCCGGTCAGCGCAAGCTGAACCAGTACACGCGCTACGGCACCATCGGTCTGTCGGCGATTCAAAGCACCGGCATCGCGATGTTCCTCGAGAACCTGAACAACTCGCAGAACCAGTTCGGCGATGTCGTCGCGAATCCGGGTTGGGGCTTTCGGCTCATCACGGCGCTCTCGCTCACCACCGGCACCGCGTTCATCATGTGGCTCGGCGAGCAGATCACCGAGCGCGGCATCGGCAACGGCATCTCGCTGATCATCTTCTCGGGCATCGTCGTGCGCTTGCCCGACGCGCTGTTCCACACCGCGTCGCAGGTGAAGATCGGCCAGATTCAGCCGATAGGCTTGCTCGTCGTGACGGCCATCGTGCTCGCGATCATCGCGGTCATCGTGTTCTTCGAGAACGCGCAGCGCCGCATTCCGATCCAATACGCCAAGCGCATGGTCGGTCGGAAGATGTACGGCGGTCAGTCGTCGCACCTTCCGCTCAAGGTCAACGGCGCCGGCGTGATTCCGCCGATCTTCGCCTCGTCGCTGCTCATGTTCCCGAACACGCTCGCAAATCTGCACGTGCCCGGCATGACCAAGCTGCAGCAGTACATCAGCCCCGGCGACTGGCGCTATACCGTGCTGTACGTCGGCCTGATCATCTTCTTCGCGTTCTTCTATACGGCGATTCAGTTTCAGCCTGTGCAGGTTGCCGATAACCTCAAGAAGCAGAACGCGTTCATCCCGGGTATCCGTCCCGGCAAAGCCACCGCGGACTTCATCGACAACGTGATGACCCGCATCACGGTGTGCGGCGCCCTGTACATGGCTCTCGTTTGTACGGTTCCGGATTTTCTGCGCACGCAGTTCAAGGTCCCGTTTCACTTCGGTGGTACGTCGATCATGATCGTCGTCGGCGTTGCGCTCGACTTCGTGCAGCAGATCGAGTCGCACTTGATCACGCGCCACTACGAAGGCCTGACCGGACCGAAAGGTCCGCGTATCCGCGGAAGGAGAGGCTAGGCGTGGACCTGATCCTCTTCGGACCGCCCGGTGCCGGCAAAGGCACCCAGGCCAAGCGCCTGGTCGACTTGCTCAAGATCCCGCAGATCTCGACGGGAGACATGATGCGTGCCGAGCGTCAGGCAGGCACGGAGATCGGCAAACAGTTCGATCACTACATGACCCAGGGCCTGCTCGTGCCCGACGAACTCGTGCTTTCTCTGTTCGGCCAGCGCCTGAGCCAGCCCGACGCGAAAAGCGGAGCGATTTTAGATGGTTACCCACGCACGGTCGCACAGGCCGAGGCGCTCGACGCGCTGCTCGCCGCGCGCGGCCGCAAGATCGACCGCGTAGTTTCCATGGAAGTCTCGCTTGCCGAGATGATCGACCGCGTAGTGAACCGCCGGACGTGCGAGTCCTGTGGACATATTTACCACTTGCGCTACAATCCGCCCCCCTCGCCGGGCCTCTGTGGGCAATGTGGGGGAAAGCTCGTCCAGCGCAAGGACGACAGCGAAGAAGTCGTTCGCAAGCGCAACCAGGAATACCTCGAGAAGACCGCGCCGATTCTCGATCACTACACGGCAAAAGGTGTCGTGAAAGCAGTCAGCGGAGTGGGCACGCTGGATGACGTCACGCAGAGGATCAAGAGTGCTATCGGTTTGGCGTAACTACCCTTGGCGTGACCACCTCTCGTGAGCAAGTTTTTACAGGATCGAGTTCGAGTTGAAGTAGGGAGCAGCACGTAGGAGCGACAGACGACCACCGAGAAGAAAGCAACCGTTCGAACGCGGATGGAGACGCAAGCTGGAACCGTCGAAGAGACACTTCCCGCGGCGCTCTACCGAGTGAAATGCGACGACGGTCGCGTGGTAACGGCCTCGCTCTCCGGAGCTCCCAAGCAGACGATTGTTCGAGTGATTGCAGGCGACCGCGTAGTTCTCAGTATCTCACTGTTCGACCCCACGCGGGCCAAGATCAAAAGCAAGTTGCCTTAGCAGACCGCCGTACCTGGTTACTCACGCAGAACACGAGAGAAGCTCCGATGAAGGTTCGACCCAGCGTCAAAAAGATTTGTGACAAGTGCAAGGTCGTGCGCCGCAAGGGCGTCGTGCGCGTCTTGTGTGAGAACCCGCGGCACAAGCAACGTCAAGGCTGAGCCATGACCAAGCTGACTTCGCTCGCAAAGATTCAAGGTTGAGGTAACAGAATGGCTCGTATTTCAGGCGTTGACCTTCCCGGTCGCAAACACATCGTCGTCTCGCTGCGCTACTTGTTCGGCATCGGCCCCAAGTCGGCGCAGCTGATCTGCGCGGAGGCCGAGATCCCGACCAACAAGGTCACCGACTCGCTGGATGAAGGCGAGCTGCGCCGCATCCGCGAGATCATCGACGCCAAGTTCAAGGTCGAAGGCGACCTGCGGCGCGAGATCCAGATGAACATCAAGCGCTTGATGGACCTGGGCTGCTATCGCGGCCTGCGTCATCGTCGCGGCTTGCCGGTGCGCGGTCAGCGCACGCATACCAACGCGCGCACGCGCAAGGGCCCCCGCAAGGGCGTCCTCTCCCGGAAGAAGTAGGAGCTAGAGAGTTCACATGGCTAAAGAAGAGAGCACCTCCTCCTCGTCCGGTTCGCCTTCGCAAGCGCCTGGTAAGGGCGGTTCCAAGGGCGGCAAGAAGAAGGCGAAGAAGAACATCTCCACGGGCATCGTGCACGTGCAGTCCACGTTCAACAACACCATCGTCACGATCACGGATGTCCAGGGCAACGTGATTTCGTGGTCGAGCGCCGGCGCGCGTGGCTTCAAGGGCTCGCGCAAGAGCACGCCGTTCGCAGCGCAGATCGCCGCGGAAGACGCAGCTCGCAAGGCTGCCGATCACGGCATGAAGACGGTCGCCATCTTCGTGAAGGGCCCCGGTGCCGGCCGAGAGTCCGCACTGCGCGCGTTCCAGTCGGTCGGCATGCGCGTCACGCTCATCCGCGACGTCACCCCGATCCCGCACAACGGCTGCCGTCCCCCGAAGCGTCGTCGAGTTTAATTACATACCCGCCGAGCAGCGTTTGACATACCCCAGAGCAGCCTTCGGCTCTCTGGTGCGGCTCCGCCGAAAGCCACTACGTCACCGTCACGAAGCTCCGTTACCCGAAGAGAGAATACCCGCATGGCTCGTTACATTGGTCCGGTCTGCAAACAGTGCAGGCGTGAAAACCTGAAGCTCTTCCTCAAGGGCGAGCGTTGCTACACCGACAAGTGCGCGTTCGATCGCCGTCCGTACCCGCCGGGTGTGCACGGTCAGCGTCGTAACAAGCCGACCGAGTACGGCGTGCGTATGCGTGAGAAGCAGAAGGTGCGTCGCATCTACGGCATTCTCGAGCGGCAGTTCCGCAAGTACTTCGCCAGCGCAGACCGCGTGAAGGGCGTCACCGGCGAGAACCTGCTCAGCACGCTCGAGCGTCGTCTCGACAGCGCGGTGTTCCGCTTGGGCCTGTCCGCCACGCGCATGGATGCGCGTCAGCTGGTTCGCCACAAGCACATCAAGGTCAACGGTCGCAGCGTGAACATCCCGTCGTACTCGCTCAAGCCCGGCGACAAGATCACGCTGCGCGACCAGAGCAAGGCGCTCGTTCGCGTGCAGGCCGCCCTCGAAACGGCCGGTCGTCGCGAGCAGCCGGACTGGCTCGAGTTCGACAAGAACACGTTGACCGGTGTCGTCCGTGCCCTGCCGGCGCGCGAAGCCATCACGCTCCCGATTCAAGAGCAGCTGATCGTCGAATTCTACTCGCGCTGAGGTTAATTACATACCCGTGGACACTTAATCACATACCCGCGAAGCAGCCTACGGCTCTTCGCGGCGGCGCCTGAGTGAAGCGCGGAGGAGAAGATACGCATGTCGACCGTTACGCAGATGATTTCCCGCAACTGGAAAGACCTGATCAAGCCCAAGTCGATCACGCTCGACGACGGCTCCGCGCAGGAGCGTTACGCCAAGTTCGTGTGCGAGCCTCTCGAGCGCGGCTTCGGCCTCACGCTCGGCAACGCGCTGCGCCGCGTGCTGCTCTCGTCGCTGCAGGGCTCGGCCATCACGGCCGTCCGCATCGACGGCGCGCTGCACGAGTTCACCTCTGTGCCGGACGTCACGGAAGACGTGACCGACATCGTGCTGAACCTGAAGCAGGTGGTCGTTCGCAACTATGGCCCGAGCGGCATCACGCTGCGCCTCGAGAAGGACGGCCCGGCCGAAGTTAAGGCTGGAGACATCACCACGACCGACGCGATCGAGGTCTTGAACAGGGATCTCGTGATCTGCAACGTCGCCAAGGGCGGCCGCTTCTCCGCGGAGCTCTCGATCGGCCAAGGTCACGGCTACGTGCCGGCTGAGCGCAACAAAGAAGCGACCATGCCGATTGGTACGATTCCGATCGACTCGCTGTTCTCGCCCATCCGCAAGGTCAACTACACGGTGACCAATGCGCGCGTCGGCCAGCAGACCGATTACGACAAGCTCACGCTCGAAGTGTGGACCAACGGCGCGGTCACTCCGGCGGATGCCGTGGCCTACGCGGCGAAGATCCTCAAGGACCAGCTCACCATCTTCATCAACTTCGAAGAAGAGAGTGAAGCGATGGCGAAAGAGGATCGCGCTGAGGAACCCCTCAACGAAAACCTGTTCCGCACGGTCGAAGAGCTCGAGCTCTCGGTCCGCTCGGCGAACTGCTTGCAGAACGCCAACATCCACCTGATCGGTGAGCTCGTGCAGCGCTCCGAGGGCGAGATGCTCAAGACCAAGAACTTCGGTCGCAAGTCGCTCAAAGAGATCAAAGAGATCTTGTCCGAGATGGGCTTGTCGCTCGGCATGCGCATCGACAGCTGGCCGTCGATGCTCGAACGCTGGAAGTCCCAGCAAAACGCTAACTAGTAACATACCCGCCGAGCAGCTGGTTCACATACCTGCGGAGCAGCCTTTGGCTCTCCGCAGTGGCTTTCCGAGTTACCTAGGATTTCGTCATGAGGCATCAAAAAGCTGGTCGTAAGTACGGGCGCAACACGCCGCATCGCCGCGCGATGTTCCGCAATCTCGCGGGCAATCTGGTGTTGCACGAGCGCATCGAGACCACGGACGCCAAGGCCAAGGAGCTTCGCCGCATCGCGGAGCGGCTGATCACCAAGGCGCTGCGTCTCGGCGACGACCTCACGGCCGATCTCGCCAAGCTCAAGGAAGACGACCGCGCGAAGGTGCTCGCCAAGCGTTTGCACGCTCAGCGCCTCGTCGCGTCGTTCCTGCCCAAGCAGCTCGCGAAAACGCTGCCTGACGGAACGATCGAAGAGGTCGACCTGATCTACAAGCTCTTCAACGAGATCGCACCTCGCTATGCCAAGCGCGTCAAGGACGGCAAGGGCGGGGGGTATACGCGCATCATGAAGAAGAACAATCGGCGCGGCGACAACGCTCCTATTTCGATCATCGAGCTAATCGCCAGCTGAGGGTGATCGCGGCGCGCCTTGGGTCCTATCCGCGGCTTACGTCCTCGCGCGGGTCGGTCACGTACAGGAAGTACGCTCCCTCGCCGCGCTGCGGGCGCGCTCGCGGTTAGAACCCAATTCGCGCCGCTCGCGTTGGTTCTGTTGCTTGCTTGAGAGCGGGACGCGGCGCTGCGCGCGCGGGAGGCGCTAGCTCGTGGCGTCCGTCGCGGGGGCGTCAGTTGGAACGGGGCGGGGGCGCATTTTTAGGGCTAGGACTGTTAGCGCTAGTAGGAGGGCTAGGGCGGCGGTGGCGGACCAGCGCTTCTTTTCGTCTTGGCGGCGTTTCTTTTCGCCGGAGAGGCGGTCTCGGGCTTCGCGGGCGGCGGCTAATGTGGGGTCTAGGGTCAGGGCTTGGTCGTAGGCGGCTAGGTCTACGATGCCGTGGCTGAGGGATAGCTCGGCGGAGACGTAGGCTAGTTGGGCGCGCCAGAGTTGGGCGTCTTTTGTGTTGGGGGCTAGGCGGACGGCGCGCTGGTAGGCGGCTCGGGCGGCTTCGAGGTCGTCTTCCTCGAAGCGGGCGGCGCCGAGCTTGCTGTAGCCGGGGGCGAGCTTTTCTTTGTCGGCGAAGTCGGGGTATTTGGCGAGCAGGGTGTCGTAGGCGTGCTGCATCGCGGCGAGGTCATGCGCGGCGAGGCTCTTTTCGCCGCGTGAGAGCAGCGTGGCGGCGTCTTCGAGCTCGGGACGGTCGAGCACCGCGTAGAGCTCGTTCGTGCTGCGGGCGAAGTCCCAGGACTTGTCGGCGGCCTGGCCGGAGACTTCTTCGTAGAGCTCGCGCACGGGCCAGATCGCGTTCTTGCCGAAGCGCGAGACCGCGAAGCGCGCGGCTTGCCTCACTTCGATGCGTGTGTCGTTGACCATGCGCACGATCAGCGGCGTCGCGCTGAAGTCGAGCGGCGTCACGTAGGCGCGCACGATCGACGCGACTAGGAACGGGTCTTCCTGCGCGAGCGCTGTCCTCGGATCGTCCATGCCGAGCGCGCTCACGGTGGCTTGCGCGAAGCGGCGTACGACGGCGTTCTCGTGCGAGCGCAGGATGATCCACGCCGGCAAGAGCGTAACGCCACGACGCCTGCGCGAGCCGAGCAACTCGCTTTGGAACGCTCCGTCGTCGAGGCTCACGTAGCGCGCGAGCTCGAGCTGCGTGTCGATGTCGTTGGCGGCCTCGATCGCGCGCAGGTACAGGAGTGGCTCGACGACTGCGAGCATCGCGGCCGAGCGATCGTGTTCGAGCGCGGGTAGCACGCCGGCCGCGAGATCGGTTTCGTCGTCGGCGCGGCGTGAGCCTCCGGCGTGACGGATCAGCGTGAGCACGCGCAGCACGTCTTCGTGCGCGGGTCGGGTCGCTAAAAGGCGCGTGAAGCGCTCGCGCAGCGCGGGCAGCGAGCCGTCTGGCAGGTGGGAGAGGCCTTCGGCCGCGGTGCGACGCAGCTCGCGGTCGCTCGCTCCGAGCTCGCCTGCGTAGCGTGCAAGCGCCGCCGCGGTGGGTGCGCCTGCCGTGATGAAACCGGCTTCGTCGGCTCGTGCGTTGCCGCCGACGGAGGCGAGCAGCGAAGAGGCGCCGAGGACGATGACGAGGCGGGTCGTGATGCCTGAGCGGAGCACATCGCGAGTCTCGCCCACGGCATCGCCACGACCAATTTTTCGGCGTGCGGCCCGGTCGGGCTTGCTACACCGTGACGATCTCGAACTCGACGAATTCGCCGGTATAGCTGCGCCAGCGCGTGTCGACCTTGTCGACTCGGGCGGTGGAGGGGCCGTGCTGAGCCCAGGCCAGCAAGTCTTTCACCTGGTCTTCCTCGCCCTCGGCCACCAGCTCTACGGCGCCGTCGGGGCGGTTGCGGACCCAGCCCGTGAGGCCGAGCCGCTTGGCCTCTCGCAGGGCCGAGGCCCTGAAAAACACGTCCTGGACACGCCCGCGCACGATGAGGTGGATTCGCTTCTGACCCATGTTCCCGATCGTTTGGTTATCGCGGCTGAGCCAGACCCGCAAGCTTTCGGGGCGTCTCGGCGTCGGGAAGGAGGCAATACGCGCGCGACTTGCCCAGGAGTCGATCGTCGGGTAGGTTCTGCGGCCCCAAAACTAGGCTCCTATTTCCGGAGCCGGAGAATCACCATGAAGCCTGGCATCCACCCCGAATACCTCGACGCAAACGTGACCTGTGCCTGCGGGAACAAGTTCACGACGCGCTCTACCAAGGGCTCGTTCAACGTCGACATCTGCGCCGAGTGCCACCCGTTCTATACGGGCAAGCAGAAGCTGCTGGACAGCGCCGGCCGCATCGAGCGCTTCACGAAGAAGTACGCAAAAAACGCTGTTAAGTGACATACCCGCGGAGCAGCCTGGGGCTCTCCGCGTACGTGACATACCCGCGGAGCAGCCTGGGGCTCTCCGCGTACGTGATTGCTCGCGGAACAGCGTGCGGCTCTCTCCGCGTAGGGCTCCATGCTTCCCGAAGACAAGCTCAGCGACCTGCGAGCGCGCTACCACGCGCTGACCGACTTGCTCTGTCAGCCCGAGGTGGCGGGAGATGGCGCGCGCTTCACTGCGTGCTCGAAAGAGCGCGGTGAGATCGAGCCCGTGGTGCTCGCGTACGAGCGCTACGTGCAGATCGCCACACAGATCCGCGACGACAAAGCCGCGCTCAACGATCCCGATCTGCGCGAGCTGGTGCTCGAAGAGCTGCCTGCGCTGGAGACGCAGCGCGGCGCGCTCGAAGCCGAGATCTCGGTGCTGCTCCTGCCGCGCGATCCGAACGATGCGCGCAACACGGTCTTGGAGATCCGCAGCGGCACCGGCGGCGAAGAAGCCGCGCTGTTTGCGTCCGATCTGTTTCGTATGTATCTGCGCTACGCGGAGCAGCGTCGTTTCAAGGTCGAGGTGCTCTCGAGCAGCCCGTCCGAGCACGGCGGCATGAAGGAAATCATCGCGCTCGTCACGGGCGATCGTGTGTACTCGGAGCTGCGCTTCGAGGGCGGCGTGCATCGCGTGCAGCGCGTGCCTGCCACCGAGGCGCAAGGCCGCGTGCACACGTCGACCGCGACAGTTGCTGTGCTTCCCGAAGCGGCGGATGTCGAAGTGCACATCCGCGACGAAGACCTGCAGATCTCGATCGCGGCGTCGGGCGGACCGGGCGGCCAGGGCGTGAACACGACCAACTCGGCGGTTCAGATCCTGCACAAGCCGACAGGCATGATCGTGAAGTGTCAGGACGAGCGCTCGCAGCTGAAGAACAAGGCGCGCGCGCTCAAGGTGTTGCGCTCACGCTTGCTCGAGCGCGAGCAGCGCGTGCAGCACCAAGCGGAAGCCGACGAGCGCCGCGGCATGGTGGGCTCGGGCGAGCGTGCGGAGAAGATCCGCACCTACAACTATCCGCAGAACCGCGTGACCGATCATCGGATCGGTCTCACGCTGCATCGTCTGGACGCCGTCATGGAGGGCGATCTGAGCGAGATGATCACCGCGTTGAAGAACGACCATCAGGCGGCGCTGCTGGGTGAGACGCGTTGAGTCGCCCCTCAGGCTTCGCGGGAGCGCTCGGCGTGCTCCGCCGCCCACGGGCTCGGGTCCTCGCTGCCTTGACGGTGTAGGTTTTAGCCTTAGATTGATCGCCGTCGGTTGGTCTGGGTGTGAAAGGCTCGCGATGAACCCCCTCAAAACTTCCGGGAAGGACGCGCGCCAGGACGGGCGCCAGGAAGCCCGCCAGGACGGGCGCCCCGATTCCGCCGCGAGTGTGTCACCCTTGGCGCCCGTGCCGCATGTTTCCTCCGCGCCCCCCGCGTCGCCGCTGATCGAGCGCTACTCCGAGGCTGAAGTGCCCACGGACTACGGCACGTTTCGGCTGGTCGTGTACCGCGAGGTGGCCCATCCGGACGTCGAGCACTGCGCGATCGTGCATGGCGACGTGCGCGCGGCCCGCGATCTCCTGGTGCGCGTGCACAGCGAGTGCTTCACCGGCGAGGTTCTGCACTCGCTGAAGTGCGATTGCCGCGAGCAGCTGGACACCGGGCTGCGTGCGATCGGCGCGCGCGATCTCGGCGCCGTGATCTACTTGCGCCAAGAAGGTCGCGGTATCGGTCTCGGCAACAAGATTCGCGCCTATGCGTTGCAAGAGCAGGGCGCCGACACGGTCGATGCGAACCTGCGCCTCGGGTTCGAAGCCGATGCGCGTCGCTACCACGTCGCGAGCGCGATGCTCGCCGATCTCGGCGTGGCCTCGGTCGCGGTGCTCACGAACAACCCCGCCAAGGTCGACGCGCTGC
This sequence comes from Sandaracinaceae bacterium, assembly GCA_017881055.1. Classification (GTDB taxonomy): domain Bacteria; phylum Myxococcota_A; class Polyangia; order Polyangiales; family JAFGIB01; genus JADGRF01. The sequence continues at coordinate 19,248 of JADGRF010000132.1, forward strand.
GCGCCGACGGCGTGATCGTGACTCGCCGCGTGCCGATGGACATCGAGCCCAACCAGCACAACCGCGAGTACCTCGACACCAAGCGCGACCGCATGGGTCACTTGATTCGCCTGCGCAGCTGAAACAGCAAACAGCGACGCTGGGCGAGCGTGTCAGTGCTCAAGGCCGCCTTGGCCGAGCGCGATACGAAGCTCGCGGAGCAGGACGCGAAGCTCGCTGAGCTGACCGAACTGGTGAGCAAGCAGTCGGCACAGATCGAGCGGCTCAC
>JADGRF010000133.1 GCA_017881055.1 Sandaracinaceae bacterium
AGGAGCGACGGGATGTCAACATTCACGACCTGCGTCACCGTCTCGCGCGTGATCCGCCGGGCGCCAAAAGCGCCGTGTTCACGCACGCCGATCTCGGCGTTCACGCTGCCGATCTCGGTGTTCACATGCCGGCGATCCGAGCGTTCACATCGCGATCTGGGTGTTCACATCCCGGCGATCTGGGTGTTCACGAGCACGCGAGATCCGCAGCCCATAATCCCCGTGGCCATGGCCGGTCGAGGCGCGTGGTGGTTCAAGCTCGCCCGGCCACGCCGCGGCGAGGCGCGGATCCAGGTACTACGAGACGGAGGACGGCGGAGTCAGCATCGTGCACGACGGCCACGAACTGTCAGCGCGAGCCTTCCACAAGGAAGGACACGTGCATCAGGCGGCCATCGTCGAAAACAAGCTCCTCGGCGCTGCGCTGCTCTACGCCAAACAGCTGCCATGGTCTGAAAGCCGTGCCGTTCAAGAACAACGCGGAGTGGGAAGACGCCGGCAAGAAGCTGCGCCTGCGCATGATCGGCCGCACGTATTCGAAAGAGCTGTTGGACAAGGTCGAAGCGATCACCAAGCTCTTTCCCGGCAACGACTGAGCTCGCCGCGCTACCAAAAAGTGAGCCTCGAGGAGGGCCTCGGTGTACTGACTTCCTGGTGCGAATGCCTGGGAGAATCGCAGTTTTTCTCGGGATTTGGCCTGTGTTGTCTGCGCTGGGCTGTTCTACCGGACATGTCGGGGATCCGAAGACTGGGCTGAGCGCCGGGCGGCGTGGGGGCGGCTCCGGCGATGGCGCGGAGCTTGGGGCGGATGGCGGGGCGGTTGTCGATGGTGGGGCGCAGTCGGGACCTTATGTGGGTTCGGCGAGTGCGGCTCGGCGGCTGTCGCGGGCGGAGCTGGACAACACGCTGAGCGATTTGCTTGGCGATGACACGGCGCCGGCTTCGCGGCTGCTTGCGGAAGATCTGTTCGCGCCCTACGACAACGACTATCCGACGCAGCGTGCGTCGGGCGCGCTGATCGACTCGCTCGAGACGCTGGCCGCCAACGTGGCGCCGCGTATCGCGCACGACAAGACGCTGCGCAAGAAGCTCGTGTCCTGCACGCCGAGCAGCGCCAGCGATGCCTCGTGTTTCTCGATGGTGGTGCAGGACTTCACGCGGCGCGCGTTTCGCAGGCCGGTCACGAAGACCGAGACCGACGCGTACATGTCCCTGCTGGCGTTCGCGACCGAGAGCAACGACTTCTACACGGGTGTCGAGCTGCTGATTCGCTCGGTGCTGCAGGATCCCGAGTTTCTGTATCGCATCGAGCGCGGCACCAAGACCAGCGACGCGCAGCTGTTCGACTTGAACGATCACGAGCTGGCGGTGCGCTTGAGCTATCTGCTCTGGGGCAGCACACCGGATGCCGCGCTCGACGCCGACGCAGACGCCGGCCACCTGCACGACGCGGGCATGCGCGTCGCGATCGCCAAGCGCATGTTGGAAGATCCGCGCGCTCGCACGCAGCTGCATCGCTTCCACGCCATGTGGCTCGGCTATCGCGCGATTCCGCAGACGCCGGCGCTGGCAGCGGCGTTTTCACGCGAGACTTCTGCGTTGATCGATCGCGTGGTGTTCGACGAGCCGCAGGATTACTTGAACGTGTTCACGTTCGATCAGACCTATCTCGACGACACGCTCGCCGACCACTACGGCTTGCCGCGCCCGAGCGGCGGCAAAGGTTGGGTGAGCTACGGCAAGAGCGGCCGCGCCGGCATCTTGTCGCAAGGCGCGGTGCTGTCTGCGTTCGGCAAGTTCAGCGACACCAGCCCCACGCAGCGCGGCATCTTCGTGCGCACGCGCCTTCTGTGCGAGCAGCTGATGCCGCCGCCACCTAACGTGATGGCCGACAAACCGCCCGCAGGCAGCGGCAACGCCGTGTGCAAGTACGATCGCTACGCGGAGCATCGCAGCAACGCATCGTGCGCCGGCTGTCACAGCTTGACCGATGGCATCGGCTTCGGGCTGGAGAACTACGGCCTCGCAGGTGTCTATCGCACGCACGACGACGGGCACCCGGAGTGCACGATCGCAGGCAAAGGCGAGATCCTGGGCGTGGGTACGTTCAGCGGTCCGGCCGAACTGGGCAAGCTGTTGGTCGACCAGAACCTCGTGCAAGCGTGCATCGTGCAGCAGTTCCTGCGCTTCGCGATCGGCCGCGCGCCGGAAGGCAATGAGCTCGACGCGCTCAGCGCGCTGTCGGACGACTTCGGCGCCGCGAAGCACGAGCTGGCCAAGTTGATCCTGAGCTACATCGAGAGCGACGCCTTCGCGCGCCGCTTGGAGCCGAAGTGATGCGTAAGACCAAGATCAATCGGAGAACGGTGCTCCGCGGCTTGGGTGGCGCAGTCGTGGCGCTGCCGCTGCTCGACTGCATGTTGAACGAGCACGGCACGGCATTCGCACAGAGCACCAGCGCACTGCCGAAGCGCTACGCGATCGTGTTCGCGGGCCAAGCGCTCGGCGGCGACGACTACGCGCACGATCAACAGAAAGTGAACGGCACGAACCTCACGCAGGCCGGCCATTACATCGTGCCGCCCCAATCGGGTGCCGGCTACGACATCACCACGCCGCTGCGTCCGCTCGCGAAGCTGCAGAACGACTTCACGTTGGTGTCGGGCATGCGCATTCCGTACAGCCTGACCTCGGCCGATCCCGCGGATGTTCCGCCCGGCGGCGCGTTTCGCGATTTTCACGGCGGCGGCGCGAGCCCGCTGCTCAGCGGCATGCGCTCCGTGACCAGCAATTTCACGGCGCGCGGCATCACGTCGGATCAAGTGATCGCCAACCTGAACCAGGGGCAGACCGCGCTGCCGTCGATCGTGCTGCGCGCGCAGCCGTCGTTCTATTTGAGTGGCTACAGCTTCGCGGGTCGACATCGCATGTCGTTTGCCGGCGACAATGATCCGATCGAAGCGCAGGACAGCCCGGCCACGGCGTATCAGTCGATCTTCGGCAACTTCATGCCGAGCGATGCCGCCGCGCGCGCCGCGTTCGACTTCAACCAGCGTGCGCGGCGCAGCGTGCTCGACTTGATCACCAGCAAGCGCAAGCGCGTGCTCGACAGCGTCGGCGCGGCCGACCGTGCGCGTCTGCAACGGCACTTCGACGAAATCCGCGATCTCGAGACGCGCATCAGCCAGATGCCGATGTCCGGTGGCGCGTGCGCACGACCCGCCGACCCGGGCGTCGACCCCGGCATCGGGGGCGATAACGCTGGGTCGGGCTCCGACGTGATCGCCACCAGCACCGGCTACAGCGGTGAGCACGAGCGCGCGCGCGTCATGGCCGACCTGATTCACATGGCCTTCGTGTGCGACCTCACGCGCGCTGCCACCTTGCAAATCACGACTTTTCAATCGCACATGAACGTGTTCCCCTTGGCGAGCTACCTCGATTCGCCGGTGGCGCTGTCGCGCGAGATCCGCGCCGACCTACACGAAGTCGGTCACAATGGCGACGCCGAGTTCCGCGGCCAGCTGCCAGTGAGCTTGATGTTGCAGTGGCACCTCAGCCACTACGCGTACCTGATCGACAAGCTCAAGAGCACGAGCGAAGGCGCGGGCACGCTGCTCGACAGCTCCGCGCTCGTCTTCATGCCGGAAGCCGGCCACGGCCGGCACTTGAACTCACCGAGCGACACGGCGCCGAGAACGCACTCGGTCGAAGACATGGTCTTGCTCGTGGCGGGCAGCGCCGGCGGCTTGAAGCCCGGCAAGCACGTAGCAACCAGCGGAGCGCATCCCGCGCAGTGTCTACTGAGCGCCATGCAGGGCGCCGGGTTTGCAGGTGACACCCTCGGCGAAGTGACCGGCAGCTTGCCGGAGCTGTTCGGCTGAGCGCGAGGGCGGGGCGCGCGGACAGGGCATTGCGTGAAATTTGGCGCAAGAAAACCCTCGACTGTCACAACCTACCATGAAAATCTTCCACTACATTGAGGATTTTCATGGTAGGTTGTGGCTGTGATTCGTCGCAGCCGGCACACGGACGAGATTCGGACTGCCCTTACCCGCGGGCCGATCGTCTCGATTCTCGGGCCCAGGCAATCGGGTAAGACGACGCTTGCCCGCTCCATCGCTCGCGGGCGGCGCGCGACGTTCTTCGATCTGGAACGTCCCGCAGACGTGGCGCGGCTTTCATCGCCGATGACGGCCCTCGAGCCGCTACGAAGATGTAGCCGCCGATGGCGATCGCCGCCTCACAGGAGAGCAGCGCGAACACGTACAGAAACGGTGCGAGCCACAGCGCGCGTGGATCTCGGTTGCGCCGCGCTTGCAGATGCGCGAGCAGGCACAGCGCGCCGATCAAGCCCGTGACCAACGCGTGGCGATTGCAGATGAAGCCAACCACGAAGCCGTGCGTGTGATCGAGCGCGAAGAGCAGCGCCGCCATGCCGCCGATGCGTTGCCCGAGCACGGTGCGCTACAAGCGCGTGAGCGCGAGCAGCGCCAGCCACGCCAGGCTGTGCAGGGCTCATAGGCGGGATGAAAGGGGCATCGGTCCCGAGGTGACACAATCACCCAACCGCGAAGCCGTCTTGTAGGCCGCTAATAGAAATCGGCTGCCACAAGGCCGACTACGACGGCAGTCCGTATCCCGGACACGACACGTTCCCCACGACCTGCCAGGACTGCCACACTACGAAAGCCTGGAAGCCGGCCTCGGGCTCGCACCCGGAGAGCCGCTTCCCGATCGCGAGCGGGCGCCACTCGAACATCGCGTGCAGCGACTGCCACAAGGAGGCGCTCGGCACGCCGAACAACAAAGACAACACCGACTGCATCCACTGCCACACCGGCAATCACACGCGACCGGGTATCGACCGCCACCACGGTGAGGTCGGCGGTTACTTGACCGGCTCGTCCAAACCCAACTTCTGCCTGGGGGCATGGGCTTGATCCGCAACGCGGTCAACCAAGGTCGCCAAGCGGCCGATCACGTCATCGCCGGTTCCGGTGACAAGAGCGAGCCGCTGCGGCGCGGCAAAGACGGCGCGTACGACGCGATCATCGTGGGTGCAGGTCCGGCGGGCATCACCGCCACGCTGCGCTTGATGGAAGCGGGCCTGTCGGTGCTCTTGCTCGAGCGCGAGGTGTTCGGCGGCACGATCGCGCACTTTCCGCGCGCGAAGATCGTGATGACCGGCGAGCTGGAGATCCCGAGCTACGGCGTGGTCAAGCGCCGCACGATGTCGAAAGAAGCGCTGGTCGAGCTGTGGCAGGACATCCGCGCGCGCACGAGTCCTCCGATCATCACCGGCGAGCTCGTCACGAAGTTGGAGCAAGACGGCAGCGGTATGTGGGTGGTGCACAGCGACAAGAGCGAGCGTCGCGCAGCCAACGTGCTGCTCGCGCTCGGCGTCCGCGGCTCACCGCGCAAGCTGGACGTGCCCGGTGAAGACCTGCCGAAGGTGGCGTATCGCTTGCTCGAGCCGCAGAAGTTCAGCGGCAAGCGCGTGCTGGTGGTGGGCGGCGGCAACAGCGCAGCCGAGACCGCGCTCGCGCTGGCGGACGCCGGCTGCTGTGCCACGGTGAGCCTTTCGTATCGCAAGGGCGTATTCGCTCGGCTGCGCGCCCAAAACCAAGAGCGGCTCGACCTCGCGAGCGCGGAGCGCCGCATCGAGCCGGTCATGAACAGCGAGCTCACGAGCATCGAGCCCGACGGTGTGCAACTGTCGACGCCGAGCGGCGTGCGCACGTTGCCGAATGATGCGGTGATCATCCAAGCCGGTGGTACTCCGCCGGGTGAGATCCTACGCAGCTTCGGCATCGAGACCGTCACCAAGTACGGCGAACGCTGAACGCGCGCTTCGTGCCCTGGTGTAGGCAGGTGCGCAGCGCGGCGGAGATCCGCGCAGACGTCGTGCGGATCTGAGTAAAGCGCCGCAGCTGACGCGTTGCTGACGGAATAATGAAGATCCGGCCATCGAAGATCGACGGTGCGCGCGCTCGCGTCCCGCTCCATGGAGGTCTCATGCGTCGTATCGCTTGCTTGCTCGTCGTGTCGTGCGTCTGGGGTTGCAGCAGCCGTGACAAATCGGCGCCTCCTCCGCCGCGCATCGAGCCTGTCGAGACGCCGACCGCGCTCACCGAGGTCACGATCCACGGCAGCGCCGAGCCCGGGTCGACGATCGTGATGTCCGGCGCCGACAAGTTCGTGCCCGCCGAGATCACGGCGGACCGTTTCACTTCGAGCTTCGAGGTCGTGGCCACGCTCAAAGCGGGCGCCGACAACAAGCTCTCGTTCGTCGCGAAGGACCATGCCGGCAACGCCAGCGAGCCGACCGTGCTCGACATCGTGCAGGAGCACGGCCACGGCATTCCGTCGAAGCTCTCGCTGCAGCTGCTGGTGAACGGCGCGACGCAGGCTGCGCCCGACCCGGTCGTGCTGAAGGCGGGCGACAAAGTGCACGCCGTCACGCAGGCAGTGGACGAGGCCGGCCACGTGCTCGACATTCCGGTCGCAATCTCGACCAGCATTCCGAATGCGTTCGTCGCGGGCTCGGACGTCTCGAACATTCGCTCGGCGGGCCAGTTCGCGATCGCCGCGACCGCCGCAGGCAGCTCGCTTGCGCTGAGCCGCGACGTCACCGTGCAGGCGGGCGCCGCCACCGAGATCACGCTCGACGTCTCGCTGGGCGCTGTGATGGCCGGCACCACCGTGTACGTCACGGCCGTGGCGCACGACGCCTACGGCAACGTGGTCCCGGACGCAGCAATCCAGCTGACGAGCAAGCCTGCGCTCAAGAAGAGCTACAAGCCTGCATGCGCGATCAAGACGCTCACGCAAGGTTTCCTCGATGCGCACCGCTTCGTGGCCTACGACCTGAGCTCCGCCGCGAGCAATAGCTACGGCTTCGAGATCACGGCGACCTCGGGCAAGGTGACCGCCTCTACGCCTGTCACCGTGCGACCCGGTCCGGCGGCGCGCTTCGCACCGCTCGATCCGAGCGACTGCAGCAAGGGCGACGCGTTCGCGTTCACCGACTCCACCTGGAACGCCGACATCACCGGACCGCTCGCGGTCGCGGCCGGCGAGAGCGTGTACTACCGCTACGCCGTGATCGACGCGTACGGCAACGTGACCACCGGCCCTGTGAACGTAGTCACCAGCGCGCCCGGCGCGAACGTGATCGACGACGGCGTCACGGGCGTCGGCCAAGTCGCGCACTTGTCCACCGCGGGCATGTTCGACTTGAGCGCGTACGTTGCGGGTGTGGCCGCACCGGCCGTGAAGTCGTTTACGGTCGATGTCGGTAACGCGCATTCGGCGAACGTGTTCTTGTCGTCGACGCTGGCTTCGCCCGGCGATACCGTGCACGCGTTTGCGACCATTCACGACGCGTACGGCAACGCGGTGCCGTGCGTCGCAGGCGCCGTGGATCCGAACACGCTGGAGATCCTGGGCAGTCCTACGCCGAGCTCCGCGGGAGCTACCACCTGCAGCGACGGCTTGTTCCAGCGCGACTTCATGTTCAGCACGAGCGGCACGTACACGATCACGACCACGTACAAGCCAAACGGTCCTGTGTCGGCGAGCGCGTTCGTCACCGTGCTCGGCATCGACGCGACACCGCCCACCGTCTCGATCGCCAACATTCTCGTCGATGGTGTCGGCTGTACACCTGCGGGCGCGCCGCCGGCCTGCTCCGTCACGCGCGGTGCGACCGTGGAGTTCGACCTGGTCGGCAACGACAACATCGCGCTCTCCGAGCTCGAATATTCCGCGTTCTTCCAGACCACCGGCACGCTGCGCACCCGCACCGTGCTCGTGTCCGCCAACAGCACGCTGCCCGAGGCGGTGCACTTCTTGTTCACCGTGCCGAACGGCGTGCTGCCCGAAGACGTGCCGCTGGTCGGCATGGCAACGGACGGCTCGGGCAATCGTGCTTCCACTGATCAGCTGATCCTACGCGTCGGCGTGTTCGCCACGTTCGGTCGCGCGGTGTCGGTAGTCGCCTCGGGCGGCACGATCAGCGCACCGACCGACATCGCGTTCAACGCGGCGGGTGACATGTTCATCGGCAACGACGGCAACCAAGAGCTGCTCGAGATCGCCAGCGGCGCGAGCGCTCCGGTGGTGTTCTCCAGCTTCAACCGCAACTCGCGCTACCTCACGGTGGACGGCGGCGGCAACATCTACGTGACCGACACCACGCGCATCTCGAAGATCGATCCGACGGGCGCGACCGTCGTGAACTACCTGCAGCTCGCGGGTGGTCAATCCGAAGGCATGTGCACGGTTCGCTCCACGGTCGCGAGAGGCGTGGTCGACGCGAGCGCGGCCAACGACGGCGCGACCGTGCTCGTGGCAGGTCAGACCTTCGAGCTGGACAGTGCAGCCAACGGCTGCAACGGCGGCGCGGTCTGCGTCACGCTCGGCGCAAACACGAAGAACCAGGCGCTGGCCGCGGCGATCGCAGGTAACAGCGCGATGGTGAACGCGAGCGTGGATGCGGGCAGCGGCAAGGTCGTCCTTGCGGCACGCAGCGCGGGTGAGGCCGGCGACGCGCTCACCTTGAGCACCACCGGCATGACGATCAGCGGCGCGACGCTCACGCAAGGCCACGCCGAAGAACTGTTCTTCGCGCAGACCAACGACAACAACATCTATCGCTTGCCGGAAGACCTCACCCCGACCGCGATGACCACCGCCAACCACGGCGCGTTCAACGTAGCCACGGGACAGCGCGGGCTCGCGGTGAAAGACATGAGCAGCGCCGCGAGCCTCAGCGCGCGCGACTTGTACCTGTACTTCGTGGACACCCAGAACACGAACACCGTGCGCGCCTATCACGCCGTCGATGCCGCAGCGCCCACGCAGGTCTTCGCGATCGGCAACGGAGGCGCGCAGAACTTCGGCTCGCTCTACGATGCCGTGCTCGAACCCATTTCGCCGGTACCGGCGACCAATCCGGTCAACGGCTGCTTGCTCGTGTCCGACTCGGCCAACGGCGACATCTACGCCATCGACACGCGCACACCCAGCGCAGCAAACCCCACCGTCACGCGCGTCGCCAGCGGCTTCAGCGATCCGCGAGGCCTCGCGTTCTACAACGGCGATCTCTACATCGCGGATCGCGGCAACGACGCGATCATCAAGCTGTCACCTTCGCCCAGCAGCAGCGACTGCTTCTGAGCGGGTGATTTTAGTTGTTGGGCGCGTAGGCGCTCGGGCATGCTCGGTTCCGCTTCATCATCGAAGGGGTCCCGAGCATGTCCGCGCTTACGAGTCTGCTGGACGAGTTCCGAAACCTAGCCCGCACCGAGCGTGAGAAGGGCACCTACTTCATCGAGTGGGTCATGGAACGCCAGAGCGTCATGACCGACAAAGACAGCGGCATCGTCAAAGACGCCAACGACTGGGCCATCGAGACGATGCACGACGTACGCTACCCGCTCTCGCTGCTCCTGCGCGTGATCAACGTGAGCGTGAAGACGGTTCAGCTCGTGGCACACTTGCCCAAGCTCGACCTCGTCGACGACGCATGAGGCCTCCCGCGGAGATTGCATGACGACCTTCCTGCCAGCCGCTGAGCTTCTGGTTCGCGTCAACGAGGTCGACGAATCGCATGGGAGCGAGCCCAAGCGCTCAGAGCGCCCTCGAGACGATCTCAGCGTTTTCGAACGAGCCCGGCCTCGGAGGCGGCTACTTGCTCGGGCGCAAACCCACGGATGGCAACGCTCCGCCTGCGGGTGAGCAAACCGGGGGGCTCGGTGAGCAAACCGGGGGGCTCCCAGCCGAAAACGGGGAAGCTCCGCAGGATGCGGATCGGCTCTCGGCGAGCATCCCGCTGGCGCTTCAAGTATCGATCGCGGCGCTCGGCGGTAAGCCGACGCCCACTGCGCTCCGCAGGGTCATCGTGGAGTTGTGCGAGTTGCGCTGGTGGACCCCGCGCGAGCTCGCCTTGGTGCTCAGCCGGAAGGACCCTGCTCATCTATCGGAGAAGCATCTCGCGCCGCTCGTGAGAGAGGGCGCGCCGGAACGTCGCTACCCGGACAAGCCGGCGCATCCGCACCAAGCTTACCGGGCGCGTCAAGCTGCGCTGCCGACTGAAGAAGACGAGGCGCGCGAGGGTGGGGCCTCCCAATGACGCGCTCACCACGTAGCAAGTCGACCAAAGGGATCCGCAAAACCGCTGCGCTGACACGGGCTGCAGTGCCGGACGACGCCGAGATCTCCGTGCTCGCGTCCGACCTTGCCAAGATGATCGACGCGGCCCGACAGAATGTTGCGCAGGCGGCGAATGCCGCGCTCACGACTCTCTACTGGCAGCTTGGTCACCGTGTTCACACGACGATCCTCGAAGGGCGCCGAGGCGAGTATGGGGCGCGGATTGTCGCTGCGGTGGGGCGACAATTGGAAGCGCAGCACGGCAGGGGTTTTGGAGAGAAGAACCTGCGGATGCAGCTCCACGAAGTACGGCCCGACCGCGTGGTGCGTGTAGGAGGCATAAACCGTGGGTCCCCCATGGTTGACCGATGATATCTTCGGCGAGGTATCAACGGCCCCGCGGCGCGGCAAGGGTCCGGGCACGGCGGCAGCGCAGCCGTGAGGACACACCGCCTCACCCCAACTAGAGCGCTGCGCTAGTGTCTTGCTCTAGCGCGGTAACCTAGTGACAGACACACGCACCCGGATCCTGGAAGAAGCCACGCGTCAGCTCGCAGAGGGCAGCTACGCAACCTTCACGGTCGCTTCGGTGCGAGATGCGCTCGGCATCTCCAGCGGCAGCATGTTCCACGCATTTGCGTCGAAAGCCGCGCTCGCGGCGGCCGTGTACGTCACGGGCATGGCCCACTACCAGCGAATCGCCTCGGCAGCGCTCGCGCGAGGCAACACGGCGGAGCTGGCGGTGCGTTCGCTGATCCGCGCACACCTCGGCTGGGTGGAGGATCATCGGGGCCTCGCCCGTTTTCTGTTCTCGACGTTGCCCGAGGAAGTGATGTCCGAAGCGGCCGCGCCGCTCGCAGCGCACAACGCCGCTTTCTACGCCGCGCTCGACGCCTTCTACGCAAGCTTGGTCGCAGCACGCTTGATGCCGAAGCTCGAGATGACCGTGGCTCACGCGATCTGCATGGGTCCGGTTCAGGAATACTGCCGCCAGTGGGTTCGGAGCCGCGTGCTGGAGGCTCCGCGGCGCGTCGCGCCGCTGCTCGAGAATGCTGCGCTCGCTGGATTGGCGAGCGCGCGAACGAAGAAAGCACACCGCCGAGCCAAAGGAGTCGACGCATGACCACGCAGAGCTTAGTGACCTACGAGTTGAGCGATTCGATTGCAACCATCGTGATGGACGATGGCAAAGTCAACGTGATGTCGCTGCCGATGCTGCGCGCGCTCCAGACCGCCTTCGACCACGCCGAGCGCGAAGCCCAAGCCGTGCTGCTCACGGGCAGGCCCGGCATTTTTTCCGGCGGTTACGACCTCGCGATGTTCCAGAGTTCGTTGGAGGAAATCGTACGCACCCTACGCGCAGGTGGCGAGCTCGTGCATCGCATGTTGAGCTTCCCCAAGCCGATTGTAGTTGCGTGCACCGGGCACGCCATCGCGCAAGGCGCGTTCATGTTGCTAGCAGCCGACGTGCGGATCGGCGTGACCGGCGAGCGCAAGATCGGTCTGAACGAAGTAGCCATCGGCTTGACCATGCCGCACTACGGGGTCGAGGTGGCGCGCCAACGTCTCAGCCCTGCCTGGTTCAATCACGCGACGATCACAGGAACCATCTACCGGCCAGAAGCCGCGGTCACTGTAGGCTTCCTCGATCAACTCGCGGCGCCAGAGGAGCTCGCCGTCGTTGCGCGCGCCGAAGCACGGCGTCTGACGAGCCTCAACATGCCGGCCCATGCCGCCACCAAGCTACGAGTACGCGCACACGCACTCAGCGCCATGCGTGCCGGCATCGACGCCGAGTTTCCCGAGTGCGCCGCGTGAACACACTCCGAGCCGGGCAAGAGCCGCCGATGGAATTCCAGACGCTGCGCACTGAAGTTTCATCCGAAGGCATCGGCATCATCACGTTGAACCGCCCCGAGCGGCGCAATGCGCTCTCGATCCAAAACGAACCGAGATATCGGCTTGCCTCGCGCAATGGAAAGATGCGTCACAGGTCGGCGCCGTGATCTTCACCGGCGAGGGTTCTGCGTTCTCGGCGGGTTTCGACCTGCACGAGTTCGGGCAGGCGGACAGGCTCGCAGAGCTGTACCGGAGCTCCGCGCTTGTACCATCGGGACGTCTGGTATTTCCCGAAGCCAACCATCGCCGCCGTCAACGGACCTGCGCTGGCTGGTGCGCTGGACCTGATCGCGCTGTGTGATCTCCGAATCTGCTGCGACAGCGCCGTGTTCGGTCATCCAGAAATCAAGCTGGGTGCGCCGCCGCTGTACACGCCGCTGCGCTGGATCGTCGGCGTCGGACATGCGCGCGAGCTCTGTCTCACGGGCTCGAAGATTACAGCGGAAACGGCGTATCGCATGGGCCTCGTGAGTCAGGTCGTCGAGCCGGCCGAGTTGCTGGCGACCGCGCAGGCCGTGGGCAGGAGCATCGTCGAGGCCCAGTGGCACGCGCTGCAGGCCACCAAGCAATTCATGATCCGCGATGTGGGCTTCGAGGAGTGCTTCGCACGAGAGCACGACCAAGCCTTCGAGCGCTTGTTACGCTCGTGAAAGCGTGATCGCGTGCGCACCGCAAGCCAGCGCCATGGCGCATAGTCCACACAAACCACGCTCCCCGTTGAGTTGACGGATGATATCTTCGGCGAAGTATCAACGGCCGCGGCGCGGGAGAGCTGGAACAGGCCGCTGCGCGCGACCCAGCGGTCGGCCCGCTGGCGGAGCAGCTACGCGGCGCGCAGGCCCAGCTCGAAGACGTAGCGCGTGAGATCGACCCAGACCGATCCGTCCGAGGTAAGCGAAATGCTGTCCAGTGAGGCATTGCCGCTGGGTGGCGGCCGCCAGGCGGGTCCGCCGTTTGCGCCACCTTGGGCGCTCGTAAGGAGAAGGGCTCGATTCACCCGGGTACGCCATCACGCTGCTGCACGAGATGATTCACGCCATGCAAGACGCCGATGGCGCGTTTCACACTCGGGGCAGTGTCGATTTCGACGGCCGTCTTGCCGCACATGCCATGACCGAGGGCGAAGCCGTGCTCTACGCGGACCTCGCGGAGCTCGATGGGCTCGGCTGGAAGGCCGCCGAGGTCAACTGGTCGGAGGTTTTCTTCGGGTACGCCTCCGGCACGCGCAAGTGCGCGAAGGACGCCGGCATAGATGCAGCTGACGCATCACAGGCGCACCATGCGTCCGACTCCGGCAGCGCGCCGGACGCCAACCTGAACGACTCAGGCACCTGCGACAGCGTGCGCGTCAGTGCCGACGTGAAGATGGTCACCGTGCCGGGCAACGTGCTGATGATCTTCGATCGCTCGGGCAGCATGCAGACCGACTGGAACGGTAAGCCGCGCTGGCAGGCTGCGGGCGGCGCGATGGTCTCCGCGCTGACGCCGGTTCAAGATCAGCTCACCGTGGGTGCGGTGTTCTTCCCGGATGACGACGCCATGTTGTCCTGCGGCGTGTCGTCGATCACGAGCGCGACGCAGCTGGATTTTCAAGCCGGAGCGCAGGCGGTCACGAAGATGCAGACCGGTCGCTCGGGCGGCGCGCCGATGTACCAGCCGGGCCTCGGTCAGACGCCTACCCTCGAGGCGCTGAAAGTCGCAGACGCGGCGTTGGCCTCTGCGGCGCTCACGGGCAGCACGTCGGTCATCGTCGTCACCGACGGCGATCCCAACTGCAACTGGGATCAGACGATGGCCGTTAGTCTCGTCACCAGCTGGGCCGGCCACGGCATCAAGACGTACGTCCTCGGTGTGCCGGGTGTCGGCGGCACGGGCGAAGCGACGCTGAACGAAGTGGCGAAGGCCGGCGGCACGACGCAGTACATCGCGGCGAGCGATGCAGCATCGCTGCAAACTGTGATGCACCAGATCGTGGCGCAGACCGTGTCCGTGAAGCTCGACACGTGCGCGATCGTGCTCGGCGCGGCGGTTGCAACTCCGTCCGAGCTGCACATGGTGATCACTGACGCCACCATCGACTACGAGGTGCCGCACAAGTGGAGCGGCGACGCGACAGCGTCGTGGAACTTGGCCGGCGACGGACAGACGGTGAACATCGTCGGCAACCTGTGCACGAAGCTAGAGGCCGGGACCTACGAAGCGCTGCGCTTCGAGCAGGGCTGCGTGAGCTTGCCGGAGTTGGCGAAGCCCTAGCTGTGGACATTGAGCGTGACGCGCGGATGGCCGACCCGCGGTCTCGTGCTACGAAGGTGACACGCCCGCGCGCGTGCCCGAACGAATGCATTCGACCAAGCGACAACTGCTCGAGACGGGTCTCGCCATGCTGCTCCAGCGCGGCTACAACGACCTCGGAATCCAAGCCGTGCTCGATGCGACGGGCACGCCTAAGGGGTCGTTCTATCACCACTTCGCGAGCAAAGAAGACTTCGCCCTGCAGGTGCTCGACCTCTACATGGAGGGCGTCCACACCGGGCTCGATGCCTGCCTGCTCGACCCCGCAACGCCACCGCTGCAGCGCATTCGGAACTTCTTCGAGGCGACACGGGAGAGCTATCGAGGCGAGGGCTATCTCGGCTGCCTGATCGGCGGGCTCGGCCAGGAGCTGGCCGGGGTCAGCGAGGCCTTCCGTAAGAAGATCGAGGAGTGCTTCCTGGCCATCGGCGAGCGGCTCGAAAAATGCCTCGCGGACGCGCACGCGCGGGGCGAGCTACCGGCCGACTCGGATTCACATAAGCTATCGATGTTGCTCGTGAATTGCTGGGAAGGTGCCGCCCTGCGCAGCCGCCTGCAGCGGCGCGCGGACCCGCTCGACGAGATGCTGGATTTCTACTTCCAGCGCGCCACTCGCGGCTGATGGGCTCTCCCTCATTGACATAGACCGACCAGTCTATTAGAGGCGTGGACCGACCGGTCTGTTTTTCGGTCGCAGCACCCAACTCTTCGTAGGAGAACACCGTCATGACCTCAATGTACGAGCGCCTGGGGCGCACCGAAGGCATCCGCGCGCTGGTCGAGACCATCGCCCAAGCGCACCTCGCGAATCCCATCATCGCCAAGCGCTTCGAGCCGCTGGCGCAGGATCCGGCCAAGCTCGGACCGGCGCTGCAACACCTGTGCGACTTCCTCGAATCCGCCGCGGGAGGCCCGGCCAAGTACACGGGCCGGAGCATGATCGACGCGCACAAAGGCATGAACATCAGCGGCGAGGAGTACCTCGCGGCCATGGACGACATCATGGGCGCACTGACCACGCGCGGCATCGACGAAGCCACGAAGAAAGACGCCCTCGCGATGCTCTACCAGCTCAAGCCCACGGTCATGCGCCTGTAGAACGGACAGCGGCTCGCGTGTCGTGGTGACGGCTGTCAGCGGGAACATATCGGCTCTGTCAGTTGACACCCACGACGCGCCGGCGTGTCGGCGGCCATCAAACACAGCCGTACCCTGACGGCGCCGGCGAGGGCGATGGCGGCTCGATCGATGGCAGAAGATGTTGCCGCTGATGGTTTCAGCCTCTCAGTCGCGATACCTTTGTGAACATGGGCGCATGCTGACATGCCCTCGTTGCAACGTGGGTCTCGTGAGCGCGGCGGAGCAACGCTCGGCGCGGTTCATCTGCAATCGCTGCGAGGGCCAGGCGCTGACGATTGCGTCGCTGGGGGCGCAGCTCGACGCCCGGGTGTCGTATGCGCTGTTGCAGTGCGCCGATGATCCTGCGCTCGCGCGCGTGACGCCGTGTCCGAGTTGCCTGCGCAGGGCAACGCGCGTGCCGGGCCGGAGCGCCAACGATCCGACCCAAACAAACGCCCGCGCGAGCCCGAGCTGTCGGACGCGGCTCGCAAAGAGCTTGCGCTGTTGAAGGTGAAGGCTCTGAAGGAGGCGTACGAGGAGACGGCCGCGCCGCCCTCGCTCGGCGGGCAGCTCGCGGGATACCTCGATTTCCCGGTGGTCACCCATGCAACGCCCCTGGAGGAGTTGGCTCATAGGCGGGATGAAAGGGGCATCGGTCCCGAGGTGACACAATCACCCAACCGCGAAGCCGTCTGTTCGGCCAACTGTTCCAGTCTTTCCGCGCGGCAGAGCCGCTGCCACACGAAAACGGTGCCGGCACCACGGCCAGCGTCGAGAAGTGCGACAACAACACGCCATCGCCCGCAGCGTTCAGCGGCAACGGCTCGGGCGCGCTCTTCTTCTTCGAGCTGGGAAAATCGAGCACGATCAGATCGGCGCTCGAAGGTCGCACCGTGACCGGGTCCGCGAATTTCGTGCGGACGGAGACAGGAGCGGGAGCGGCTGGCACATGTATTGCGTTTTGGGTTCTCATGCCTCCAGATTTGAGCCAACTTGTGCCGACGAACCAATGGGCAGCACCGCGCGGGCGACTCCGGCAATTCCACGCGCGCGCCTGCTTCATCAGCGCGATCGGCGGCCGCTTCGTCGGCGGGTTGTCCGGATGCGTCGCCTCGCGAAGCCTCACGGCACCAGCTTCAGGCGCTCATGCTTGTGCCCGAAACGCGCGCGATAGGCGCGGAAGTCTCGCTCGTCGAGCGTGAACACTTGGCGTTGGCGCAAGCGCTCCGCCGCGACTACGAGCGAGGCGTCGGCGAGGTCCATCGGCTGGTCAGCGTAGTCGGCCATCAGCTCGAATGCGCGGACGAGCGCTGGGTCGTCCATGTACCAAACGGACAAGCCACGCTCGGTTACGAAGCGTCGCAGGTTGATCGAGCCGAGGCTGTCGGGTTGCAGCAGATGAAATGCCTCGGTCAGCACGGATACCGTCGTGAGCAGCGGGCCCTCGAGCTTGGCGAGGGTCTTGCGGCACAGCGCGTGATCGGCGTCCCGTGGATCGAACAGAGCCACCAGCGGCCCGGTGTCCACCAAGGTCATCGACGGTGCCTCTTGCGGATGGTGTCGCGCACGGCCTGGCGAGAGCCCCGCGCCGGAGCGATGGCGTAGCCGCCGGGCCCGAGGTCGAGCTTGGCATAGACATCGATCGGGCGACGCTCCAGATCACCAAGCTCTCGATCGCGCAGTGCCAGAATCCCCTGCTTCAAGACGGTGCTCAGGGAGGCACCCGTCTTCTGCACGAGCGCGTCCAGCGCTTCTTCTGCTTCCTGGTCGAGCCGAACGCTACGAGTTCCCATGATCTTCTCCTCGGGGTGGAGTGTAATACATCATGTAATACGCCGCAATGACGTCGATACGCCCCCTCGGGCCTCGAAGCTCTTCTCGAGACCTCGTCGCCGCATTCGCGCGACGTCCTTCTCGAAGACACGCGGACGTCGTCGTCGGATCCTCACAGCCCGCAGCCGCAGCTCGCGCCGCTCGAGCTGGCCTTGCAGGGCGCGTAGGCAACACAAACCGGCCTCGCCTCCAGAGTAGACGTAAGATAGCTTCTGCGAAATGCTCGCGGTATCCTGGAGCCACGTATGAATCGACTTGTCTCATTGGTTTTCGCCGCAGCGCTGGCATTGGCATGCGACTCGTCGGCCCGGACCGGCAAACACGTTGACGCAGGCGGGAGCGCAGCGGTTTCCGGCGGCACTGCGCCGGCCGTCGGAGGTGCGGGCGGCGTCGGCATGCGGGTTGGCGGAGCGGCCATGAGCGGCGCCATGGTGCCGGGCAGCGGCGGTGCGAGCGCAACTGGGAGCACTGGCGCGGGCAGCGGCGGTTCAGCGAACGGCAACTCGGGGCAGGGCGGTACGGGCAGCGCAGGCACGCCGGGCGGCAGCTCGGGTACGGCCAGCGGGCCTTGTGACATCTATGCAGCAGCCGGCAATGCTTGCGTCGCGGCACACAGCACGATTCGCGCGCTGCACGCCGCATATGCCGGCAAGCTCTATCAGGTGCGACGTGCCGACAACATGACGAAGGACATCACGGTCCTGAGCGCGGGAGGATTCGCCGATTTCGCGGCGCAGGACGCGTTCTGTTCGGGTATGACCTGCGTCATCACCGCCGTCTACGACCAATCGGGCCACGGCAACGATCTCGTCTACCAGGGACCGGGGAGCACCGTTCCCAGCTCCGATCAAA
>JADGRF010000134.1 GCA_017881055.1 Sandaracinaceae bacterium
CACCCGCCGCCAGCTTCTCGGCGGCTTGCAGGTACTGCTGCGCGATCAGCGTGCCCGAGATGGCCGCGTAGCTGTTGCTGTTGAAGTTGCCCGGGATCTTTTGCTCTGCCACGAACTGCTCGGCAGGTCGGGAGTCGCCCAGGCCGAGATCACGCACCATGTTGTCGTACTCCACGCGCGAGAGCCGGCGCAGCGGCGTGGGCCCGACCTTGGGCTGCCCGGAGGCGCACGTGGCGGTGTCGTCGAACAGCGAGAGGCCGGCTGCGCCCGGCTGGCTCGGTCCGGATCCGCCTGGGCCCGGCCCGCCGCCGTCAGCTGCAACGCCAACAGCCGGTTTCGAGCGATCGTCGCTGGCAATCGCTCCGACGCAGGCCGGCAAGCACCCGAGCAGCGCACCGAATATGCCCAGGGCGCGCAGCGAGCGCGCCGAAGCGAACCCCGCGACGTGGTTCTTCCTGCGTTTCATGCCCCGCACCCGAGTGGAGCCGTGCCGACGGCAATGTCGTCGAACCAGAGCGTGGCGCTGTCGTTGCCGTAGCTCTCGTAGCCGAAGCGCAGGTCGGCTAGCTCTGCGTGAAACGCGCCCGGGCGTTGCCACTGGCCGTCCACGTTGGCGGTCACTGCGCCCACGCTGCGCAGGCCGGTGATCGCGCTGGCGTCCACCCAGGTCTGCAAGCTCGCGAGCTGTGAGTCCAACGCGAGCTCGACACAGTGCCAGCGCCCGGGCGCGAGCGCGACACTTAAAGCGATACCGGCAGGGCTGAGCTCCGGCAGCGTCGCGTCATCGGACTCGCGATTCCAGATCAGGACCTGGCTCTGCGCACCGAAGCGCAGGTCTTTGCCGGATACACCGTCGTGCATGGCGAGCCACGTGACGTGAGTGGCCGGAAGAGCGGTCTCGCTGCGCACGTAGAAGCGCAGGTAGAACGGAGCGCCAGGCGCGAATGCCGACGCACCTCCGTCGGCGCGCAGTTGCACGAACACGTGGTTGCAGAAGCCCCCCGCCCCCTGCACGCGCAGCGAGCGCACGCCGGTGTGGGCTTGCGCCGTGTCGAGGCTGACGCTGCCATTACCGCTGCAGCTGGGCGTGACGAGCTGCCAGCGTGCGGCGTCGAGACGCTCGCCTTCGAAGCCCTCGCACAGCGCGTGCGCGCACACGCTGGAGTCAGCGCTCGAGTCGCGGCCCGCAGCATCCGTCGCACTGGCCTCATGTTGGGACCTCGCCGCGGCGTCCAGCTGTGCCGCCGGCGTGAGCGTCGCCGGCGCCGCGGCGTCGACGTCATGGGCTGCGCGCGCTGCCGGCGAGCGCGCTCCCGCATCCGAGTCCCGACCGCCGAGCACGGGTTCGCGCGTGCAGCCCGGCCCGGCGCACAGCCCAAGAGCCAAGAGAACGCGGGACATGAGAGGCTTGAGCTGACGCATGGCGCACGACCCGCGATTGCGGTCGTAGATAAAAGTGGTCCGTGCTGCGCGCTTCGGGTCACCGCGGCGGCGGGCGCGCGAATTTTGGCGGCTGCTTCGTGTGGATCTCTTGGGCGGTGTGCTTCTCGTCGTGACGTTGACCCGATCCGCGCACACGCGCATCACTGACAAAGGCGGCCGGCGCTGAATGGGGTCCAGGAATGCTTCAAGCTCGAAAACGCTGCTCCTCGCCGTGATGATGTTCAGTGTCGTGCTACAAGCGAGGACGCGATGAAACGTGCACGTACAGAGAGCTGGATCGAGATCGTTCTGGCGAGTCTGCTCTCCCTCTGCGCATGCAGTGCCCAGCCCAAGGCGAACGGCGCAGGCGGAGTGATGGGCGGCTCGGGAGCCGTCGGAGCCGGAGCGTTCGGCGGCAGCTCCGGGACGAGCGGAGTCGGCGCAGGCGGCGCAGCGGGCAACACCGGCGACTCGGGGAGCAGCGGTAGCGCCGGCGTGGGTGGTGCTGGTGGCCGCGCAGCCGCGGGTTCGGGTGGCGCAGGCGACGGCGGCCTGGGTGGTGCTGGTGGAACGGCCGGCATGTCGGCCGACGGCGGTGCGGGCACAGCTGGAACGCTGAAGAAGTTCTGCGGGAACATCACGGCCGCCGGCCAGGTGCGCTCGGACTTCATCAACTATTGGGACCAGATCACGCCCGAGAACGAAGGCAAGTGGGGATCCGTCGAGGGCAATCGCAACCAGATGAACTGGGCGGGTCTCGATGCGGTGCACGACTACGCGAAGCAGCACAACATCCCATTCAAGCAGCACAACTTCGTGTGGGGCTCACAGCAGCCGGGCTGGCTCAGCGGGCTGTCACAAGCCGATCAGCGCGCAGAGGTCGAGGAGTGGATTCGCCTCTTCTGCGAGCGCTACCCGGACACGCAGATGATCGACGTCGTCAACGAGCCACCGCCGCACACCACCCCGTCGTACGCCGCCGCGCTCGGTGGTGCCGGCAGCAGTGGCTACGACTGGATCGTGCAAGCCTTCAAGTGGGCCCGTCAGTACTGCCCTAATTCGATCCTGATCATGAACGACTACAACACGATCGAATACGGCAACGACAACAGCCATTTCATCGACATCGTCACCCGCATCAAGTCGGCCGGTGCACCCATCGACGCCATTGGGGCGCAGGCCCACGATGCGTACAAGGTGCCCAACGACACGGTGCAGATGTACGTCGACAAGCTCGCGGCCACGGGGTTACCGATCTACATCAGTGAGTACGACATCAACC
>JADGRF010000135.1 GCA_017881055.1 Sandaracinaceae bacterium
ACCCCCTCGGGGACGGAGGTTCATGACCGACTCGACCGCAGCGGATCGCGGAGTATCCCCCCTCGACCGCGCCCATGGCATGCGGCTCGCGGGCAAGCCCGAAGACGCCCTGCGCCTGGCCGGGTCCATCGTGGCCGCGTCGACCGACGACGTTGGCGCCGCGTACCTGGTAGCGCGCCTCTTGCTCGACCAGAACCGCGCGCAGCCCGCCGGCCAAGCTGCCGAGCAACTCGTCGAGCGCTTCTGCCGCCGCGGCGATCTCGCCTGCGCATGCCTCGCCGCGCACCTCGGCTTCGAAGCCGGTGGCTTCGCCGAGAACGCGCTCAAGACCATCGCCGACTTGTTCGGCAAAGGCTCTGCGCGCGTGGGCGATGGCTCGCCGCGTCCGCCGCCGCTCCCGGCCAACGTTCAAGTCGCACCGTTCTTCGCCAAGCTCTCGGGCCCAGCGCTCGCAGACGCCGCAGAAAAAGCCCTCGCACGCTTCTTCGAGACCAAAGACAGCGTGCCCAACAACGCAGCGTTGCCGCGCCTGCCGCTCTTCGGCGAGCTCGAACCTGCGGTGCTCGCCAAGTTGCTCGGCGCGTTCGAGCTGCGCGAAGTGAAGCCCGGCGACTACGTGGTGCGCCAGGGTGACGAAGGCCGCGAAGCCTTCCTGCTCGCGCGCGGCCTGCTCAACGTGGTGCGCGAAGCCGTGGCCGGCGCCACCGTGCTCGCCGTGCTCGGCCCCGGCTCGGTGTTCGGCGAGATGGCGCTGGTAAGCGAAGCCCCCCGCGCGGCTTCCGTGGTCGCCGTGGAGCCCAGCCAGCTCTTCGTCGCCCAGCGCAAACACCTCGAGGCGCTCGCCCAGAAAGACCCCACCATTGGCCGCGAGCTCGGCCGCTTCTGCCACGGCCGCATGGTATCTAACTTGCTTCGACACAGCGCCATCCTTTCGGCCATCGAGCCCAGCAAGCGCCAAGAGCTGGTGTCTCAGTTCGCCGTCCAAACCTTCAAACCCGGCGCCTTGCTCGTGCGCCAGGGCGAAGAATCGGGCTGCTTGTTCCTCATCGCCAGCGGCGGTGTCGACGTGCGCAGCACCGACGCCGAAGGCGAGACCGTGGTGCTCGCCCAGCTCGGCCCCGGCGACGTGGTCGGCGAAATCTCGCTGGTGCTGCGGCGCCCCGCCACGGCCGATGTCGTGGCCTCCCACACCACCGTGGCGCTCGAGCTCACCCACGAGAAGTTTCAGGCCGCAATTCACCAACATCCCACGCTCTTACGCGAGCTCTACGACCTGGCGACCAGGCGTGAAGAGGAGACCCGCAGCGTTGTCGCCCAAGAGGCGCTGGATGTGTCGGACGTTGTGCTGCTTTGAGGCGCTAAGCGAGCTATGGTGGCATGCTGCGCACCGGGGCCGCGACGGCATTTGAACGGCACGCCAGCGTAGAGCAACCGATACGGTGGCCGAATGGGTATGGGGAGATGCTTGAGTTGAATCAAACAGCTGCGACCGGAGCTGACCGCGAGGCGGATGCCGAGCCGCGCACCACGCGCCACAGGTTCGCGTTCGGTGGCGTGGCGTTCGAGATCTTGGCGGACGAGGCGGTGAAGTGGGAGTTGCCGCAGACGTATGCGCGGTATGTGCAGCGAGTCTCCGATGCGAGCGTGATCGCGGATGTGTTTTGCTCGGTGGCGGTGGAGAGGGTCGCGCCTGCCGCGACCGACGGTCTTCTGCGACTGGATACCCAACCGGATGGGCTCCGAGCGCATTCGACTCATTTCCGCGCGGACGTGACGCGCGTCGGAGCGTCTCGCTACGCGGCGACCGCGCGGCTGACGCAGGACCCGACCGCGGTGGCCGCGCTGCTCTTGGCGCTGACCTGCAGTGTCGTGCAGTTGGCCGGTGGCGTAGCGACACACGCGACCTGCATCGAACTGGGCGAGGATAGCGATGGCGTGCTCCGCGACTTCCTCGCGGCCCATCGGCGGGGAGACCACGAGGCATGATTTCCGCGGGGTCGACACACGGAGCCGAGGCAGCCTTCCCCCTCGGGCGCGTCGCGTGGGGCCGCGTTGGTCGGTCTTGGTTCGTCGGAGGAACTTGCATGATTTCGTCTAATGCTTCGCGGTTTTCGCTCGGTGTGCTGTTTGCGCTGCTCTTGGCGCTCGGCGTGTCGGCGTGCGGTGCGACCACCAACAGCGCAGCGTCGATCGAGCTGACCAAGCCCGCAGATGGCGACATCATCTTGGAGTCGGATGACGTCGACACCAGCACCGCAGGTCTGCAGTACGACGTGACCGCCACCTCCACCGGCGTCGCTTCGGGCACCGTGGTGCTCTTGGTCATCGAGGGTCAGACCAGCGCGCAGACCTCCACGGTGGGCGATGGTGGCGCGATCCTCTTCAGCAACGCTACGTTGCCGCCGGGCACCCACAAGATCTACGTCACCACGGCCACCGGGTCGGTCAGCTCCAAGCAAGATCACAGCTACACGTACAAGGCGCTCGTCATCACCTCTCCGACAGATGGCAGCGCGCTCACCGTGGACAAAGACAGCGATCCGAAGACGGATGGCTTTCAGACCGACGTGAGCGTGCAAGCGTACGCCATCGATCCGAGCGAGAGCGTGACGCTGCTCGTGGACGACAAGGCGGCCGGCACGCCGGCGATGCCCGATGCCATGGGCAACGTCGTGTTCCCGAACATCACGCTCACGGCAGGCTCGCACAAGCTGCAAGCCGAAGCCGCTGCCACGAAGTCTGCTGTCGCGACCGTGACGGTGGCCGACACCTGCGCGACCGTGACCTTCGTGCAGCCGGCGATGCCCACCGGGCCCACGACGAACATCACCTTGGGCGGTCCCGACAGCTGTCCCGCGCAGGGCAAGAGCTTCACGACCACCGTACAGATCTCCACGGATGCAGGTGACGGCCGCCCGGTCGACCTCAAGGTCAACGGCACCACTGTCGCCACCACCAAGATCAAGGGCTCGCTCGCCACGTTCGACAAGGTCGTGCTTAGCCGCCGCACCTCGGCTAACACGCTCGCTGTGATCGTGCAGGGCGCACATGGCGTCACCTGCAAGGACGTTGCGTTTCCGGCTGGGCTGCTCATCGACTGCGCGGGACCAACCTGCACGCTCGCGAGCCCGAACCCGGTCTCGGGCGTGGATGCCAATGGCGACCCTGCGCTGTACGCGAACGCATCGCTGCTCGCGAGCAGCGGCGGCTTCGACTTCGTGGTCGACAGCGACGCGCTGGCGCTCGGCCAGAAAGTGCAGCTGGTCCTCGACGGCGATACGCGGCACGCGAAGACGGCCGCACCGGTGAAGAGCGGCAGCGCAGTCGCTGCCAAATTCGCCAACGTCGCGCTCGCCGAGGGCGCCCACACGATCGAGGCGCTGTGCACCGATCCCGCCGGCAACGTGACCTCGTCCGGCGAAGCGAGCTGGATCGTGGATACGAAGTCTTGCGGCGTGGCGATCAGCTCGCCGGCCGCGGCG
The DNA here is from genome assembly GCA_017881055.1 of Sandaracinaceae bacterium. Classification (GTDB taxonomy): domain Bacteria; phylum Myxococcota_A; class Polyangia; order Polyangiales; family JAFGIB01; genus JADGRF01. The sequence goes on from JADGRF010000135.1 coordinate 3,483, forward strand.
TATCAGTTCGTGCCGGCGGACGACACGGACAACAGCAGCGTCAACGGCGTACAGGTCGATGTCACATCCACGCTCGCCGGCGGCGATTGCGTGCAGTCGCGCGCCCAGCCGTGCGACCCCACCAAGGGCATCACGAGCGGCGCCTTCGCCACTCACGCGGCCACCTCGCCGCTGGTGTCGAGCGTGACGTTGCAAGGCGTCGCGAGCCAGACCCTCTGCGTGGAAGTCAAAGACCGTGCGGGCAATCAGTCGAGCGACAGCGTGGCTGTGGCCTACCTGGTTCGGCCGCCCAGCGTGCAGATCGAGTCGCCCGCAGACGGCACGAAGTACAACGTGCTCGGTGGGACCGGGTACACCCAGAGCACGGGTACGGGCGGCGTTTGCGGCGCTGACTTCACCGTGCTGTGCTCGGAAATCGGCTACGACGTGGACTTGCGTCGCGACACCGCGACGGGCGCGTCCTTCGCGAGCGCAAAGTGCGTTGCGCCGCAGCCGTCGGATCCCGCGTTGCCTGCAGGCTTCACCGGCCGTGCGACGATCAGCGCGGCGCCCTTCTTGCTCGGCAGCGCCACGACAGGGACGCTGGTAGCCACCCAGACCCTCACCGGCTCTTCGACCAAAGCATTCGTCGGCGAATCTGATCCGCTCACGTTGACGGGTGTTTGCGCTCCGCCGTCCATCGCGCTCATGCCCGACCCGTGTCAGGGCGGCCAGATCAACCTCAACGGCACGACCATCACCTCGGATGTCGCTGCCGTGGTCACTGGAGTTGGCGTCACGACAGCGATGGTCAACGTGTCCAACACGGACGGCACCACGCATTCCGATAGCCAACCGGTTTCGGGCACCGCCGTGAGCTTCACCGGCCTCGACTTCGGTGGTGTCGGCACGGTCACCGTGACCGTGACGGCGGTGGATTCGTTCGGCAACGCAGGCACGGCATCGTGTCCAGCTGACATCGTCAAAGATCTGCCCGCGCTCACGCTGACCGCACCCCTCGACGCGCAAAGCTTTGGCATCGGCCACGGTTGCAACACCGGTATCGCCGGTTCGTACGGTGTCGCGGTCGCTGGCTCGGTCGACAAAGCCACCGGCCGCACGGCCTCGGTCAGCGTGGACGGCGGCGCCGACCAAGCTCTCACGCTCACAGGCGCAGCGGTCGCCGGCTGTATCCCGCTCGCGGATGGCAGCCACACGCTCGCATTCCACACTCAGAGCACAGTCACCTCAGCCACTCAGACGCTAACCATCCAAGTCAACGTCGACACCTTGTCGATCACCTCACCCACGCCCAAGCAAGGCTTCGGCACCGCTAACACCTGCTCCACGGGCACCGGTGGCGAGACCGGCATCACCGTGACGGCAGTGGCGGATCCAGTCCACAACGGCCGCCGCGTCAGCCTCCAGGCCGGCACCAATCGCACCGTCAGCAAGACGGTGACGAGCGGAGCCTTCACGGCGTGCATCCCGGCGAGCGAAGGCGACAACACCCTCACCGTGAGCATCCTGAACGCAAGCAACGCCCCGATCGTGACCAAGTCGGTCGTGTTCTCGCTGGTCACGCAGACCGCGCCCACCACCGGCATCCCGATCACCACGGTCACGTTGCCCGCCAACGCGGCCACCTATCGCGCCGACAAAGTCACGCTGGCCTGGGCCACACCGACGCAAACCAACACGACCAAGCTCAAGACCTACGCGCTGCGCTGCGCCAACACCGCGTTAGACGTGACCACCGGCACGCAGGTGCAGTGGGACGCCTGGTGGACGAACGCGACTGTCATGACCTTGCCGAGCGGGCTCGTGCCGCCCACGACCAGCGCTGCGGTGAAGTTCCGGATCGGCGAAGTGCGCCATTGCGAACTGCGCGCGGCGGACGCGATCGGGCAGCTCACGCCGTTGGTGAACAGCAAGCAGGTGAACTACGCGTTCCGGCAACATTTGGTGACGCCGACGAGCACTGGGCAGCAGGTTGGTATTTCCGTGGCGGCGATCGGAGATGTCGACGGGGATGGGGTGGATGACGTGTTGGTAGCTGGCCTAGATGAGGCTGAGCTTGTGTTCGGTTCCTCGACGCCGTGGTCTGGATCGGCCCCGAACGTTGTGTTCCAGGACGATGACCAGTCGAGCTTCGGCATGGCGGTCACGGGCCTCGGCGACTTCAACGGCGACGGGCGGGATGACTTTGCCATCAGTTACACATCGTGGACCAATCCAGCGGGCGCGCTCGCTTTGGCGGGGCGCATCTTCGTCTTCTACGGTCGCACAGCACGCGATTGGCCAAGCACGATTGACCTTCGGACAGGGTGTGCCGCCGATCTGTGCTTCGATGGCGCACGGGAAGGCGAGTTATTCGGGTGGGGAGTCACCAGCGCCGGCGACTTCAACCACGATGGCGTATCTGATCTGGCGGCCGGCGCGATCTACGCCCCCGCGTATGCAGCCGCCGGTCGGGTTTACGTGATCCTAGGCAAGGCCTACGAGCAGGGCATGACCAAGCCTGCCGGCCAGAAGTTCTGGAATCTCGCGGTTGCGGTCCCTGGCGGGACGCAGCTGCAGGGCTTCGTCCTGAGCTCGGACGGAACCCAGGCGGAGCAACTCGGCATGGCCATCGGAGGAGTCGGCAACTTTGACGCGCTCGCTGGTGACGACTTGGTGGTCTCAGCCTACGGCTTCAACGCCGTCACTGACCGGATCTTCTTCCTATCCGGCCGAGCCTACGCCTTAGCGGTGGACACCGGGCTCAAGACACTCGCGCTAGCGGACTTTGGCTTCATCAGCGCGGGCGCACCGAGCGGTTTGCCTCTCGACGTCGCTACCACCAAGGCGTCTTTGGGCCGCGCAATCGCCGTGCTCGGCAATGTCTACGATCTGCCTGGTGCAAAACGTCCTGGTGCGTTGGACATCGCGGTGAGTGTGCGCAACTCAGACCACTTCGTGTTGTATCCCGGCGACAACGGGTTTGATCCAGCAGACAAGTTGCTGGTCAATGGGGCGTCGGCCGCGACTTCTTTCGGGGCATCGATTGCGAGCGACTACTTCGCTGGTCGCGGGACCGACCTCGGGGACCTTGACGGCGACGGCAAACCGGAGCTTTGCGCAGGCGAGAAAGTGAGTTCACTCACCGGCAGCTCGCCGGGACAGGCATTCCTTTGGTACTCGGACGTGGTGCAGTCGAAGACGACGAGCCACGCGCTGAGCTACACGGAGGGTTCACCGATAGCGCCGCCAGCGGGTGCCGGTACCGGACAACGCACGGTTCGATATGTGGGCGACCTCAACGGAGACGGGGCGCCCGACATGGTGGTCGCGGACCCTGCAGCCAACAGCAACCAAGGCGAGGCCACGATTCTCTACTAGCGTCTCGGCCACGCGAGAGCCTGCATGCAGGAGCACCAGCTTTGACAGAGCAGAAGCGAGCGATCCTCACCGACGTCGTGTGCGTGAGAGCGCGCCAGGTTGCCAGTCGCGTGGGTGACGAGTTGGCGATCCTCGATCTGGATCGTTCCATCTACTACGGGCTCGACCCAGTAGGCGCGCGTGTCTGGGAGATGCTCCAGCAGCCGACGCCGCTCTTCGCGGTGCTCGCAACGCTGGTTGCTGAGTTCGACGTCGATGACACGACCGCTCGCGCGGACCTGCTCGCGCTGGTGGACGACTTGATGAGCAAGCACTTGGTGGAGTTCCGGTTGAGCGATGTTCCGTAGGTTGATGGACCTCGAGTCCGGTGAGCGCAAGCTGCTCGCCGCGGGCTTGTTCTGGGTGATAGCTGCGCGCGCGGTAATGCGCGCACCGGGCACGTCCTTCTGCAACCAGCAACGCGCTCTCGATGCACTGAGCGCAGCTCTCCCGCACCTGCGCGCGTGCACCAGCGGCAGCGCCGCGTGGGCTGTCACCGCGGTCGCGCGGCGCGTGCCGGGTACGCGCTGCCTCGCGTGGGCACTGGCCATGCGAGGCCTGCTAGCGCAGGCCGGCATATCCGCCGTACTACGTATCGGCGTGGTTACCCCCGAGCCAGGCGTGCTCAGAGCGCATGCCTGGGTGGAATGCGAGGGTAGAAGCCTGACCTGGGGCGACGATGTGGAAGGCTACAACGTACTGCGAGGCCCGGCCGAGGCGTGACACGAAGAGCCCGGGGGCGACACACTCACCGAACACATCCGTCTAGAGGTGTGCGCGCAAGCGCCGTAACCGTCTGTGTTCAGCTCACAGAACGCTCCAACGACAGCCTTGCCAGGCGTGCTCCACGTACCTGAGCGGTCCGATGCGCGATCGCCAGCCGAAGTCCCGTGCAACAGCCGAGCCCTTGTCTTCGCTTCCTGAGTGGCATCGTGCCCCAATGGGATGCCGTGAACGTGCTTACCGATCGGTTGGGCTGCGTGCTCTTCCGGATCCAACGACATGTCACACGGCATTCGCCGCGTCGTGGCAACGCACACGGCGGCGGCCACTGCAGGGCTCGTCCGCGTCAGCACTTCTAGCTCGTGCGGGTCGTCAGGCTGACAGTCGGGTTATCCAGAAGTGCGCCTGCGACAACCACTGGTAATCATGCGGACGTGCGGGTCGTCTGGCTCATAGTCGGGTTATCCAGGGCGGCTGTGCCAGTCACCGTCTGCGTCAGCTCCATCAAGCGTCCGTATACTTGGAGCGCTGGCTTGGCATACGGCTTCTTGGGGGACTCGACCACTTGTGGGTCCCGATCAACGTGAGCTGAGGTCATAACGTTCTATACTCCACTTGTTTAAATACTCCAGCTCGGCTGCAGATTCAACGCCGGTCTCGCCAGCCGTCTTCTTCGAGTGGCCATCGACAGGGCACGTCGGGCATCGTCAAGCCCTGTGGGGCATGGACCCTGCACAAACGCCCGCGGCATGGCTGCGCAGCCCTGCCCGCACGCGCTGGCGGGGCTGCGTCACCTCGCAACGCTGATGTCCTGGTCACCAGGGCCAGCGCACGTCGATGCCCCGTTGGACTTAGATCGTGAGTTCGACAACCAGTAGTTCAGTGCGAACGGCCGAAAATCAACGCGGAATGCGATCATGCCGTTGCTCGGCTCAGCAGGGACGCGGCCGGCGTCCACGTACGCAGCGAGCTCGGGCGCAGGGCGCAAGCGCGGGAGACCGAAGCGGCGCGCGCCCTCCCAGGCCGGATCGCTCGTCAGCGACGCCTTGCTGCGCTGCAATACCGGCTCGGGTAGCAGGCCTCGCATTGCGCGCCGCAGGATGAGCTTCTGCCGGCACCAAGGAACCGGCGGAACGGACAGCGCGAATCGCAGCACTCTCAAGTCCACGTACGGGTGCCGCACCTCGAAAGCCGCGCCCGTTGCCTCGGCATCGAAGCTCCGGAACAGTGGCTCCCACATGGGGCTGCTCAGGGCTTCGTAGCTCAGCGGTCTGACGGGATGTGGGGCGGGTGCGGGCGCGCCGTGGTGATGCTGCTCCCAGCGCTCACGCAGGTGCAGACGCGACTCGAAAGTTGGCTCGAGCCATCCGGGGAAAGGCTGCCTCCAAGGGTCTCGGCGTCGCCAGTCTCTCAGTGTCCGTGGGACGAAGGGTAGAATCGGGATGCGTCTGTGCCGCAAGACGTGAGCGGACACCTCGCGAACCAGCCGGGCGACCCGCCGCGTTTTCACCAGATAGGAAAGATAGGGCTGCCACTCGTACCTCAAGGCATCGTCAGGTCCCTCGCCGTAGAACCCGACCCGAGCGTGGGCGGCAGCATCGCGGAACTGAGCGCGGCGGATCGTGAGCTGCGTCGGATTGGGCACCGGTTCGGCGGTGTGAAGCGGCGCTTGGTGCCAGTGCGGGTCGATGAACGTGTCGCTCAGATCTGTGATCGACATGGGGATGTCGAGATGTCTTGCTACCAGCTGCGCGTAGTGACGCTCGTTTCGATCCAGGCCGTCCACAATTGTGGTGAACGCTCGCACTCCGCAGCTTGCGGTGCGCTCGCGGAGGAGGTCACAAGACACTCTGGCGAGTGACGAAGAGTCGAGGCCGCCGCTCATGAACACGCTGAGTTTGTCGGTCCGCAGGCGATCGCTGACGGCACCACGGATCAGCTCTGCGAAGTGGTCGGGGTAGTCATCGGGCCGTGCAAAGAAGACAGGCTCGTCCACAGGCATCGTCCAGTAGCGCCGCACCGACAGGCCTTGATCGGTCCACGTAACGTGATGCGCGGGCGGCAAGCTCTGGATATCGGCGAACGTGGTGGTCGCCGGGTTCTCGTTCACGTCGAACAGCAGGAAGTCAGCGATCGCTTGATCGTTGAGCTTGTTCGAGACGGCTGGATGTTGACGCAAACAGTCCAGACTGTTGCTGAAGACGACCGTCTGGCCGACGTGCGCGTAGAAAAACGGCTTCACGCCCAG
>JADGRF010000136.1 GCA_017881055.1 Sandaracinaceae bacterium
CAGGACCGTGGTGAGCACACGCGCGATCACCAAGTACTGGGCCTGCACCCGCGCCTGAAACCACAGCTCCACGATGGCGAGGTTGCGTACGCCTTGCCCGACCGCGATGATCGCGACGTAGGTCCACCGCTTGAAGTCTCTGTACGAGACATGGGCGAAGATGAAGAAGCAGTCTCACGGCACGACGTCGAGCCCCTCAGCGCGCGCTGCGGCAACGAGCTTGAGGTCGGCGCAGGCGAACGTGACCGCATCTTGCGAGAGGTCGCGCAGCAGGACGGCGGACGCGAGATGGATGGCGTCGGCGCCGCGCAGCGGGTGGCGAGTCAGCAGCTCATCGACCCGGCGATTGATCTCGTCATCGACGGGGATGCGATGGATGCCCGTCCAGTCGCTGCGAAACGTCTGCTGCGCCTGGTCGAGCGCAGCAGCGCTCGCAGGCAGCTCGCGACGGCGGCGAAGAATGCGGCGGCGAGCTCGGCGTACAAGATCTGCGAGGCGGCCATCTTGGTGGCCTTCTTCCACAGCGCGGCCACCGCGTCGGAGTCGGCTTCGGCGACGTAGCGCTTGAGCAGTGCGGAGGTGTCGAAGTAGACGATCAACGCCGGTCCTCGAGCACGATCTCGGACAGCGGTCTGCCGGGCACCGAGACCGGCGGGAAGTCAGTGACCGACGAGCGCTGGTGCCCGGGCTCGGGCAGGATGATGAGGCCCGCGTCGGCAGCGATGCGCAAGCGCTCTTCGGGAGTGCTGGCGGTGCGGCGCTGCTTGTTGCGAAGGAACTCGACGAAGTCAGCGACCTCGGCGATTTTGTCGTCGGGCAGAGCGCGGATTTCGTCGAGCAAACCCTGTGTGTAGCTGGGTGACGGCATAGGGATCTTGTGCGGCGGAAGAGGGCTGTTTGCAAGCTCGGTGCGTCTCGTGGCCCTATGATAATCTCTGCGCCCATGCTTCGCACGGTGCAACGGCTCGTCCTGGCGCGGGTAACCTCCGGGTCGACCCTTCGCACGCTGCAAACGCTTGTCCTGGCGCTCGTCGTCGCGCTCGCAACTGCGTCGAGCGCCGCCGCCTTTGCGCCCGAAAGTGCTTTAAGGGCTCATCACAATTTTTCGCAGACTCGCGTCGGGCCTCTCACGACTCAACCTCCCGAAGCGCATCAGCAAAACACGCTCGGGTACGGTGAAGTCGCGTCGGATGCATCACTTGCCGCAGAGGGGGCAGCTCCTGTTGCTGAAGGAGCTTTCAGTCGAGTCGTCGGCTTCACGGAGCGAAATCTGCAGAAGGGCTTCTCGAAGCACGGCGCGGATTTCGGGCTAGGTGGCAACTGGAATCCGAGCCGAGCCGCGGAGTTCAGCCGTGCTGTCAATCAGCAGATCAACGCTGCTGGAGTCGAGGCGATCGAAGGAACGTACCGCGGAGCCTCGGTGACCCATCTTCTCAACCCGAGTACCGGGCTGAACGTGATCGTCGATGGAGCGGGCAACTTCGTGAGCGGTTGGCGTCTTGGTGCTGAGCAACTGCAGAGTGACCTGAGCACGGGGCGACTCTTCTAGGAGAACTGCGGATGGAAGATCGCATCACACTGGATCTAACGAAAGCCGAAGCGTTGGTCTTGTTCGATTGGCTTGCTCGATCAGACGATGAAACTCGATGTGACGATCCTGCTGCGCAGCAAGTGCTATGGCTGCTTGAGGGCCAGCTTGAAAAGAAACTCGTGGAGCCACTCGATCCGAACTACGCGCAGTTGTTGACGCAAGCCCGCGAGCGAGTTCGAGGAACATGACGCGTGTCGCTCACGGCACGACGTCGAGCCCCTCGGCACGCGCCGCGGCGACGAGCTTGAGGTCGGCACACGCGAAGGTGACCGGCTGCTGGAGCGCATCACGCACGAGCAGCGCGGAGGCGAGATGGATAGCGTCGGCGCAGCGCGTGGCGCGCGAGCAGCTCGTCGACGCGGCGATGGACATCGTCGTGGACGTCGACGCGTCGCATGCTGAGCCACTCTGCGCGGAAGGTGGCGCGTGCTTGCTCGATGCTGTCGGCATCGGCGGGCACTTCGCGCTTTTTGCGAGCGAAGGTGGCGGCCATCTCGTCGTAGAGGATCTCGGAAGCGACGGCGCGCGTGGTCTTGTTCCACAGCGCCTCGAAGGCCGGAGAGCCTTCTTCGACGAGGTAGCGCTTCAGGAGCGCGGAGGTGTCGAAGTAGACGATCACCGGGAGCTACCTGCGGTCTTCGAGGACGATCTCGGAAGCGGGCCTGCCACCGACGCGCACCGGTGGCGCTTCGAGGGTCGAGAGCTTGCGCGCCTGCGGGTCGGGCAAGCGCAGTAGCCCCGCGGCAGCCGCCTGTGCTTCGAGCTCATCGAGTGAGCTTGGCGCTGCAGCAGCTGCTTCAGCGCCCGCGTGCTTAAGGCGCCGAGCGCGCAGGAACTCCGCGAAGTCGATGACCTCGGAGAGCTCTTCGGGCGGAGCATTGCGAAGCTTGTCGAGGAGGTCTCGGACGATGCTGTCACGTGAGGGCATGGGAGATCCTGTGCAACGAAAAACGGGGCAGAGCAAGGGGCTGGGTCAGCCGGTCTTTCGGGCCGACAGGAAGGCGTCGATGGTGCGCAGCAGTATGAGATCGGGCCGCTGGCGATGGTAAGCGCTCGAGCTGACGACGACGGCGGGCCGCTTCTTGGTCGTGCTCTGGTCGGCAAACGGAAACGGCACGAGCACGACGTCGGCGAAATCAAAGCTTGTCGTATTCGGCATCGGCGTCGTTGTCCCAGACTTTTGCGAACGCGTGCTCGGAGAGCGCGGTCGTTGCGCGAGCGAGCTGCTGCTCGTCGGTCTTGAGCTTGAGGAACTCGACGAAGTCAGCGACCTCGGCGATCTTGTCGTCGGGCAGCGTGCGGATCTTGTCGAGCAGGTCCTGGGTGTAGCTGGGTGACGGCATAGGGGATCTTGTGCGACCGAAGCGGGCGGTTTGCAAGCTCAGCTGTCAACCAACGACCGGAATGCGGCGTTTTTCGCTTGACGCAATTCTGGTGAGGAGGCCCTTGATGGCCCGGATGCCCGAAGACGAGATCGAGCGACTCAAGCCTGAGGTGTCGCTAGTGCGGCTGGCGCAGGCGCGAGGGATCGGGTTGCCCGTTTCACGATGATCGCGAGCCGAGCTTGGTGGTGTCGCCGAGCAAGAACATGTGGCACTGCCTGGGCGCGTGCCAAGCGGGCGGCAGCGTGATCGACTGGGTGATGCGCGCGCAGAGCGTGAGCTTTCGTCTGGCGGTGGAGATGCTGCGCCAGGACCATCCCTCTTTAGCCGCTTTGTCTTTGCAGCCGACAGGTGCTGAAGTCGGGGGCTGCGGTGCGCGGTCAGCTGCAACGTCTCGGCGTTGTCTCTCACGCTATCCCACCGCTCTCACGTCACGCTCCACCGTGATGCGACCGTCATGACTCCCAGTTTGCGAGCTAAACTCCGCGCGATGCAGCTGTCGGCGCATAGTGAAAGGCCGGAGCGATCGGATGGTCGCCCCGGCCCCGGGTGCCACGAGTTTGCGCGAGGCGCTTTAAGGCAACTTCAGCGAGTGCCGCCTGCAGATGCTCGATGCTCGGCGGTGACGGTCTTGGCCTTGGCGATGAGCGCGGCGGAGAGCGAGTGGTGTGCCAGGAGGTTGGCTTTTCGTGGCAGTCCACCGGAGGCATGGACCGAGTCGTGGCTCGCGTCGCACGCGCCTAGACTAGGCAAGTGGTCACACGCGTCGCGTAACGTGGGCCAGCACGGGCCGCCAGCGCTGTGCGAGGCCCACCGGATCAAACGAGCGCAGAAAGAACATCAGCATCGGGCGTGAGCGCCGCGACAGCCCAGCCGACAGCCAGTGCGAGACGGCAAAGGAGAGTAGCGTGGCGTAGGCGGCGCCGAGAATGCCGAGCCGCGGAATCAGCACGAGGTTCAAGAGCACGTTGGTGACTGCGCCCGCGGTGGTCATCAGCAGCGTGAGCTTGGTGAGGTTCTCCGAGATCAGATAGCGATGTCCAGCCGTGCCTGAAAACCAGAACACGCCGGACCAGATGTGCACCGCAAGCACGGGAGCCGCGGCCGCGAACGCGGCGCCGTACAGGTGGCGGATCATGAATCCGCCCACCAGCTGAACGCCGAGGGCTGCCGCGACGGCCGCCCAAACATAGGCGTCGTACAGGCGTTGAAAGCGGGCGAGGTACACCTCGACACCCAGCTCTCGCGCTCGTACCAGCGACGGAAACACGGAGATCAACACCATGTTGGGC
>JADGRF010000137.1 GCA_017881055.1 Sandaracinaceae bacterium
CGCGCGAGATGCCGAGCGTGGCCGCGAGCGTGGCGTCGTAGATGTCGTAGAACGCGAGCCAATCTTCTTCGCGGCGCGTGTCGTCGACTTTCAGCGTGCCCTTGAAGTCCGCGTTGTAGGCGATCTTGAAATTCTTCAGCGCGTGTTTGCTCTTCTTGCCGAAGTCGCCGTCGAGACCGCGTGGGTTGCAGTAGTAGCCGCGCGTGAGGTGCGTGAACGTGAGCGCCTGTTGGTAGTCGTCGGCTTGTGCGCTCTTGAAGGCTTGTTTTGCCCAGGCTTCGCGCGCGCCGGCTTTCAGGTACAGCGCGACGCTGAGCGCGCGGTCTTCGGACAGCTTGTCGTTGTGCGATGACGAGCCGCTGGTGTCGGTGTGACCGGCGATGCACACGAGCTTGTGCGGATCCGCTTTCACGAATTCGAAGGCGCGTGCGAGCACGGCCTCCGCCATCAGCGCGCGAAATTCGGGCGTCGGTGGACCGACGTCGCCTGCATCTGCGTCGGCTTGCGCGGCATCGGCATCGGGACCGCCCGATGTGCGCGCGATTTCTTCCTGCGAGAGCGGCGGCAACATCACCGACCGGTCGAGGCGAAAATTGATGTCGCCAAATTCGAGCACCGGCAGCGCGCGCGCCGCCAACACGAGGGACGTGGCGCCGCCGATGTCTATCTCGATCGGCCTGCGCTGATCGCGGCGAACGGGAATCGGCGATGCGTTTGCCATGCGAGCCGCCACGCTACTCTTCGGGGTCAAGGAGTGGAACCGGGCCTGGCATACCGAGCGACTCCATTCTATAGAGGGCACGAGGGCCGAACACCCATGAACTGCACTGCGCTACCTGCGATCCGAGCCTCTGTCGTGATGGTGCTGGTAACCGCCACCTCGGTGAGTCCCGCGCTAGCCGATGCAGCCACGCCGGAACGCGCCGCGCATGCGGCCCCATCGCAACACGAGGCCGCGCCGCCTCCCGGATACACGGAGACCCTAAAAGCCGCCTTGGCGCAATACGATGCCGAGAACTGGCAAGAGGCGAAGGCACTCTTCGAGAAGGCCCATGCGATGTTTCCGAACGCGCGCACGCTGCGCGGCCTCGGGATGGTCGCATATGCGGCGCGCCGCTACGCGCAGGCCCGCAGCTTCTTGCTCGAGGCACTGGCACATCAGGTGCGCCCGCTGACCAAGGATCAACGCTCGGCCGCACAATCGACGGTCGATCAGTGTGAAACGTACCTCGCTCACTTCCACGTCACCCTCTCGCCCGCTGACGCCACGCTGCTGGTCGATGGCGAGCCCGCAGCGCTGGACGAGCAAGACCACCTCTTGCGGCTCGACCCGGGCGACCACGAGCTGGTCGCGCGCGCTCCAGAGTACGCCGACGTCGTGCGCAGACTTAGCGTGAGCGGTGGACAGCAGGGCAACGTCGAGATCGACCTCACGCCGCCGCACCCTGCAGCGCCGGCGCTGACGCAGGCAACCTTGCCCGCCGCTCCCGAGACACCCGCGCCCACGCCGGCTCCTGAGGCGAGACGGCCACGTCTGTGGACCTGGGTTGCGCTCGGCTCGGCGGTGACGTTCGGCGGCGCGGCGCTCGGCGTGTATTTCAGCGCGGTGGGCGAGCGCGACGACATTCGTAACAAGTGCGCGCGCATGCCCGGTGGTGGCTGCACCTCGACGCAGAAAAGCACTCTAGTCGCAAGCTCGGACATCAGCACGAAGGACACGCTGGCTACTGTCGGCCTCGCGTTGTCAGTCGCTTCGGCCGTGACTAGCGGCGTGCTCTTCTTCACAGAAGGCCGAGCCGAACCTCCGCAAGAAGGCGTGAACGTGTCGTTCGCGCCGACGGCAGTGGTCGTGCACGGTGCGTTTTGAGGCGCACCGACCTCGCGTGCTGTCGACCTGCGCCGTTCCGTGCCACGATGCTGCCCGCATGCTGCAGCGCTTTGCCGATGACTTGTGGACCGTGGCGCGAGCTCAGCGCTTCTGGGGTGTCGAGACGGGTACACGCATGGCGATCGTGCGCATGTCGAACGGGGGTTTGTTCGTGCACTGCCCGGTTCGACTCGATCCCGAGCTCAAGCGCGCGGTGGATGCGTTGGGGCCGGTGCAGGCGGTGGTGGCGCCGAGCCTGTTTCATCATCTCTATGTCGCAGACTGGATCGCGGCGTATCCCGACGCGGAGTTCTGTCCATGTCCCGGGCTCGACCAGAAGCGCTCGGATCTTCGCTGGGGCGAAGTGCTCGGCGATCGGCCACGCGCGGCTTGGGCCAGCGACCTCGATCAAGCAGCCTTCACTGCGCGCTTCGAGCACGAGATCGTGTTCTTCCATCGCAAGAGTCGAACTCTGGTGTGCGCGGATGCGCTCCTGAATCTCTCGCACCATCCGTCGCCCGTCACGCGGGCCGTTGCGTTCTGCATGGGCAACAGTGCTCCGGGCAAAGGTTGGATGGAGCGCGTCGCCGTGCAGAACTGGAAGCTGGGCCGTCGCCAAGTCGACCGCATCCTGCAGTGGGATATCGAGGGCATCACGCTCGCGCACGGCGGGCTCGTCGAGCGCGACGGGCGAGAGATCGTGCGCGAAGCGTATCGTTGGTTGTGACGCCGAGCGCCGGCTCAGGTGCGCAGCGTGAAAAGCGCCTCAAACCACGCGGATCGTCAGCTGCTGCACGCCAATGCGCAGCTCGCGGCTGGTGGCGCGACGCTCCACGATCTGGGCTGCGTCGTGCGTGCCCGCGGCATCGAACTGACGGCGCGCGCGGTAGATGTCGAGCGCGAGCTGAGCAGGCGTCGTGTTCAGCATCTTGAGCAACCGCGCCTGATCGACCCAGCCGTGGCTCGCGACAGAAGGCTCGGCGGCCTGCTGATCCGCGAGGCGTGCGCGGGCCAGCGTGAGCAGCAAGTAGCTGTGCGCGCGCGAACGCAGCGGGACGCGCTGCTCGACATGCACGATCACGATCTCGACCTCTTCCTCGTTGCGACTGACGGCCAGCTCGAGCGCGATGTTGGCCGGCGTCATGCGCGTGGTACGAGGCCCGGTCGTGGCATGCACTGCGCCGCCCGGCTCGAAGCGAAACGCCCGCCCACCTGCAACCACGACCTCGTCGTGCTGGGGATGCCAGGCGCGGTCGGCACCCTCGGCGACCCACACGCCATCCGTGCCCTGGTACAACGACAGCTCCGGTTGCTCGGGATCCGGCAGCGCGATGAGGCCGCCCACTGCGAGCACACGCTGCCCGTTGTCGAGCGCAACGGCCACCGCCTCCGGCGGATCGGCCTCGGTCACCAGCCAGTGCGACGGATCGTTCCCGA
>JADGRF010000138.1 GCA_017881055.1 Sandaracinaceae bacterium
ACGATCCGTTTGCTCCCCGGCTGATGCGACGCGGCTGGTGCGCAGTCGTTCGCCCGGATCGCACCATTCTGCACGACGGCCCTGCGGTCGATGCCGAGCGCATCGCGAGCGAGGCCATCGCGCTCATCGAGGGAGCCGCTTAGCTGAGAGGCGCTGCAGTCGCAACGAGCGGGACGCGGGCCATGGTATGCAACTGACGCGCGCGCTCCGTCGTCAGTTGCTGCGCACGCTCAATACGTGATCGTCGCCAGCACACTATCCACATACGTCCCCGACGCCACGTTCTGCCCCGGCAGCACGCGCGCATAAACCTGCGCCGACTGCGAGACGCCAGTGCCGGTCAACGGCTGGCCGGTGACTTGCGTGTTGCCCCAAGGCTGCGTGAACGCCGCGTCGCGGTAGATCTGGTAGAGCAGATGGTCGGTGGTGCCGCTAGCTGCCATCTGGCGAATCGGCGAGGGGTCGCTCGATCCGGAGCCTGGGTTCTGACCTTGGCCGAGGGTCACGTAGGCCGGCGCGCCGTCGGTGCAGGTGATCGACACGATGCCGACGCCGTTCTGCGGATTGGGCGAGGTGATGTCGAACGTGCCGAAGTTGAGGCTGGAGCCGATCACGACGCTGCAGCTATTCACGACGGTCTCGGTCACCGCCAGGTTCGCCGACCCCGTGATGGCACCCGCCCGCTCGCCCGTGGCGAACAGGACCAGACATCCAATCAACAGTGCTTTCAGTCCCCCGGATTGCTTCATGTCTGTACGTATACGCCCATACTAGACAATGCCGGTTGTCGGTAGCTAGTGCCCCATGTGCGCTTCCCGGATCCAGGCTGGACGCTGCTCGAGCGGGGGGCGAAGAAGAAGGGGCTCACAGCACCACGTCTGATGCGAGCTCAGTGCCCACTCGTCAGCTGAAACCATCGTACGCGGCGACCCGCTAGACGGCCAGCTCGGCTCCCGCACCGAGCCCTCGAGGATCTCGAGGCCCATCGTCGGCCACTCTCGAAGTTCGAAGGTATTCAACCAATCGAGTCGCGAGCGACGCTTTGGTTTCCCATTTCGTTGACCCGAAATGCTGGCAGCCCCCCACCGACCGACCACCCATGTTCCATGCATCTCGTTGGTTGGAGTGCGCGCTTTGCGGCGCGTGTTTGTTGTTGTCCGCTTCGCCTGTCCGGGCTGACGAGCACGTTGCCGTTGGGGGGCATACGGGCATCAACCTGGACGCGGGAAACCTTCACCTCGGCGCCGACCTCGTGGTGCCCGTGACAGAGGTTTCTCCGCGCGTGCAGCTGGCGGTCTGGCCCAGCTTCGCCCATGTCTTCATTGCCGACACGCGCGACGTGAACCTGGTCGGGGTCGACTTTCCCTTTACGCTGCGGCTCGACAACCCGAGCATCGCGCCCTATCTCGCGCCGGGGCTCGCGCTTTCGGCGCAATACGGCGTGCAGCTGAAGGTAAACCTGATCGGTGGCTGTTCCTTCGAGCTGGGCGACCGCGTGCGGCTGTTCACCGAGCTCGCGATTCGACTAGTGAATGGGACGTATGTGGATCTCTTGGGCGGCGTGCTCGTTGCGCTGTGAGTCACTGACTGACTGACTGACCGCAACTTTGACCCGATTCGTGTGCGCGACCTGTCGCCCCCGCAGCAGCGTACGCGTCGACAATCCGTTCGCGGGTGCCACCGGCTAGGAGCACGAGTACATCGACGCCCTCGTAGCCGTGATGGCGGCGCCCAAGTATCGAGCGCTGCGCATCATCAACATCGTCGAAGGCGCTGTGGCCGCAGAACAGCGGCGGGCCGGCGGGCTTGGGCTCGTGCGGATATCCGGCAGTAATGAAACCCGTGTCCGATCCCGGCGAATTCCACGCGTGCCTCGATCCCGCGGCCTGCATGTCCTTGATGCAGCCGCTTCCGTGGTCCAGCATGGCAACGCACACGGATCTCGCCAGCTACTGAGCCATGCCGACAGGTGGAGCGTTGGTATCTCGGGCGGTCGAAAGTTCGAAGAACGCGGCGCCGCCCGAGAAAAAGGAATGTTGACCCGCATTCCGTCGGCCGTGCCACTATTCCTTGGAGCCTCGACGCGAGCGCTCCAAGGGACGCATGGGAATACGGAGGCGGATGCGCGGCGCGACCCGGGTGCTGTGGGCTGCGGCCTACATCGCTCTGGGCGCTTGCCACGGAACGATCGACGATGTCTCCGGGGGCCGAAATGGCACATCCGGCACCGGCGGCGGTCCGGGCACGAGTGCCAACGGCCTGTCCGATGCGCCGATCCCCCAGCGCATCTGGCGGCTGTCACCCGCGCAGTTCAACAGCGAGACGCAGCGTCTGTTCGGCGCCGGCGTCCCGGCGATCAGCATTCCTGATTCGGCAGGCGAAGCCGGGCTGACCAACATCGCGGCCAACGCGGTGGTCGATCTCGGCAACGCGAGCTTCTTCGCCGATGGCGCGCGCTCGATCGCGACCTGGGTCAACGCCAACGCCGCGCAGGCCACGCACTGCAGTGACTACGGGCAGAGCAGCTGCGTCGACAGCTTTCTCGCGTGGTTTCCGGCGAGCGCATTTCGTCGCAAGGTCGACAGCACCGAGATCAGTGCGCTGCGCAAGTTGTTCGACGACCTGCGCGCCTCGTATCCGTACGACTACGCGTTTTCCGGTGTCATACGCGCAGTGCTCCTGTCGCCGACGTTCTTGTACCGCAGCGAGCTGGCCGACGGAAGATCGCCCCAGCTGACGCCGGACGAGATCGCGAACCTGCTCGCGTTCTCGATCACCGACAAGGGCCCGGACGCCGAGCTGCTCGCGGCCGCCAAGACCGCGGACCTGACAAAACCCGACGTGCGCGAAGCGCAGGCACGTCGCCTGATGGCAGCCTCGGAGGAAGTCTGGCAGCGCTTCTTCTGGGAGTGGCTGCAGATGGCGACGCTGTCCAGCCAGGGCAACGAGGTCGGTCTGGACCCGAAGCTCGTCACGCAGATGGAGAACGAGTACCGCGCGTTCGTGAAGGAGGTCGTGGTCACGCAGCACGGCTCGCTGCGCGACGTGCTCTCGGCTTCGTACAGTTACATGGAGCCGGAGCTCGCAAGCTTCTACGGCGTGTCGCATCCGGGCACGGGCCTGTCGCGCGTGGAGCTCGATCCGGCGCAGCGCGGCGGCCTCTTGACGCAGGGCGCGTGGCTGGTCAGCCACGGCAAGCGCGGCAAAGACAACGTCGTGCGCCGCGGCATGAGCATCTTCAAGCAAGCCATGTGTCACAACGCGCTGACGCCGCCCGCCGGCCTCGACGTGCAAGCCGCGCAAACCAAGCTGGTCGGCGCGAACCCCACGGTCCGGGACACCGTGAATGCGCGCGGTCAAACGCAGCCCTGCATGACATGCCACAGCCTCGCGGACCCGATCGGCATCGTCTTCGAGAACTTCACCAGTGACGCCCGCTGGCAGACCACGTATCCCGATGGCCGCAGCATCGACACGAAAGGCGACGTGACCGGTGTCGGCAGCTTCGCGAACGGGCACGCCCTGGCCAGCGCGCTGGTCGACGACGACATGTTCCAGCGCTGCTTCGTGCAGCGCTTCATGCACTTCATGCTCGGCATCGACCTCGGCGCGACTGACAAAGTCGCGTGGACGCAGCAGGTCCACGACCGCTTGCTGGCGACCAACACCTCGCTCGAGGAGATGCTCGTGTCGATCGTGCGCCATCCCGGCTTCATCGAGCGTCCGCAAGGGAAGAGCCCATGACGTTATCGCGACGACAGTTCCACCTGCTGACCGGCGCCGCGCTTGGGGCCACGCTCATGCCGCGCTTTCTCGGCAACGTGCGCGCCCAGACCGCCCCCAGCGCACAGGCGCCGATGCGCTTTCTGGCGGTGCGCACGCCGCACGGCGCCGATCGCGACTTCTGGATCCCGAAGCAAAGTAGCGGCGCCGACCCTGCGTCGACCGATCAAGCGCTCGGCGAGCTCACCTTCGAATATCCCGATTCCGTGCTGGGCCCGATGACGCCGTGGCGCGACAAGATCACCGTGCTCGACGGGCTCGACACACAGATCTCGAAAGAGATGACGCGCGCCGATCGCCGCAACTACCACGGGCACAACGAGCAAGGCACGCTGCTCACGGGCGCCGAACCGCCAGCCGATCGCAACGGCGGCTACGACAACCACCCGTCGCTCGACTTCTACCTGCACGCGCGCCTGCCCTCCCCGTCGCTGCTGACAGCGGCGGTCGAGGGCTCCGGTACATGGAAGTGCATGAGCTACGACGAGGCCGGCAACCCGCGCGACCCCGTGACCGACCCGCGCAGGCTGTTCAGCCAGGCGTTCCCCGCCGACTTCAGGCCGCCCACCGCCGGCATGCTGGCCGTCGACTACAGCGCGGGCGAAAAGTTGATCGCCGGCTACGACAACGCAGCGCTCCAGACGCTTCGCAACCGCCTGATGGGGGGCGAGCGCGACAAGATCGATCGCCACCTCGACGGCATGCAACGCCTGCTCGCGTCAGCTGGCACGGGCAACGGCCCCGCGGGCATGTGCATGACCAGCGGGGCCGACGTACCGACCCGCGACGGCAACGTCGGTACCGTGGCCGGCGTCGAGGAAGTCGCACGGGCTCACGCGAAAGTGATCGCCCAGACGTTCGCCTGTGGCCGTTCACGCATCGCCACGCTGCAGATCCTCAACGACTACCCCAACTACTTCACCGACCTGCCCGACGTGCGCACGCCAGCGATTCTCGGGCTCTACGGCCAGACTTTTCGTTTTCACGAGAATCTCGTGCACGACTACTGGCCCGCCACCGGCCAGAAGCGGATCGACCTGCGCAAGGGCTACTGCGCCGGCCTGCGCTGGAGCGCCTCGCACTTCGCCGCCGTGCTCGACGAACTCGACAAGACCCCCGATCCGCTCGACCCCCAAGGCGGCACCATCCTGCAGAACACGATCGTCTTTTGGCACAACGAGTTCGGCTACGACGGGCACGACAATCAGGAGACGCGGCATCCGTGCGTGATCGCGGGCGGCGGCGGCAAGGTGCTCAAGCTCGGTCGCTACCTGCGTCTGCGCAACATCCAGAGCGACACCCGCGTCCCGCACAATCGCCTGCTGACCAGCATCTGCCTCGCGATGGGCCTCAACGACGTCAACTTCTTCGGCGACCGCGACATGAAGACCAACGCAAACTATCAGGGACCACTCGTGCCGCTGATGGTGTGATGGCGCGTTGGATCTGATGGCTGTGTTCCAGCACTCGTTCGGACATCGAGCGCCTCTTCCCGTAAGACTCCTCTACTTCATTGGCAATCCGAGCAACCGCGTGCCTTACCGCCCCGCCAGCGCTGCCGCAGCTTCGCCCAGGCGCGCAATCGCCGTGCTCTGCTCGCCCTCGTCGAGGGCCGCGTAGCCGAGCCGAGCGTATTGCGTTTCGCGGCCGTCGTAGCGAAACAGCTGACCGGGCTGGAAGAGCACACCGCGCCTCGCAGCTTCCGCGTGCCATGCGCCGATCGGTAGCGAGCGCGCCGCGCGCACCCAAAGCGCCATGCCACCCTGCGGCGTTTCGAACGTGAGCTGGTGGCCGAGCTGCTCACGTAGCGCACGCACGAAGTGATCGCGGCGAGCGTGGTAGACGCGCCGGGTGCGCCACAGGTGACGCTGCAGCTCACCGTCTTCGATCAGCTCGGCGAGCGCGTGCTCGGACACGCGGTCCCCTTGGCGATCCAGATCGAACCGCGCCGCAAGCGCGGCTTTGCGCACCGGCTCGGGTGCGACCAAGTAGCCGACGCGCAAGCCGGGCGCGACGCTCTTCGAGAGCGTGCCCACGTAGGCCACGTTGCCGCCGTCGTCGGCGCTGGCGAGCGGCAGGACGGGGCGACCGTCGTAATGGAACTCGTGATCGTAGTCGTCTTCGATCACGGCGAAGCGCTCACGGCGCGCGAGCGCGAGCAGCTCCATACGGCGTGCAGCTGACATCGTGACCGTCGTCGGATACTGATGATGCGGCGTGACGTACACGGCGCGCACGGGGCGCTCGGCGTGAGCGGCTGCGAGCTCGGACACGACGAGGCCCTCGGCGTCCACTGCGATGGGAACGCGCTGCACACCCTGCTGCTCACTGAGCGCGCGCCAGGCGGGCTGGTAGCCGTACGCCTCGACGGCCACGCGATCGCCGGGGCGGATCAGCACGCGACCAAGCAGCGCGAGCGCCATCTGACTGCCGCGTGTGATCAGCAGGTCGTCCGCGCGCACGGAGAGGCCGCGCGTGACGCGGAGCATCTGGGCGAGCGCTTCGCGCAGGCGCAGCTCGCCCTGCGGATCGCCGTAGCCGAGCAGATCGACGCGACCACGCAGCGCGCGTCGGTACGCACGCGCCAGCGCGTCGTGCGGCAGAAGGCGCGTATCGGGAAGACCGCCGTAGAGCGCGAGCGTGCGCGGCGGCAACGGCGAGAAGGGAATCGCTGCGGGCGTGCTCGGGAAATCGAAGCCGGGGCGAGCCGCGAGGCGCGCGCGCGTCGGGCGCTGCGAGCTGGCGGGCAGCCAGCGCTTGGCTTTCACCTCGGGCAGCGCAGACGCGATGAACGTGCCGCGCCCGCGAGCTGTCTCGAGGAAGCCCTCGACCGACAGCTCGCGATACGCAGCGAGCACCGTGTTGCGATGCACGCCAAGCGTGTCGGCCAGCTCGCGACTGCCGGGCAGGCGCGCGCCGGGCGCCAAGCGACCGCTGCGCGCGTCCTCGGCGATGGCCCGCGCGATGCGTAGGAACTCGGGCAGCTCGACAGCATCGCCGGCGCGCAGCTGCAGGCGCCAAGCGCCAACTGGTCTAGTCATCTTGTCTAAACTGGTACTTCTTTACAGACCAGCTCGCAAGCATGCTCGGATCATGACCGACGCTGCTCTTCAGCCTGCTTCTCTAGCCGTCACCCCACGCACCACGCTCAAGCGTCACCCCGAGCGCGGCAGCCACGAGCGCGCGCTGATCGACGCCATCTTGGACGAGGCGCTACTCTGCCACGTCGCCGTGAACGTAGACGGCGCACCGCGCGTGCTGCCGACGGCGCATGTGCGGGTCGGCGACCACGTGTACCTGCACGGCGCGCGCGCCAATCGCGTGCTCGGCGCGCTGACGAGCGGCGCGCCCGCGTGCTTGACGGTGACCTTACTCGATGGCCTCGTGTTCGCCCGCAGTGCCTTCAGCCACTCGATGAACTTCCGCTCGGCGGTGCTGTACGGCGCAGCCTCGGAGGTGACCGACCTGGAGGAGAAGCACGCCGCCCTGTGCGCGCTCGTCGATCACATGGCCCAGGGACGCAGCCTCGAGGCACGTGCGCCGAACGAGGACGAGCTGCGCACCACCCTGGTGGTGAAGTGGCCGATCGTCGAAGGCTCGGCCAAGCTGCGCAGCGGGCCGCCGCTCGATCGCGAGCCGGATCTGGAGCGCGACTGCTGGGCCGGCGTGTTGGCGGTACGACTGCAAGCGCTCGCGCCCGAGGCCGATCCCAGGCTCGTGCCGAGTCGAGCGCCATCCCCCGCAGTCGGCGCGCGGGCGGCGCTGCTCTCGCCGTTTCGGCTCGCACCGTACGAGCGCGTGCACGAGCGGGAGCCCGAGGTGTGCGTCAGCTGCGACCCTGGCCGCGTGGACTTCGCGTTCGTGCACCGGTTCCTGGCCGAAGAATCGTACTGGGCGCGCGGGGTCGACGCGCAGCTGCAGGCGCGCTCGATGCAACAGTCGCTCGGCTTCGGCCTCTACCGCGGCGCGGAGCAGATCGGGTTCGCACGGGTCGTGACGGACTTCGGCCGCTTCGCGTACCTGGGCGACGTCTTCGTTGCAGAGGGCGAGCGGGGTCGTGGGCTTGGGACGTGGCTCGTGCAGTGCGTGCTGGAGCACCCGGCGCTCGCCGGCATCGAGCGCTGGCTGCTCGGCACCGCGGAGGCGCATGGGCTTTACGAACGCTTCGGGTTCGTGACGGCGCCGGCGCAACACTACATGGTGCGCCGCGCCGAGAAGGCCGGCGCATGACACGCTCGTTCAGAACGGCGAGCCGTTGCATGCGCCGCCGAGCGGCAGCGTGCTCGGCACGGTGAAGCTGACCGAGAGGCCGCCGAGCGTGATGGTCTTGTTGCCGGCAGAAAGACTGGAGAGCGACTCGCACGTTGCGAAGCCGCCTCCGCCGCAGTCGGCCGTGCAGGCCGTCATGGCGCCACCGGTGTTCGCGAGACAGAACGACGCGTCCACCGCGTACGAGCTCGCGCTGGAAGCGATCGAGCACTCGGCGACGTCGGCGTGTGTGCAGCTGCTCGAAAAGCAGCCCTTGGGCGTAACCTGAAGCTTCAGCTTGTCGCCGACGGCGACCGGCTCACCGCCACCACTCCCGATTGCTCCGCGTACGCACAGCCGACCGACCGGCGTTGGGTTGCAGCTGCTGGCGTCGGGCGCGCTGCCGCCGTCGAGCGCGGCGCCGTCGCGCGGGCCTCCGTCCTTTGGAATGCAGTAGATCAGGGTACAGGCGGCCAGGCCGTTCGCTTGGCAGGTGCAGCCGTTGCAACCGTCCGTGTCGCGGAACGACGCCCCCACGGCGTAGTGCTTGCCCGCGTACGTGCAGCCGCCGGCGTCCATGGCCGTAGCGGCGTCGTGCCCGCTCGCGCCACCGTCGGTCAGCCCCGAGGTTCCCGGCGTGCTCTTGGTGCAGCCGGGCAGCACGGCCGGCGCCAGCATCAGAAGGGATAGGAACCTGTACGCGTGGCAACCGGCGGGCATCATGTTTGGAGGATTAACCACCCGGCCCGGAGATGCCAGCGCGTCGACTTGATTCCGCGCAGAAGCAGACGCATCCTGCGCACCCGGAGGCCCGCATGGACGCACGCACCGCCACGTATCCGAACGGCGTGAAGCTGATCAAATGGCCGCACAAAGAGCCGCCCAGCGCCGAGAGCGTGGCCGAGGCCATGCGCAGCTACGGGTACAAGGTGTACGACCTGCAGACGGTGCCGGCTTGGTTCGAGCGCTCGCGCCACGCGCACGACGAGCCCGAGATCCGCGGCGCGGTCGACGGCGTGATCACGTTCCACTTCGACGAGTATCCGGTGACGATCGAAGCCGGGGACATTCTGTTGATCCCGGGCCGCGTCGCGCACGAAGTGATCGCGCACAACGGCCGGACGTTCTCGGCCTACAAGGGCTCACTGAGCGGTGAGCGCAAGGTGACCGAGCACGCCGACGGTAGCGGCAGCGTGGAAGACCTGGCGCGCAAAGCCCACGCCTGAAGCCGTGATGCGATGAAGCTGATCGGTCTAGATCTCGACGGAACGCTCGAAGACAGCCGCGACGACATGGTGGCGGCCGCGCGGCGCGTGCGTGCGCAGCTTGCGCTCCCGGTGCGGGAAGACGCGGCGCTGCGGCCCTGGGTCAACGCGGGCATGGATCAGCTGTATCGCCAGTGCTTCGACGACTTTCTAGCCGTTTCAGCTGACACAGGCGCGGATCGCTACCGCATCGTGCAGCGCGCCTACGATGCCGAGTACCTAGCCAACGTCGCCGTGCACACGCGGCTGTACGAGGGTGTGGCGGACGCGCTGCACGCTCTGGCCGAGCTGGGCACCCTCGCCTGCATCACCAACAAGCCCGAGCAGATCTCGCGCGCGCTGTTGGCCGAGCTGGGCGTGGGCGCCCTGTTCGCAACCGTGGTGGGTGGCGACTCGTGCGCCGACTGCAAGCCGAACCCGATCATGCTGCGCAGCGCCGCCGAGCGCTGCGGGCTCGATCCCGCGCACCGCCCGAGCTTCATGATTGGCGACACGGCGGGCGACATCAAGCTGGGCCGTGCGTTCGGAGCGACCACCGTCTGGTGCGCCTGGGGCTACTCGGATGGCCCCGGAGACACGCCCGATCACGTGGCGAGCACGCCCCGTGAGCTCGCCCAGATCCTGGCGCGGGCCGCCTAACACCGGCCCATGCCGCCTGCTTCCCAGTCAGATGCTGCATTTCGGCGTCCGGAGGAAGATTTGTCTCGATTATACGGCCAAGAAACACATCGGTAACCTTCTCTGAGACATATAGGACGGAGGGAAGTCGAGCACCCTGACCACGTGGCTCGACACGCAGAGAGGGTGAAAGCCATGCGGGAACAGCACAGTAAGACAGCCGGAGATGTTCAAACGGCAATCTCGCTCGTCACGTGCGCAGTACTGATGTGGAGTCATTCATTCCAGCTGACTGCAGTGTTCTTTGCAGCGACGCAGGTATGCGTGGCGGTCGCCGTCGGGGCCTATCGCTGGAGGACCAAGCTCCTGCAGCGCAGCAACGATCGGTCACTTGTTCGGGCCTGAGCGGGAAACTCGACTGGAGTCCGGTGCCGGAAGAGGCGTGACGCGTGACGCGAGAACGTGACGCGAGAGCGTCGCGAGAAACCGGAGTCAAATCTCGATGTGTCCACCGATCTCCATCACGCGCGAGCTCGGCAAGCCGTAGTGCATCGAGTTACGGCCGCGCGTTGCGGTTGAGCATCTCGAAGATACGCTTGCGCCACCGCCGTGGAAGCCGCAGCCTAGCTCGCTGCTCGTGAAGCGCTCGCGCTCCGGCACGCGGGGAACATGCTCGATGTTCACGGTCAGGAGCACGATGTGCTCCTGCAGCGCGAGGCAATGATCGACGTAGTGCACGAGCAAGGGCGGCGCACCGTTGGCTTCGCGCGTGAGAAACACCGCCGTGCCCGGGACGCGCGTGATGCCTGCGTTGATGCGCTCGATGAAGCGAGCGAGCGGCACCTGCAGATCACGGAGGCGCTCGCTGACCATCTCCACTCCGCGCTGCCAGCTGAAGAGCAGCGCGATGCACAGCACCATGAGCGCGCTGTTGGCCTGCGGAATGTAGATGCGGCCCTCGATCTGCTTGGACATGTGCACGATCGTGACGCGCGGCAAGTACCCGAGCTGCGAGGCCTGATGCACCATGGCGAACACGCCGGTGATCAACGCCTGCGAGGCGACCACGGTGGCCACGGTTGCGATGATCACGAGCGGCAGGCGCAGGTTGAGCGGCGCCATCTCGTAGAACGGGTTGCCGATGGCGGTCGGATGACTCGCGATCAGGTACGCGCCTTGACCGAAGTAGCAGACGAGCAGGCTCGGAAACACGACGCAGTACCAAGCCCAGCGAATGGGCGCGCGGCCGAAGTGGCCAGGTCGGCGTACAGCGCCTCGCCACCGGTCACGCCCGCGGCGATGCTCAGAAACCAGAGCAGCACGGCCGGACCGAAGAACGCACCGAGCGCGCCGGTGCCGCCGCGTTGTACCGCGAAGCGGCCAATCAGAATGCCGACCGAGATCGGGACGACCAGGTTGTGCGCGGCCGGCGTCACGACCTCGAGGCCTTCGATCGCGCTCAGCACCGAGATCGCCGGGGTGATCACACCGTCGGCGAAGAGCAGCGCCGAACCAATCAGGCCGATCAGCAGCAACGTCTTCTTCAAACGTGGCGTATGCCCCTGGGGCTCGGCCAGCGCGAGCAGCGCGAGGATGCCGCCCTCGCCGTGGTTGTCGGCACGCACCACGAACGTCAGGTACTTCGCGACCACGACCAGCGTGAGCGACCAGAAGATCAGCGAGACGATGCCAAGCACCGCGAGCGGGTCGTGGTCCGCGAAGCACTCCCGGATCGCGTACAAGCGGCGAGGTGCCGATGTCCCCGTAGACCACGCCGAGCGCGCCGACCGAGAGCGCGACGATCGCCTTCGTGCTGGGCGTGTGCGCGTGGAGCGTATGCGACCCGTGCGAAGTGTCAGCCACGAAGCCCGGCTCGGAGACCGCTGGTCGAGCTTCCGACATGGTGTGTTGAACGGGGCGCGTGGCAAGCAGCGGGCGGCGGGTAGCGGGAGGCGGGGCGCGGCGCGACGTGTGGAAGAAAACATCGGCGCCCTCGGGCACCAATGCCCGAGGACGCCAGAAGACACCCAACCAAGGTGTGAGATCCGAGTAGCTGGCTTCTCGTTTCCGATTCTTTTCCGGCGTGCAAGCAGCGCGTAATTAAGTTCAGTATCCCGCGCATGTGAGACCAGATGTTGGTTTTACGACGCGCTCGCGACCACGAAACAAGCTGGCAACGTCGCTGGACTAGCCCTTGTGAGTCCACACGACCGCAGCGTCCTTTTCGTTCGGCTGACCCGAATCGTGCATGGCCGTGGCGGCGTCGTGCGTACCGGAGTCCACGATGCCTGGGCCCGCGTCATGAGCGGTCTTTGCGCTATCCGACTTGCAGGCAAGCAGCAAAAGGGGCGACGCCAACAACAACGTGAACGAGCAGAAAGGCAAGCGCATGACGGTTCTCCGGGTTACCGCGTGTCAGATGAAGCGCGCGTCCTCCCTGGGTGGCCGTGCGTGCCGACTTCCGTGAAGAGAAATGCGGCCTACCAGTCGGTCGGGCCGTAGTCCTTCAGGAACTGGCCCCAGACGTGCGTGCCCGTGTTGAAGCCGGAGAAGATCGGATCGACGATACGGGCGGCGCCGTCGACGATGTCGAGCGGCGGATGAAAGCCGTGCTGCGCGGTCTTGCGCGCCGCGATCTCGGCCGGATCCTCGTCGGTGACCCAGCCCGTATCCACGCTGTTCATGTGGATGCCATCGCGCACGTAGTCCGAGGCCGACGTGCGCGTCATCATGTTGAGCGCAGCCTTGGCCATGTTCGTGTGCGGATGCTTGTCGGTCTTGAAGCTGCGATAGAACTGACCTTCCATCGCGGACACGTTGACGATGTGCTTATCGCGCGACGGCTGCTTCAGCATCAAGGGCTTCAGGCGCGCGTTGAGAATGAACGGTGCGACCGCGTTCACGAGCTGAACCTCGAGCAGCTCGACTGCATGCACATCCGCCATCGGCAAGCGCCAGCTGTTGCGCGCACGCAGGTCGACCTGCTGCAGATCAGCGTCGAGCGCGCCCTCGGGGAAGATGTGCGTGCTGCGCTCGAGATCTTCCTCGAGCAAGGTGAGCTGCGAGAGCGCCGCGGGATCTTGCAAGCCCACCGCACGCGCCACGGCCGAGAGCGCTCGCGACGCGCCGCCCTGCCCAAGCTGCGCGGGCGAGCTCGGCTTGCGCATCGCTTCGTAGGAGACGAGCAGGCTCTGCGCTTCGGGTGGCAGCGCGTGCAGCTCGCCGTGCTCGGCGGACATCAAGTGCCCGTAGAAACCCGGCGGCCGCCGCACGGTCTGGCAGGCGTTGTTCAAGATGAAGTCGAGCCGGTCCTGCGTCTCGCACATGTGGCGCGCAAACGCTTCGACGCTCGGGGTGTGTCGCAGATCGAGCCCGTGGATCTCCACACGGTCGCGCCACGCTGCGAAGTCCGTCTCGCGCGCATAGCGCAGCGCGGCGTCACGTGGAAACCGCGTGCACACGATCACGCGTGCGCCGGCGCGCAAGAGCATGATGGCCGCCTGGTAGCCGATCTTCACGCGCGAGCCCGTGACCAGCGCCGTGCGCCCGGTGAGATCCGCGGTCTGATGGCGCTTCTGCCAGTTTCGATCCGCGCACGCAGCGCACATCGAGTCGTAGAAGAAGTGCAGCTCGTGAAAGCGACGCTTGCACACGTAGCAGGAGCGTTCTTCTATGACCGTGCGGGGAGCCGTAGGCTGCCCCGCATGTTCGTCAACCGTGCGGGGAGCCGTAGGCTGCCCCGCATGTTCGTCAACCGTGCGGGGAGCCGTAGGCTGTTCGTTACCAGGCGCTGAGAGCAGCGCGGCGCTGGCAGCGCGCGCCGCCAGCGTCTCGTCGATCGGCTTGCCGGCCAGCACCGGTGGCAGGCGCGGCGATGGCGTCACGAACACCGCGTCGCGACGCTTCTCGCGGATCCCGGTCTGCGCGAGCGCGGCCTCGTCCGCGGCACGCCGCTCGGCCTTGCGCTTGCGCTGAGCGGCGTCCGCCAGCTGTCGCTTGGCCCACGGGTCGGGACGAGCCACCTCGCCTGCCACGCGCATCAGGCGCAAGCGCTGTTCCGGATCAATCTCCAGGAGCTTCGTACGGTCCTCGCGGATCGCCTCCAAAAGCTCGATTGCGACGCTCGCGCGCTCGGCGAAATTACTGCTTTGGTCTGTCACGGGCGCGCAGCATAGTCGCTGTGCCGAGCCGTGTCTCTAACCCACGGGACAGGCGAAATCCGTGATAAAAGCGCACGCATGCCGGCCGTAGACCACGTCACGGACATCACCCACACCATTCAGCTCGCGGTAGCCCCGGTGTTTCTGCTGACCGCGCTTGGCACCATGCTCAGCGTATTTTCCACGCGGCTCGGCCGGATCGTGGATCGCTCGCGCGTCCTGGGCGACCGCTTGCCCCAAGCCGCCAAAGACCGCCGCGACGAAATGCTGGACGAGATCGAGGTCCTTGGGCGTCGCCGTCACACGGTGAACGTGGCGATCACCTGTGCCACCATAGCCGCGCTGCTGGTGTGCGTGCTGATCGCGGTCGCGTTCGTGGGCTCGATCCTGCACATGGATCCCGCCCGCTTGATCGCCGGCCTGTTCATCGCAGCGATGGCCGCGTTCATCACGGCGCTGGTGTTCTTCCTGCGCGAGATTCTGCTGGCCGTGACGCGCCTTCCGGGACGCCACGCGCGTGCGACGCAGACCGGTGAGCGCCCGAGCGCGGAGTGAGCCGACCTGCCGCGCGGCCGGCGCGAAGTCAGCGCTCGCTGCGACCAAACAGCTTCGAGAGAAACCCGGAAGTCGACTGGGACTTGCGCCGCATCTCCCGCAGCCGCACTTCGCGCGCGGCCTCTTGGTGGCCCGGCTTGATGCGCAGCACGCGCCTGAAATGCGCGAACGCTTCGTCCTCGCTGCCCATCTTCTTGCAGAGCACGCCCATGTAAAAGTGGGCGTCGACGCAGTCCGGCTCGCGCTGCAGCGCGCGTTGCAAATGACGCAGCGCACGCGGGTTCACGTTGTCCACGTCGCCCGTCAAATACAAGAGCCAGGCGTAGAGCGCTTCGTTGGTCGCGGTTCCGTAGGCGCGCATGGCGCGGTGGGCGCTGTGCATGGCTGCGGGATAGTCGCTGCGACGCAGCAGCTGCTGTGCCTCGCGATAGTGCTGCTCGGCTTCGAGCTGGCGCTCCTGGCTCGCCTGTGACCACGGCGAGAGCGGGCGCTGCACCACGACGTCGGTGGGTCCGCCTTCGTTATAGACCACGTGATAGCGACCGGCCGCGTCGGCTGACTCGTTGCCGGCGGCGCGTGGCGGAACCACCTCCAGCACGGTCTTCTGGAAGCGCAACGCGGAAGGCGGCAGCGGTGGGGGCACACTCGACGCGCTGGCAGCTGACGGCGGCAGTGAAGCCGGAGGAACCACGCGCTCGATCGTGCCCGATGCTGCGCGCGGCCCGGGCACAGGCGAGATGCCGCGCGTGATCTGCAGCACGTACATGAGCCGCCGCACGACGCCCGGATTGGCGCCGGACTGCGCGATCAGCTGGTCGAGCGTGGCCGGGCCCTCTTCCAACGCGCTCACGATCTGGCGCTCGACGTCCGTGAACTTGTAGCGCGCGAGCTTGACGCGCGGATGCAAGCGCAGCAGACGATCCGAGAGCATGGCGAGCGTCTGCTCCACGATGTCTTCGCGCAACGGGCCGCGCATGGCCGCATTGATCAGCGCGACCGGATCGACGCGGCCCACCACGGCGCCCTCGCCGACGCCGACTTCATCGACGCCCGCGACGAACACGTAGTCGCCCTCGGCGCACGCGCACAGCGGGATCAAGCTCTGCGCGAGCGAGCCGCCGAAGCTGCGCGTGCGCACCGCGACAGGCAACCCCTCTTCGAATTGCACGAGCGCGTGGATCGTGCCCGTGGGCTCGAGCAAGCGCAGCGTGCCGGTCTGCTCGTGATCGAGCAGCGCGACCAAGAGGTGCGCGAGCGGCGAAGTGCGCAGGCTGCCTCGCGTGGACAACGTGCGGTCGCGATCGGGCGAAGGTACGGCTCTCATGGGTCTCGGTTCGCGCAAACCGAGGTCAGCATACTCCGGGAGCTCGCGATCGTCCCCTACGAGAGCGCACGCACCTCATTTTTTGAGGGAGCCGCACCGACACGACGGCACAGCCGCGCACGGGAGCCTCGACGTAGAACAGCCAGCTTTTGCAGCGTCAGCAATTCGGCTCAGCTTCTCTTCAGTGTCGCTCCGCAGCCGATCCGTGGCCGTTCAGTGCCTGCGACGAGGCGTTGGCGGCAATGGCTCGGCGTTGCGTGGATCATCGGGCCACGAGTGCCGCGGATAGCGGCGCGACAGCTCACGACGCACCTCGGGATAGTGCTTGGTCCAGAAGCCCGCAAGATCGGTGGTGACCTGCACGGCGCGTTTGTTCGGCGCGAGCAGGTGCAACACCACGGGCTTACCACCGATGCGTGGGCCGTCTTTCAAGCCGAAGAAATCTTGCAGGCGTGACTCCACCCACGGCGGCTTGCCGCGTTCGTAATGCACTTCCAGCTTGCGACCTTGCGGCAACATGACGTGGTCGGGCGTGAGCGCGGCGATGCGTGCACGTGCACCCGGCGGAAGCTCCGCGTATACGAAGTCGAGCAGCGAGACCTCGCGCAGCCCTTCGAAGCTACGACGACCTTCGCAGGCAGCGGCGAGCGCACGCTCAGCGGCGTCTTCTGGCAGCAGCGCCAGCGTGGGATCGATCGAGGCTGCGAACGTCAGGCGCTCCCGCAGCGCGGCGAGCGCGTCGCGATCGATGAAGTGCTCGATCCCGTGAGCAAGCGCGGCATCACGCAGCACCCGCGCCGTCGCCACGGGCTCGAGCTCGTCGCGGCGTACGCGATCGAGCGCGAGGCCCGCGTACGACAGCGTCAGCATGCCTTCGACGCGCTCGGTCTTCGGGTTCCATTCGAGCTCGGTGCGCTCCGCGATGCGCTCGGGGAACAGCTCGAGCAGCCACTCCGGCTCGATTGCGCTGGCCAAGTGCGCCATCACGGCACGCGAGGTGCCACGCCGCTCGGAGGCATCGACGATCACCATGTACTCGGCATCGCGCACCACGCTCGCGGGAGCCAGCGTGGCCGCGCCACCCGCCGCCAGCACGACCTCGCTGCTCTTCGGCGCGCGCCGCCGGCCCACGCGATCGCAGAAGCCGGCCAGCGTCGCCATCTGCAGCGCTTCGTCGCGCTGATCCTCGGTGCGTCCGTGATCGTCCACGGCATCCAGCATGCGCTCCAGGCGATCGCGCACGCGCAGCACGCTCGCGACGGCGCCCGGATCGAGATCGTAGCTGCGTAAGCGCGAAGCATCGGCGCGCTCACCCGCGCTCTCGATCAACGACAGCCGCAGCAACAGATCCGAGTTGCTGGTCTCATGGTCGCGGCGATTGCCGTCGAAGCGGGCGCGCGCGGCTTGCAGCACGTCGCGCTCGCCGAGCAAGGCAGCAAGCAAACAGCCCGACGCGCCGGCGCCACGCGCATTGGCTTCGAGCATCAGGCGCGCCAGGCGCGGATGCAGCGGATAGCGCGCCACTTCACGGCCGAGCGCGGTGAGCTTGCCCGCGTCATCGAAGGCCATCAGCGCGACGAGCAGCTCGCGCGCGGCCTGCCAGGCGTTCTCGGGCGGCGCATCGAGCCAATCTTCGGCGCTGAGCTCTGCGCCACTGACCGCGAGCGACAAGCGCGTCTCTGTGAGATCGATGCGTGCGATCTCAGGCTTGTCGTGCTCGGGCCGCGTGTCGTGATCGTGCTTGGTGTAGAGGCGAATGCAGCGTCCTGGGCCCAAGCGCCCCGCGCGGCCCGCGCGCTGCGTGGCCGAGGCGCGCGAGATTGGCGCCGTGACGAGCGTGGGCAAGCCCGAGAACGGCGAGTGTCCGGCCACACGCGCAAGCCCGCTGTCGACGACCGCGCGCACGCCTTCGATCGTGAGCGACGTCTCCGCGACGTTGGTGGAGAGAATGATCTTGCGACGCGAGCCGCGCGTGACGGCGCGGTCCTGATCGCGCGCGGGCAGGTCGCCGTGCAAGAGCGCCAGCTCGAAGTCCGCATCCTTGGCCACGGCAGCGCAGGCCTGCTCCGCGCGCCGAATCTCGGCAGCACCGGGCAAGAACACGAGCACATCTCCGTCGACACCTTCGCGTACGAGCCGGCGGATCGCACCGGCCACGCGCGTCTCGAGCGGCGGCTCTTGCGCCGTACCGGAAGGCGGATCACTGTACTCGACGGTCACCGGATGTACACGTCCCGGCACGCTGATCACCGGCGCATCGAGGAATCCTGCCAAGCGCTCGGCCGCGAGCGTGGCGCTCATCACGACGAGTGACAGATCCTTGCGTGGCCCAAGCCGCAGTCGGCGCAGCCACGCGAGGCCGACATCACCGTGGATGTGACGCTCGTGGAACTCATCGAGCACGACGCAGGAAACGCTGCGCAGCTCCGGATCGGTCACCAGCTTGCGCGTGAGCAAGCCCTCGGTGATGAACTTCACGCGCGTACGCGCCGAGATCGCTTCCTCGAAGCGCACTTGGTAGCCGATGCGCTGACCCACCTCTTCGCCGAGCTCGCTCGCCACACGCCGCGCCGCCATACGCGTCGCGATCCGGCGCGGCTCGAGCACGAGGATCTCGCCGCGCTCCGCGAAGCCCGCATCGAGCAGCGCGCGAGGCACGCGCGTGGTCTTGCCCGCGCCCGGCTCCGCCGACAGCACGAGCACGCCGCGCTCGCGCACGGCTGCGACGATCGCAGGCAGCGAGGGATCGATCGGTAGGGACTGCAAGGCGGGCAAGGAGCTCACCTGCCGGTCACACCACGAACAGGCGCGCTCACAGCTTCCTGTACTTGATGCGATGCGGACGATCCGCTTCGTCGCCCAAGCGCTTTTTGCGGTCCGCTTCGTAGTCCTGGTAGCTGCCCTCGAACCAGACCACGTTGCTCTCGCCTTCGAACGCCAGGATGTGCGTGGCGACGCGATCGAGGAACCAGCGATCGTGGCTGATCACGATCGCGCAGCCGGCGAACTCGAGCAGCGCGTCTTCGAGTGAGCGCAGCGTCTCGACGTCGAGATCGTTGGTGGGCTCGTCGAGCAACAAGAGATTGCAGCCGCTCTTCAGCAGCTTCGCCAGGTGCACGCGGTTGCGCTCGCCGCCCGACAGGTTCTTCACCAGCTTCTGCTGATCGCTGCCCTTGAAGTTGAACAGCGACACGTAGCCGCGCGCGGGCACCTCTTGCTTGCCGAGCAGCACGGTGTCTTTGCCATCCGCGATCTCTTGCCACACTTGGCGATCGCCGTTGAGCGCATCGCGGCTCTGATCGACGTACGCAACCTTGACCGTCTCGCCGACGCGCAGCTCGCCCGAGTCCGGTTTCTCCTGCCCGGTGATCATGCGGAACAGCGTGGTCTTACCTGCGCCGTTCGGACCGACCACGCCGACGATGCCGTTCTTCGGCAGCTTGAAGCTCAGGTTGTCGTACAGCAGCTTGTCGCCGTAGCCCTTGCGCACGCCCTCGGCTTCGACCACCAAGTCACCGAGGCGCGGGCCCGGCGGAATGAAGATCTCGTTGGCGTCGCGCTTCTGCTTGGCCGAGTCGTTGAGCATCGTGTCGTAGGCGCTCAGGCGCGCCTTGCTCTTGGCCTGACGCGCACGGGGCGAAGCACGCACCCACTCCAGCTCGTGCTTGAGCTTGCGCTGGCGCGACGACTCCGCTTTCTCTTCCTGCGAGAGTCGCTTTTCTTTTTGCTCGAGCCACGACGAGTAGTTCCCCTTGAACGGGAAGCCCTCGCCGCGATCCAGCTCCAGGATCCACTCGGCGACGTTGTCGAGGAAGTAGCGATCGTGCGTGACCGCGACCACGCAGCCCGGATACTGCGCCAGGTGCAGCTCGAGCCACGCCACCGACTCGGCGTCGAGGTGGTTGGTGGGCTCGTCGAGCAGCAACAGATCAGGACGCTTCAATAGAATGCGACACAGCGCCACGCGACGGCGCTCGCCGCCCGAGAGCTGATCGACCTTGGAGTCGGCCGGCGGCACGCGCAGCGCGTCCATCGCCAGCTCCAGCTGATGGTCGAGGTTCCAGCCGTCGCAGGCCTCGATCTGATCTTGGATCCGGCCGTGCTCCTCCATGACCTTGTTCATCTCGGCTTCGGACAGCTCTTCGCCGAGCTTCATCGACAGCTCCTCGAAGCGCGCGAGCAACTGGCGCGTGGGCGCGACCGCTTCTTCCACGCACTCGAGCACGGTCTTGCCGGGGCCGAGATCCGGCTCCTGCTGCAGGTACTCGACGGTCGCGCCGGGCTTCGCCCACGCTTCGCCGGTAAACGTCTTGTCGACGCCGCCCATGATCTTGAGCAGCGAGCTCTTGCCCGCGCCGTTCGCACCGAGCACGCCGATCTTGGCGCCCGGTAGAAACGACAGATAGATGTTGCTCAGGACCTTCTTGTCCGGCGGGTGGACCTTCGAGAGGCCCTGCAGCGTGTAGATGTAATCGGCCATGGGTCGGCGATCTTGGCTGCGAATTCGCCAGCTAGCAAGTCACTCCACTTTAGCTCATTCCGACGCGGCACGTTGACAGTTGTTGGCACGCGCCGCGCGCGGGTATGATCGTAGCTGTGAGTTTCCCGAAGGATTTCGTGTGGGGCGCCGCCACTGCGGCATATCAGATCGAAGGCGCGGCGCACGCCGACGGCCGCGGCGAGAGCATCTGGGATCGCTTCAGCCATACGCCGGGCAAGACCAAGCACGGCGATCACGGTGACGTCGCCTGCGACCACTACCACCGCTACGCGCAAGACATCGCGGCGATGCACGAGCTGGGCGTGAACGCGTACCGCTTCAGCGTCAGCTGGCCACGTGTCATGCCGCTCGGCACGGGCCAGGTGAATGCGCGCGGCCTCGACTTCTACCAGCGCTTGGTCGACGGCTTACTCGAAGCAGGCATCACGCCGTTTCTCACGCTGTATCACTGGGATCTGCCACAAGCGCTGCAGGAGCGCGGAGGCTTTGCGTCGCGCGAGATAGCCGACTGGTTCGGCGAGTACGCCGGTGTGATCGCGCATGCGCTCGGCGATCGCGTGAAGCACTTCATTCCGCTGAACGAGCCGCAAGTGTTCTCGGTGCTCGGCAACCTGACCGGCGAACACGCACCCGGTCTTCAAGACTTCGCGGTGTACGGCAAGGTTTGCCATCACGTGCAGCTGGCCCACGGCGCGGCCGTGCAGGCGCTGCGCGCCGGTGCGAACGGCCTTCAGGTGGGCACCGCGCTGCAAACCCCGCCCATGCATCCCGTCACGGACAGCCCTGAAGATCGCGCCGCGGCCTTTCGCTTCGACGGCTTCTTCAACCGCTGGTACACGGACCCCGTGCTGCTCGGGACGTATCCAGCTGACACGCTGGAAATACTCGAGCCGCTCGGCGTACCGATTCGAGATGGTGACCTCGCACGCATTCACCAGCCGCTCGACTTCGTCGGCCTCAACCACTACACGCGCATGTTCGTGCGTGCGCAACCGGGTCCAGGCCTCGCCGCTGCGCTCGCGGAAGACCACCGCGTGCCGGGCGCCGAGTACACCGCGATGGGCTGGGAGATCTACCCGCAGGGCCTGCACGAGCTGCTGACGCGCTTTCGCACCGAGTACGGAAACCCGCCCGTG
This sequence comes from Sandaracinaceae bacterium, assembly GCA_017881055.1. GTDB lineage: Bacteria > Myxococcota_A > Polyangia > Polyangiales > JAFGIB01 > JADGRF01. The sequence continues at coordinate 21,591 of JADGRF010000138.1, forward strand.
TACATCACCGAAAACGGCGGCGCATTTCACGACGTCGTGGAAAGCGGCGCGGTGCACGACGCAGGCCGCGTGAAGCTCTTGCGCGACTACATCGCCAGCGTCGAGCGCGCCATGCACGACGGCGCGAACGTGAAGGGCTACTTCGTCTGGAGCCTGCTCGACAACTTCGAGTGGGCCCACGGCTACGACAAGCGCTTCGGCTTGATCCACGTCGACTACGCGACTGGCACACGCACACCCAAAGACAGCGCGCGCTTCTACCGCGACCTGATCGCAGGCGCGAGGCAGCCGTGACCACGGACTTACTCTACGACGGTCCAGCTGACGCCGCCGCCACGTTCGTGTTCGCGCACGGTGCAGGAGCGGGCATGCGCTCGGACTTCATGCAGCGCATGGCGGAAGAGCTGGCTGCTCGCGGCATCCGCGTGGTGCGCTTCGAGTTTCCGTACATGCAGGCAAAGAGCGCGGGCGGTCGCGCCGGCGCCCCGGACCGTGCGCCCGTGCTCTTGCAGACCTGGAAAGACGTGCTCAGACAGGTGAGCGGTACGCGCCTCGTGATCGGCGGCAAGTCCATGGGCGGCCGGATCGCCAGCATGATCGCGGACGACGTCTCGGCTGCGGGCCTCGTCTGCCTCGGCTATCCGTTTCATCCGCCGAAGCAGCCGGAGAAGCTGCGCACCGCGCACCTTGCCAACCTGCGCACGCCCACGTTGATCGTGCAGGGCACGCGCGACACGTTCGGCACGCGCGACGAAGTCGGCGCGTACACGCTGTCAGCCCAAATCGAGCTGCTCTGGATCGAAGACGGCGATCACTCGCTGGTACCGCGCAAGCGCGGGGGTCACGACCCGGAGCGAGCCCAGTCGGAAGCCATCGCGGCAGTGGCAGAGTTCGTGCTCGGCGCGTCCGAGCGTCGAGCCGCGCCTGTCCCGACGCGCTGACGCCATCCGCCCATGGGCCTCGTGACGCGGGGCCCACGGGTGGTATGAGCGCGCGAAGAAGGCGGGGGCATGACAGGCGAGCACGCGGTGCGGTGGTGGGGTGTCTGGGGTTGCTCGGATTTCCCGGTGGGCTGCGCTCGCGATCGATCTGGCCACCGGCAACCGCAAGAACCTGGCTGCCGATCCGCAGGCGGGCATGATCGGCCAGGCGCTCGGCTCGTGGTTCTACGACCTCGACTACGACCCAGCCCGGCGCACGCTGTTCGCCGACGACACACTGCACCCGGGGCGCGCGCTCCTACAGATCGACGAGCTCACCGGCGACTGGCTGGTGATCGCAGGAAGGATCCCATGACCAAGTCGTTGCCCCAGCTCGCGCTCGGCCTGATCATCAGCCTGCTCGCAACCCCGGCGGGCGCGCAGTCGACCAAGAGCAAGGACGCCGAATACGGCGTTCGGCGGCTGCTCGCAGATGCTCGGCTTTCAGATGCGAGCTACTACGGCAAGGCGCCTCTCGAACTCACTATCGACCCTGCTACAGGCGACGCATTGTTCTTCTTGTCTGAGGAAGCAGCGATTGTGCGGGTCGGCCTCTCGCTCGATCCGACCAGCCGCGTGCTGTCCGACCCGCTCCACGGAACGGGCCCGAACCTGGCTCCAGCGGATGTGGTGATCGAGGATGCCAATGACGCGCTTGTCGCGGACAACGACAACCGTCGAATACTACGCATCGATCTCGCGAGTGGAGATCGCAGCGTGGTCTCCGACAACAGCACTGGCACGGGGCCGGCGCTGTCCGACCCACGGTCGATCGCCGTCGACACGACCAACGCAAGCGCGCTCGTGATCGACGGCACGACGCTGCTGGCGATCGACATCGCCACGGGCCAGCGTTCTGTCGTCTCCTCGACCGCGACCGCGACGATCGGAACTGGTCCTGCGATCGATTACTACAGCCGATTGACACACTTCGTGGACGCCTCGAACGGACGCGTGGTCGTGGCAAGCGGTGCACGTTTGCTTGCGGTCGATCTGAGCACCGGCGATCGCACCGAGTTCTCAGGCCCTGGAAGGGGCGCAGGTCCGCTGCCGAGCGGTGGGTTCGCTAACTCGACCTACGACTACCAAAGGAAGCGTTACCTGGCCCTGGGCATCGGTGATGACGTGGTCTACGCGATCGACGCTGCCACGGGTGACCGAACGCTCATGTCGGGCCCTGGGTACACCGGCCCTGCGTTCTCGAATCCGACTTCCATCGAGTGCGACGAGACGACCCACTCGGCCCTCGTAGTCGATTCCAACGCTGGCATCCTCGCGGTTGATCTGATGACCGGCGGCCGTAGGCTCGTACAGGCATCGCCCATGGTCTACGTCCACGAGTTCGCGCTCGACGACGCCCACCGCCGGATGCTGATCCCGTACTCCGATCGCATCGAGTCGCTCGAACTCACGGCTCGCGCTGCTAGCGACGTGTACCGCCCCAAGCAGCGGGGAAGCTTTTTTGGGTCTTATGCTTTGCAGGATCTTGCTGGTGGAATTGCCTATGCTATCACGGGCGACGGCGCAGCAACCCTCGACCTCGCCACCGGCGGTCTGACGACGCGGTCAGGCTCAGGCAGTACGCCTACCCTAACGACAGCAGTGTTCCTGGATCCCGCGTCGCGGACGCTCTATGGAGCATCCCTGCCCCTCCCGTTTTCTTCGGATGTGCCCACGCTCTTCTCCGACGCTGTCGATACCGGGATACGCAACCTGCTCGCCAGCCCATCGGTCGGTTCCGGACCGGTGCTAGCGCAGCCAATCTCGGGGGCAGTCGACACGAAGCGCGGCCGCGCGCTCTTGCTGGATGCCGGCCTGAAGGCCTTGCTCGCCATCGACTTGAGCCCGTGCAGCACGGGCGACACAACCTGTCCGGTGCGCATGAATATCTCGGGAGGCCCCGTGGGTACTGGGATCGATTGGAACACACCGGCTGACGTCCGCTACGATGCGGCAACCGATAAAGCGATCGTTGCGGACGCGGTGACGCTGGTCTGGGTCGACCTCGTCGGCGGCAACCGGACACCGCTCTCGAGCACGAGCCGTGGTTCGGGAGCGCCGCTCGGCCAGCTGAACGGTCTGGTGATCGACGCGAAGCGGCGTCGCGCCATCGTCCGAAGCGGCGGCACCGGATTCGTTGCGGTGGACCTGTCCACCGGCGATCGCAAGACCCTGGCCGCTGATCCTACTGCGGAAGGAACGTATCTTTTTTCGCCGTTCGGCGACCTGGATTATGACCCTGAACGCCGCGCCATCTTCGCCGGCGACACGGTGCACCCAGGTCGCGCACTGTTCGAGGTCGACGAACTCAGCGGCGACTGGCTCGTGATAGCCGGTAGAATGCCTTGAACGGCGACGCCGGTCGTCACGGGTACGTCGCCGTGCGCGCAGCCAGACACGTGGTGTTGTTGGCCACGCGCTTTATGATGAAGCTGGCCGACTTTACTTGTTGCGCGGCCTGATTCGCGCCGTCGAAGAAGTTGACTGTCGCGTCGTCGCACGCAGCCTCCGACGGATTCCCTTGGGAGTCTACCGATACTCGCACGCATCCTTGGACCCGACCGTCGTTCTGAATCTGGCCGCTGGCAGGCCCCTTCACGCTGCCCTGCACGAGATCGCAGCTCGTGATCTTGCCGTCGAAGTAGCCGATGGTGCGTGACGCAAGGGAGAAACGCTTGATGCGAGGAAACGGGTAGACGGCGGCGGGCCAGTAATTGTAGGAGAGTCTGGTCCCAGCGTTGCCGCGCGGGCACGCGCTGGATGTGGCCGCGTAGGACGGAATCGGATCGGGCGCGACTCCATTGGTCGCACCGCCGGGCGGTACAGCATAGGTCGTCACGGCGGGCGGTCCGTCAGCGTCGTGATCGACCCAAACTGCGCCGTTGACTGGCGTCGCGCCCGACACCTGGGCACGCGAGCTCGGCCACGTGCCAAGCGGATCGGTCAGCGCAATGCCGAGTAGCGTCGCCGCGGGTTGCGTGATGAAGTTGGCGCCGGGCAGCGCACCGGGCAGCGCCATCGTCTCATTCTGAGTCGGCATGCTGGAGGTTCCCCAGATCGCGACCGGCAGGTACTGCGCATAGGCTTCGGTCAGGATGGTCCCGCACAGGTCCGCCGTCGTTCCTCCGCACGGGGTGGTGACGACTTGCAGATTGCCGCTGGCGTCATACGTCTGATCCCGAATCGCCCACGATTTCACGACCACGTTGCTGGCGTCCTCGATGCCCGCAATCCCCGTCCACGACACCGTCTCGGAGATCTGAATCGCGAAGCGGCCGTTGAGATCGCAGACGCAGCTGCCGTTGACGACCTGATAGCCGCCGTTGCATGCGCAGGTGTACGTGCCCGGAACGCCTTGCGTGCAGGTGCCACGGCCTGCGCCGCACGGATTGCTCGCGCACTCGTCAATGTCGGTGCACGTGACGCCGTTGCCGCTGAAGCCGGTCTTGCAGGTGCATTGTACGTCACCGACTGCGTTCGAGGGATCGACGCAAGTGGCGTTTACGCTGCATGGCATGGCCGCGCACTCGTTGCTGTTGGGCACGCAGGTGCCGGAGCCGTTG
>JADGRF010000139.1 GCA_017881055.1 Sandaracinaceae bacterium
CGCGCCTTCGGCGTCTACGCGGGCGAGCACGTGCTGCGCGACGGAGCGATCGAGGTGCTGCCCGTCGCGCGTTTCGTTCGCGAGCTCGCGGCGGGCCGCATCTTGGGTGCGAAGACGAGCACAGCGAAACGTTAGCTCGGCGGCATACCAGACACCTCGCCTGCATCGAGTGACCACTCGGCTTGGCTTCTCGACGGTTGCGTTCGCGTAGTAGCCCCGGGCAGCATAGGGGTGTGTTCGGCACCGCGCGTCGCTACCTGATCCTTGCTGCGAGCGCATTGCTGCTTGCGTCAGCCGCACACGCCGCACGCTCGCTCGCCACGGAGGTGACCGAGCGCGGCTGGAAGCCCGCGCTCATGCTCACCGGTGAAGGCGACCGTACGCGCGCGATCCCGGCTCTGCGCGCGGCCGCGGATCTTTGGAGCGTCACGCTGCACCACACCGAGCTCGACCCCAGCACCGCGGACTTCATGAAGCGCGCTCTGGCCTCGCTGAAGGACTTCGATCTCGAAGGCATGTACAAGCTGCTGCCGCAGAAGAACGGTGCGTTTCGCGAGCTGGCCGTGCGCGGCGCGCGTCAACGCGACCGCTACGTGATCGGCCGAGCCACCGATGCGCAGTTCGAAGTAGGACCCACCGGCAATCGCGAGCAAGCCGGCGACAGCTCGCTCGTGCTGCGCTCACGCCCAGTGGCAGATGCCGACGGTGACGACAACTACCTGATCCAAGCGCGCGGCGGCGTCGTGATCGGCAAGCTTGCCTGGCCGACGGTGACGTCCGCCAACCGTGACTGGCTACGCCTGCTCACCGCCCAAGATCACGAACAAAATCACGAACAAAATCACGAAAAGTGCGCGGAGCGTCCGATGGTCGGGCTGCGCCAAGCGGTGCTCGCAGCCAACCCGGCCCTCGACGCAGAAGACGTGGAGGTGATCGCGACGCTCTGGGAGGCGTTTCCACGGATGAGCTACCTCGTGCGCTCGCTCGGTCACATCGACAGCCTCCACGTCGAAGACGCAACGCACGCCGCGACACCCAGCACGAGCCCCAAGCACCTCTCGATCGTGCTTCGCATGGACCCGCAACGCATGACGGAGCGCTACCCGGAGCTCGCCCACTACGCGAGCACGCGGGGCCAGCTCCTCCGCGTCGATCTCGACTGGCTCGACACGCGGGGCCGCAAGCTCGCGTCGCTGCACGTGGAGAGCGAGCGGCTGCTGGTGCGCGTTCAGCTGTACACCAAGGACGGCTTGATCTTTCCGTTCAAGAACGGCCACGTGTTCGCCGACGAGCCGCTCGACCTGAGCCATCAGGTGCTCGCCTACACCACCAACCTGCAGGCCAGCGTGCGCATGCTCGGAGTGCGCACGCACCTGCATGACGCCCGCATGGACTTTCGCTACGAACCCACCGCGCGCGGCATGGAGCTGCGCGGTCGGATGACCCGCGTGCCGGACGTCGAGCTGGTCGTCTGGAACGCGGCGTGATTGGCAGCGCGAGCCTGCTCGACGCGTTCGCCGTTTGCGACCCCCCGCGTGGCACAGAGCGGCACGGCCCAGGCGCGCCGATGCGGGCCGCCGCGGCCCGTGATCCCTCGAAAAACGCCGGCAAAATGCAGATCAGCCCAGGTTGCTTCCGTCGCGAGCGCCAGGGCACGGGAGTTGCACAGAGACAGTCCCGTATCTGAGAAAGGCCTGTCCTCCATGCAAAACGTTCCTAGCCGTGTCGTGCTGTCGGTAGCCTTCTCGTCGCTCGCGTCGCTCGTGTCGCTCGTGGGCTGCGGCTCGTCGTCGTCTGCGAACACGGACAATCCGGACGGCGGCGGGAAGGTGCAGTTGGTCCAGCCGAAGGCGCTGCCGAAGGCGCTACCGAAGCAGAACCGCGAGCAGTGGTTCTCCGACACCACCGTCTCGCTGCGTGGCTCGATGCACGTGCCGGCGGCCAGCGAACTGTTCGCGCTACCGGCGCTAGCGGCCCAGCAGCTGGTGTTCGATCCGGGCGCGTCGCTGCACTGTCAAGTGGAACAGGATCCGGCGTACCAAGCCGCCGTCGATGCGGTGGGCGGCGTCGAGTGGGGTTATGCGGTGAGCGTGCTCGAGGATCAGAGCCAACCGCGCATCATTTCAGGCTTCTACGCACCGCAGCCCGCGCTCGCTGAGGCCGCCGGCGACGGTGCTGCTGCCGTGGAAATCGCCGAGGCGGACATCGTCGGCGTCTCCGATCAGGCTGCGCTGTACTACACGCCGGGCCATGGCCTCGTGCTCGTCGATCTCACGGGCAGCGCGCCGAAGCTGAGCTGTGCGGCGCAGCTGCCGGGCCAGGTGAAGAAGTTCTACCTGTACAACGGACACCTCGTGGCCTTGGTCGAGAGCTGGCCGAGCGCCGGCGCGCACCACGCGTACTTGTTTCACTTGAAGGTGATCGGCACCGCGCTCAGCTTCGTGGAGAACGTCGACCTCGGTGACGTCTCGATCCTCGACAGTCGGCGCTTCAACGACCAGCTCGTGGTGTACGGCGCGTTTTCGTTGTCTGGCAGCGGCACCACGGGCGTCAACGGCGGCAGCAGCGGCGGGGCCAGCACGGCCGGCGCCATCGCGCAGGGCCCTGCCTACTACGGCGGCACGGCGCCCCACCGCTCGCTGCAGGTGTTCAAGATAGGTGCGCAGCTGACGCCAGCGATGCACGACACTTTGCTCGATACGCATACCAACGCGGACTACGTCTTCACCGCCGTCGACAGCACGACGAAGGTCGGCGCGCAGGTCAACCGCGAGGAGAGCTTCGGCGAGAGTCTCTACGCCAGCGACCACTACTTCGTGGTGACGCAGGCCGTACACAAGACCTTCTTCGACGGCTTTCAGACGCAGACCTATCAGGTGTGCACGAAGAGCCACACCGTCGACCGCACGTACCGGAGCTGCTCGACCCAGTACGTGACCAAGCCGAACCCGGACTACACGCCGCCGGACACCAAGGGCGGAGATCGCAGCTGCAACGGGCAGACGCTGCGCGACTGCTTGCAGTACGTGGCCAAGGTGTCGAACCCGACCATCGAGGTTCCGGTGAGCATCAAGTGCGTGGACAGCAAGTACGCGGACTGGATCTGCGACAGCTACCAGACGCGTCAGACCGAGTACCCCACGTTCCACGGCGAAAACGAGACCAAGCTGTTCATTTACGCGTACACGGACACGGGCTTCGTGCGCCTCTCGGATCAGGCGAGCACGCTCGCTCCCACGTTGCAGGGCTCGGCGCCGGACACGACGGTGGCCTCGGTGAGCACGGGCTCGGCGACCCACGAGCTGTTGATCCCCGGCAGCGTGCAGACCTTGCAGTTTCAGAACGGGTATCTGTATGCGATCGCGGACGAGCAGCTCCTGACCTTCGCCGTAAACGGCTCCTCGCTCGTGCAGACGAGCTCCGTCACCGGCACGAGCGCCACGCTCCAGACCTCGCTCTTCACGAGCGACAAGCTCTACCTCAGCGACTACTCGCCCAGCTACTACACGGGCGTAGATCCGAGCTCGGTGCTGCGCGTCTTCGATCTGTCGAACCCGGCGTTTCCCGTGCAGGCCTCGACGGATCGCAGCCTGCCCGGTGGACACGATGTGATCCTCCCGGTGCGCGAAGGCATCTTCACGATCGGTCGCGTGGATAGCTTCCAAAACACGAACCGGGCGTTCTTGAAGCTCGGCTTGTTCAGCGACCCGTTCACTGCCGAGAAGTCGTACGCGATCCTGGGCACCGATCTCTCCGCGCCGAGCACGACCGCGGGCATGGAGAAGAGCTACTACTTCGACAGCGCTCAAGAGCGCCTGTTTCTGCCCTACTCGGGAACCGACTTGGTGGATGCCGAGCACTTCCTCTCGCGCGTCGATGTGAGCGCGGTGATGTCCGACAAGATCGTGCCGAACGGCGGCATCGATCTGCCGGAGACGCCCGAGCGCGTGCGCGCGATTCCCGGCGCTGCAGACTCCGTGTTGACGTTCGCTCCGGACTCGATCGAGCTGCTCTCGCCCGACAAGACCACCTGGAAGGCGAGCGACGTGTTCGCCTACTTTAGGCCCGTCGCGCTCTACCGACTCGACGACAGCGACCGCTACGCCGAGCTGCTCAAGCTAGGTAACAAGTGCAAGCTGCGCGTCACCGCGAAGGCGCACATCAACGAGCTCAATGATGCGCAGAAGAACCCGACGTTCGACTGCTACGGTCTTCCGAGCGCGTACGGGCACAACTTGCTCTTCACGCAGACGCAAGGCGTGAGCTTCGACGACGCCGGGCAGGTGCAGCCGCTCACCGTCAGCGAAGTGACCGACCTCTACGCAGCGATCGAAGCCCGCCCGACCTGCGTGCTCGACCCGACGATCACGAGCAACGCCGTGGTCGACTACACCGCCAAGCACGATCTCTCGAAGGCGCAGTGCTTCACGCCGGAGCAGCTGCAAGCCGCGCAGACGAAAGCCGAGCAGACACCGGCAGCGTCCGGGGGCTGAGGCGCATCACCCGCGGGCGGCCCCATACACGTAGTTCCGGCCGCCCACGCACCTTCTGCGAAGTCAAGCACCAGAACAAGAAGGCAAACGCCGTCTCGACCGGCAGGTCCGTGGAGGTTAGAATTCCTGCATGTCCCTGCGTGTCGACCAGGACCACGCGCGCTTCAAGCAGATCATCCGCGGCAAGATCCGCCAGAATCTGCGGCGCTTCATTTCCAAAGGCGAGCTGCTCGGCAAGCAAGGGAAAGAGGTCGTCTCGATCCCGATCCCGCAGATCGACATTCCTCGCTTCCGTTTCACCGACAAGCAGGGCGGCGGCGTCTCGCAGGGCGACGGCGATCCCGGCGATGCGCTGGGCAAGCCCGGCGAGCAGCCCGGCACGGGTGAAGCAGGACAAGGCGAAGGCCAGCACGTGCTGGAGGTCGACGTCAGCCTCTCGGACCTGGCCGAGATCCTCGGCGAGGAGCTCGCGCTGCCCAACATCGAGGACAAGGGCAAGAGCAAGATCGCCAGCAAGCGCGATCGGTACGTGGGCTTGCGCAAGGTCGGGCCGAACTCGCTGCGCCACTTTCGCCGCACGTTTCGCCAGGCGCTGATCCGCCAGATCTCGCTCGGCACCTACGACGGGAAAAAGCCCGTGATCATCCCGGTGCGCGACGACCTGCGCTACCGCTCGTTCAAGACCGAGGTCGAGCCGGTCGCCAACGCCGTGATCCTGTACATGATGGACGTCTCGGGCTCGATGGGCGACGAGCAGAAAGAGATCGTGCGCATCGAGTCGTTCTGGATCGACACCTGGCTGCGCCACCAGTACCAGGGCCTCGAGACGCGCTTCATCATTCACGACGCCGTGGCGCGCGAGGTCGATCGCGACACGTTCTTCAAGACGCGCGAGTCGGGCGGCACGATGATCTCGTCCGCGTACAAGCTGGCAGCTGACATGATCGAGCAGAGCTACCCGCTCGACGAGTGGAACATCTACCTGTTCCACTTCTCCGACGGCGACAACTGGAGCGTCGACGACACGCTCTTGTGCGTGAACCTGATGAAAGAAAAGCTGCTGCCGGCAGCCAACTGCTTCTGCTACGGCCAGGTCGAGAGCCCGTACGGCTCGGGTCAGTTCATCAAGGACTTGGACGAGCACTTCAAAAACGACGAGCGCGTGCTCACGAGCGAGATCAAAGATCGCGACGCGATCGTCGACTCGATCAAAGAATTCTTGGGCAAGGGCAAGTAGAGCCATGTCGCAATTCGCGTTGAAGACCTCCCTGCCTTCGTACCTACGCGACGAGCAGCAGAAGATCGAAGCCCACGCCAAGGGCTACGGCCTCGATTTCTTCGCGACCATGTTCGAGGTGCTGCCGTACGACCACATGAACGAGATCGCCTCGTACGGCGGCTTTCCCAGTCGCTACCCGCACTGGCGCTTCGGCATGGCGTACGAAGAGCTGAAGAAGAGCAGCGAGTACGGGCTTTCGACCATCTACGAGATGGTGATCAACAACAGCCCCGCCGTGGCGTACCTGCTCGAAGGCAACTCGCTGGTCGACCAGAAGATCGTGATGGCGCACGTCTACGGCCACGTCGATTTCTTCAAGAACAACTTTGCATTTGCAAGTACCGACCAGGGCAAGAACCCCGAGACCGGCGCGCCGATCCGCAAGTGGATCGACGCCATGGCCAACCACGGCGCAGTGATCCGGCGCTGGGCCAACCGCGTAGGCATCGAGAAGATCGAAGCCTTCATCGACGACTGCTTGAGCCTCGAGAACCTGATCGACCCGCATCGCCCGCATGCACGCAAGTCGGTGACCGACAGCGCGCTGGAAGAACCGAGCTACGACAAGCCCGGCGAGGAACTGCCGCGCCTGCGCGTCGACCGCGATTACATGGAGTCGTACATCAATCCCGATGCGTACATGCAGGCGCAGCGCAAGAAGGTGGAAGACGAAGCCAGTAAGCAGAAGAAGACGCCCGAGGAGCCCGACCGCGACGTGATGGGCTTTCTCCTGGAGCACGCATCGCTCGAAGCGTGGGAACGCGACGTGCTGGCCGTGGTGCGTCGCGAGGCGTATTACTTCGCGCCGCAAGCGCAGACCAAGATCATGAACGAGGGCTGGGCCACCTATTGGCACTCCAAGATCCTCACCGAGAAGGCCGCCGAGGGCTCCGAGATCATCGACTACGCGGATCGCTGTGCGGGCGTGCTCGCCACCACCAAGGAGCGCCTCAATCCGTACAAGCTCGGCGTCGAGCTGTACCGGCACATCGAAGAGCGCTGGAACAAGGGTCAGTTCGGCAAGGAGTGGGACGAGTGCGACGACCTCGCGACGCGTCAAAGCTGGGACCGTCGCTTGGGCCTGGGCCGCAAGAAGATCTTCGAGGTGCGCTCGCACTACACGGACATCACGTTCATCGACGAGTTCCTCACGCCCGACTTCGCGGCGGAGCAGAAGCTGTTCGCGTTCGGCTGGAGCAACAAGAACGACCGCTTCGAGGTCGAGACCCGGCAGTTCCAAGCCGTGAAGAAGAAGCTCTTGTTCCAGCTGACAAATGCGGGCAATCCCGTGGTCAGCGTCGAGGACAAGAACCACAAGAACCGCGGCGAGCTACTGCTCTCGCACGATCACCAAGGCATCGACCTGCGCCAAGACTACGCGCAAGCCGTGCTGGTCGCGCTCGAGCGCGTGTGGCACCGCCCGGTCGAGCTACGCACGCTCGTCGAAGGCAAGACCGTGTACCTGCGCTTCGACGGCAACGCCCACAAGGTGAAGACCTGAAGGCCGGCGTCGCTGTTTATTCTTCGTTGCGGAACGTGCGCTCAAGGCCGTGGACCAGATTGGACTGCTCGTCCTTCGTGAGCTTGGCCTCGGGGTGCAGGATCACGAAGAACCACAGCGGCATGTCGCCGCTGCGGATCTCGTCGCTGGCATCGTCAGAGTTGGGCTGCTCGTTCTGGAACTCGCTGAAGTTCAGCTTCTTGCGACCGTTGTAGACGTCGCGCGCAACCAACCACGAGACCGGCGCCACGTAGGAGTACCAGGGCCAGACGGTGCGATTGCTGTGGCAGTTGAAGCAGGCGCGCTGGGTGAGCACACGTGTAGCTGGCTCGTCCCACTTCGGCTCGCGGCCGAGCGGCGGATTCACGTGGTCACGGCCGTAGGGTACCGCTTGGGCGAGCACGCAAAGACCGAGACCTGCGAGCACGATACGCCGCCGCAGCTGAGATCGCTTGGCTTCCATCGCGGGTAACTATACACGCGAGCGTGCGCCGCAAAACACCTTTCAATCACGCGCCCGACGCCGTGCCCGCGACGCCGGCTGCGCCGGTGTCTGCGCACACGAGCCCTTGCGAATCGCCGCGACGCCCGCCAGCGTAAGCTGCGCGATGTGCTCGGCCGCAGCCTTCAGCTCGGCGTCGTCCTCGGGCGGCCAGTCCGGAAAGATGGACGCGCGCATCGGGTCGCGCATGTAGAACAAGCACTGCGCCTGGAGGCTGACCACGCAGCGACCGACGCGCGCATCGCTCTCGGGGCACGCGAGCAGCTCGGCCATGAGCGTCGTCAGGTACCGGATGCGCGGCATGATCGCCTGCTCGGCGATCCACGGTCCGAGCGGGGTCAGCCGCGTCATTTCGTGGCGGATCAACTTCTGGATCGACGCGGCGCGGCCTTGGGGCTTGGCGAGGCGCGGCAGATACGTGGCGACGTAGCGACGCAAGCGGTCTTCCGGCGAACGGGGCGGGCGCGCGGACCCCGCATCCATGCTGAGGTCGCTCACGCGACGCATGTCGTCGACCGCGCTGCGCACCACCTCGGTGTAAAGGCCGAGCTTGTCTCCGAAGTGGTAGTTGATCGCAGCGAGGTTCGCGTCGGCCGCTTGGCTGATCTGGCGCACCGTGACCTTGGAAAAACCGTGCTCCGCGAACAACCGCAAGGCCGTTTCGAGCAGCCGCTGGCGCGTCTTTTGATCGCCGCGCAGGGTCTCGGTGCGGGCAGGTTTGCGCGCGCTCACAGCGTTCTCCGAAACAGAAGCGTCGCAGCGCCGAGCGTGACGAGCGAGAAGATCGACAGGAACAGCAAGTCGTTCGTGATCGCGGCGAGGCCCGTGTTCTTCAGAATCAAGCTCTTCAACGCATGCACCGCGTACGTGAACGGATCGACGATCGCGATCGCGCGCAGCCAGCCTGGGAACGCCTGCTGCGGGTAGACCGCACCGCTCGGGAAGTAGAGCAGCGTGTTGAGCGCGCCAAACAACGCGCGCGGCATGAGCGGGTTGTTCATGCGCACCATGATCAGGAACATCATGCTGATCAGCGCCATCGACGTGACCACGATCACGAGCAACATGCGCAGAAGGCGCAGCACCTCGAACGGGTGTGGCACGCCCGCGATCAGCGTGCCGAACGTCATCAGCACTAGGCCAGCGATCACCGCCTTGATCGCACCCGATAGGTTGAAGCCCAGGATCAGCTCGAGCGCCGTGACGGGCGTGACCAGATAGCCCTCGTGCAGGCCGCGCGCTTTGTCGTCGATGAAGATGATGCCGCCGCCGATCATGACCATCATGAAGATCGACATCACGATCGAGCCTGGCAAGAGGTACTGGATGTACGGCACGTACGGGTACACTTCGACCACGTCGAGCGATGTCGCGCCCGGGATGCGGCGCTGCACTACGCGCGGCGCGTCGTACGCGACCAAGAGGTTCGAGAGGCTGGCCGTGAGCGTCGCGGCCACTACGTTGTCGGTGTTGTCGGTGATCAACGCGATCTGGGGCGCGCGCTTGTCGAGCGTGCGACGGGAGAAATCCGGAGGAATGGTGATCACGCCGTTGAGCTTGCCTTGGCGCAGCGCGTCGATCGCGACCGTGACGTCGTGGTACTCGATCGTGTCGAACGTGCTGGTGTTGGCCTGCACCGCGCCGAGCAGCTCGCGAAATTTCACGGCGGGCACCGCGCGATCCTGATCGACGATCGCGACGCGCAAATGCCTGACCGTGCCGCCGAACGCGTAGCCGAGCACGACTAGCTGCAGCAGCGGCACGATCAAGGACATCGTGATCAGCGCCGGACTCTTGCTGAAGCGGAGCAGCTCACGCTCCATGATGGCCAACATGCGTTCCATGGGCACTGCTATCTCCGCATCATGAAGGGGTTGTCGGCGGCGGTCGGCGCCTGCAGCGCGTCGCGCAGCTGCCGCCCCGTGTAGTGCACGAACACATCGTCGAGCGACGTGCTCTGCACCGCCAGCGATTGCACCGACACGCCGGCCTTCGCGGCCTCGGCCATCAGCGCCATGGTCGTGGCCGGACCGCTGCTCGAAGCGATGCGATAGACCGTGCCGTCCCCGCTCACATGTGCCACTCCGGGCAATGCCTGCAGGCGCCGCAGCCAATCCGCCGGAGCTCCGGAGAAGCTCGCGTCCAGCGTGTTCTGGCTCGGCACCGCCGCCTTCAAATTGGCCGGCGAATCGAGCGCCTTGAGCTCGCCGTGATCGACGATGGCGATGCGGTCACACAGCTTGTCGGCCTCATCCATGTAGTGTGTCGTGAGCAGCACGGTGAGATCCCGCTCGGCTTTGATCTTGCGCAGCATCTCCCAGACCGCGCCGCGCGAGACGGGATCGAGGCCCGTGGTCGGCTCGTCGAGAAAGAAGATGCGCGGCTCGTGCACCAGGCCGCGTGCGATCTCCACGCGTCGCCGCATGCCACCCGACAAATTCTTCACCGGCTTGTCCGCCCAGGCCGTGAGCTCGACGGCCTCGAGCAGCTCGGCGATCAAGTGCTTGCGACGCGCGCGTGGCACGCCGTAGAGCTTGGCGAAGATCGACAGGTTCTCGGTCGGCGTCAGCTCGAGATCGCTGGTCATCGCCTGCGGAATCACGCCGATCGCACGACGCACGCCGTTCGGATCTTCGACCACGTCGCAGCCCCCGATGATCGCCGTACCGGACGTCGGGACCACCAGCGTGGTCATCATGCGAATCAGTGTCGACTTGCCTGCACCGTTCGGACCGAGCAACCCGAACACTTCGCCGCGCGCGACTTGAAACGAGATCCCTTTTACGGCAATGAAGTCGCCGAACGCCTTCTCGATCGCGCGCACGTCGATCGCGGGCG
Organism: Sandaracinaceae bacterium; assembly: GCA_017881055.1. Lineage (GTDB taxonomy): Bacteria > Myxococcota_A > Polyangia > Polyangiales > JAFGIB01 > JADGRF01. Next base: position 10,614 of record JADGRF010000139.1, read on the forward strand.
CGCTCGCATCCGGGGCCGCGCTCACGACCCGAGCTCTCACGACTTAGGTGCTCCCGCCGGAGCCGTTGCCGTGAGCGGCAGCACCACGTACGCGGTCATGCCCACGGCCAAGCGGCGCTCTTTGTTGTCGAGCCGCAAACGAACCTGGAACGTCTTGATGTCGCGCTTGGTGCGGCTCACGTCGCGTTGCGTAGCGAAAGCCGCATCGACGCCGCGATAGAACACCGTGCCTTCGTGCGTTTCTCCCGACGGCAAGCGCACGGTCAGCCGATCGCCGACACGCACGCGATCGATGTAGCTTTCTTCCACGTCCGCGCGCACCCAGAGGTCGTCCGGATCGATCAACGTCAGCACCGGTTGCCCCGGCGTGACCACTTCGCCCACGCGCGCCGCGCGCACGTCCACGATGCCGGCGATCGGCGCATGCAGCTCGGTGTAACGCAGGCGCACGTCCGCTTTCGCCGTTTGCGCGGCGGCCGCCGCCTGCTGACGCTCCGCCACGCTCACGGCGCTGCGCTTGGCCAACACCTGCTGCGCATTCGAGCGCGCTAATTCCAATGTAGAGCGCGCCGCGATGATCTGCTTCTGCGCCGCCGCTTCGCGCGACACGCTGACAATGTAGGTGGTGCGCGCGAGGTCCACGTCCTGCACCGAGATACCTCCGCCCTTCAGCAGCGCTTCGTCGCGCTCGAGCGTGAGCTTGGCGTGCGCCAGGTTGGCTGCCACTTCGTCGTGCTGCGCGACAGTCTCGGCGAGCGTCGCTTCGGCTTGTCGGATCTGCCCCTCGGTCTGCTGCTCCAGGTAGTGCAGGCCGGCCTGGGTCTCCTGCGCTTGATCGGCAGCACCCTCTTCGTTGTGCGCGAAGAACGCGCGATCGGCGTCGAGCTCGTCCGCAGCCAGGACCGCGAGCAGCTGATCGCGTTGCACGCTGTCGCCCTCACTGACCAGCAACTTGCTGAGCTGGCCCGTGACCTGGGGGCTCACCACCACGTCGTCCGTCGTGACGATGCCCGTGAGCACGAGCTCCGTGGGCCTCTGCAGCGTGGAATAGGAAATCGCCCCGATCGCCGCGGCGCCGAGCCCCAGAAGAAGGATTCGCTTCGTAGCTGCCATTTTCAAACGCTTGTATGAAACAAGCGTTTGAGGGTGTCAACGACAGACCAGGTCGAGCAGCTCGGCGGATTCCACGAGCTCCGGCGGATGCGGTCGACCCGTGCCTTGGCTCGCTTGCTGCAGAATATTCTCGCCGCTGAAGTCGTAGCGCGCGCCGTACGCGGGCTCGGTCAGCGCCTCGTCGAGCGAGACGTAGCGCACGCCAGCGTGCTCGTACGCCGTCAGTAGCGCATCCAGGTTCTTCGCGGTCGCGACGTTGGCGTGCACCAGCAGCACCTGCGGAATGCGATGCCCAAGCACTTCGCGGGCGGCCGCGACCGACCAGCTCAGCTGCGCGAGCGCGGTCTCCAGGTAGCTCTGGCGCAGCGCGTCGAGCGCAGCGTCGTCGGCGCGCGCCAGGCAGCGCAGGTACGCGTCCGCCCAGTCCGTGTCGTTGAAGATCACGGACACGCGCGCCAGCTCGTAGTGCTGCGCTGCGAGCACGTGACGCAGCGCGCGACGCTCCGCCTCGGTGCGACCTTCCTCCAAATACGGGAAGCGAAAGTACTTATGGTGCTGACCGGTGCGCTGCTCGAGCGGATCGACCACCGCGCGATCAGCCAAGATATCCTTGATGTAGCCGTCGAGGCCGAGCTCCTCGACCTTCGCGTGCGAGTAGGTGTGATTGCCGACGGCAAAGCCGGCTTGCACCCACGCATCCATCGCTTCGCGACGCTCCGGTCGCGCATCGAGCATGGAGCCCACGACGAAGCCCACGGCGTGCAGCACGTGGTGCGCGCGCAGCGTGGCCACGATCTCCTTCACGATCTTCACGGGCGTGTAGCCGAGCAGCTCGGGGCCACCGCCAGGCAAGTCGTCGACCGTGATCGCCAGGCGAATCGTCGGTCGATCGGTGTGCTGGGGTTCTTGCGGATGCGCGATTGCAGCCCACGGTCCCGTGAGGCCGTGCGACTTGGCATGCGCATGGGCACCGTGCACGAGCGATGACGCGCCAGCTGCGCCGTGGATCGACGTCACCGGTAGCCCGATGCACGCCAGGATCACAGCGAGCATTCCAGAAGCTCGGACTGCAGGCCTGATCCCCGATCGCATTACATCCGATTATACGCCGTGGCGCGCACGACTGCTCGGTTCGCCGCGGTCTATGCTCGCTGCGGCCCGGGCCACGCTCGCGAGCCTACACCCACACCCGGGGGGGCCTGCCCCCGCGAAATACAGGCAAAGCGGACGAGATCCTAGTAGGGTGTTCGCTCCCTGGGAGCCCAAGTCGGATGACCATGATCGAGATCACAGCCCAAGACGGTTTCACGCTCAGCGCCTATCGAGCCGAGCCAAGCGTCAAAGCACGCGGCGCAGTCGTCGTGATTCAAGAGATTTTCGGCGTCACGAGCCACATTCGCAGCATCTGTGACGACTACGCTGCGCAAGGGTACGTCGCCATCGCACCATGCCTCTTCGACCGCGCGGGCGAAAAGGCTCTCGAGCTGCCGTACGGTCCGGAAGGACACGGCCGCGGGATGGTGCTGGCAAAGCAGCTGGACCTTGGCAACGCCGTCCAAGACATCCAAGCCGCCGTCGATCAGGTGTCCGAGACGGGCAGCGTCGGCGTGGTTGGCTACTGCTACGGCGGCACGCTGGCCTGGCTCGCAGCCGCGCAGTGCAACAGCATCTCGTGCGTGTCGAGCTACTACGGCTCGAACGTGGTGCACCTGCTCGATCGCAAGCCGCGCGTGCCGACCATCCTGCACTTCGGTGAGCGCGACAAGTCGATCAGCGCCGCCGACATCGCAAAGATTCACGCCGCGTATCCGCACATTCCCGTATACACGTACCCCGCGGGCCACGCGTTCAACTGCAACGAGCGCGAGAACTACGACGCCGAGTCCGCCAAGCTCGCCCGCGAGCGCACGCTTGCGCTGTTCGAAAAGCAGCTCGGCTGAGCGCACGCGGTCGCACGGGACGTGGAAACCAAAAGCACGAGCCTGCACGCGCGCGCGCCAACGCTCGTGCTCCTGCCAGGCCTCGATGGCACGGGCGAGCTGTTCGCGCCGCTGTGTGCAGCTGCCGCGCCGACGTTTGCAACGCACGTGCTGCGCTACGATCACGATCCGGATCAGAGCTACGCGCGTCTCGCAGAGGTACTCGCGCCACAGCTACCCCAGGATCGACCGTTCGTGCTGATCGGCGAGTCGTTCGGCGGACCGCTCGCGCTGCGCCTCGCGCTCGCGGCACCGCGTGGCCTGGTCGCCGTCGTCTTCGTGAACACGTACCTGCGCTCGCCGATCGGCTTTCTGGCAGGTCGCGCGCTCACTCTGATGACCCCGCTGCTGGCGCACGCCCCCGACCTCACAGTGCGCAGCTTCATGCTCGGCGATGACGCGTCCCGCACGCTGGTCGAACAGGTGCGCGGCGCTCTGCGCAGCGTGCCTGCGTCGGTGCTGCGCGCGCGCATCGTCACGCTACGCAGCTGCGACGAAACCAGCAGCTACCTGCACTGCATTGCGCCGATGTTCTATTTACACGGCAGTGAAGATCGGCTGCTGCCGAAGACCGCGCTCGAGCTGTTCGAGTACGTGAGGCCGGGCCTCGTGGTCGAGACCCTGGCCGCCCCGCACTTGCTCCTGCAACGCAAGCCGGCGGAAGCCTTGGCCTGCCTGCAGCGTTGGTTACTCGAGGACAAAGGCTACGCGTGAACGTGAGCGTCAGTCTTTGAGCGGCAAGGGGCCGAGAAAGTCCTTCTTGCCCAGCTCGACGCCGTTGTGACGCAGGATGTCGTACGCGGTCGTCGCGTGAAAATAGAAATTCGGCATCATGTGCTCCAACGCGAACTCGCTGCCGGTCATGTGCTTGCCCGCCCAGCGCGGCTGCGAAACCTTGCGCTCGGCTGCACCGGCGAAGTCCGCGGCGGAGTACGTCTTCAAGTACGCGACCACCTTCTCGATACGCGCCTTCGCATCCGCGATGGTCTTCTCGTTGTCCTCGTGTGCGGGGGGTTCCTTGCCCGTGAGCCGCGCAGCGCCACCCTTCGCGGTGTCGCACGCGATCTGCACTTGACGCAGCAACGCGAACTGGTCGGGCGCCAGGCGTGAGCCGAGCAGCACCGCGGGGTCGATCTTCTTCGCGTCGGCGAAGCCTGCGGCCTTGTCCAAGCACAGGCTCAGGTTTCGGAGCATTTTCGTGAACTGGGTGATGGTGATGTCGTAAAGCATGGCGACGGATGTAAGGATCCCCAGCCAGCCATGCAACTCCCCCCGTGCGGTCTTTATCGAACCACGACGCCGATCGGGCAGATCCCCGCGGGCCGCCTGGTCTTCTTTCACAACCACGGTGAGCCCGGCCCGGGCCTGTACCTGCCCCAAGGCTGGAAGAAGAACCGTGCGCAGTGGCAGCCCCAAGGTACGACTCTACCCGACCCCGCGCTGGTCTCGCAGCTGGAACCGCTGCCGCCCGAGGGCTTCTATCGAGTGACCGAAGCCTTCCATTGCTGCGACCAGCAGTGCCGCAAATTCGAGCCCGAGATGCTGCTCGAGCTCGGCTACAACGGAGAAGGCCACGCCATCGCGTTCGTGCCCGAGCTGATCGACGGCATGCTGGCGGTACCCAACAGCGGCACGCTGATCGACGGCCGAACACTGTCGAAGCTGAAGCTGCTGAAGGTCGCGAGTGCGTCTAGCGACGGTGTAATTCACTAGGTGCTTTCCGACCGTTCACACGGATGTCACACGGCTCGGGCAACTTCCTTCAAAAGGACAAAGAGGAAGCCATGAAGACGTTCGACATCTTGTGCAGCGTGTGCCTCACGCAACACCACGACTACGTGATCTACGACTCGCAGTGCGTCGCGGTGCGCTGCCGCTCGACGGGCGAGTGGCTCGATGAGCACCACGCGATCGACGAGCGCATCGCGCTCGTGCCGACAGGCTCGACGACACGCTCGACCACGCGCCTCAGTCGCTGGGATCTCGTGATCCACACCTTCGGCATGCAGATCCACGTGGGTCCCGTGCTCGCGGTGAGCAAGGCCGACGCCGCGATCAAGGCGCGCCTCGAGCACCTGAGCAGCCGCGGTCAGCGCGTGCTGCGCAGCGGCGGGTGCGCCTTCGGCCTCTCCGAACCCGGCTGAAAACGGTGACGGATGGCGTGGTGGAGAGGGCGCTCGAAGACTCGCGTCAGGGCTGGGCGGGCGGCGTTTTGCTGCGGGCTTGATCGCGTTCCTGGGTGACTCGGTTGAGCTGGGCTTCGAGGCGCTTCTGGGCGGCGGTCGCTTCGGCGAGCTGCGCTTGTAACGTGTTCTGCTCGTGGGTTGCACGGTCGAGATCTTTGCTGCGCTTGTCGAGATCGGCGCGGGCGGCGGCGAGCTGCGAGTCCAGCTCTTCGACGTCGTGAGCGCGCCGCGCCAGGTCGGCTTGTGCGCGATCGCGCTCGGCTTGGGCTTGGTCGCGCTCCTGCGTACGGGTCGCGAGGTCCTTGGTGCGCGTCGCGAGGTCGAGGTTGCGCGACAAGAGCGCAGCGCGCTCGTCCGCGAGCTCCTTCGTGCGAGCGTCCAGGTCCGCGCTGCGGCGAACGAGGTCCGCACGCGTCTCGTCGAGCAGCTGCGCCTCCGTGGCCAGGCTCGTGCGCGCTTGGTCACGCTCGTCAGTGCGGGTACGCAGCTCGACGTGCACGCGATTGCGGTCGGCTGTCATGGTTTCCAGCTGCGCGCGCGATTTGTCGCGCTGATTTTTGAACTGATCGCGCTGAGTTTGAAACTCCTGCGCAAGCTGGAGCTTCTCGTCGAGCTGGTTCTGGCTGTCGCGCTTGAGCTCTTCGAGGCGGGCGCTGGTCACCAGGTCTTCGCGCGCTTCCACGGCCTTCTGCTGCACCAGTTCCTTGGTCTTGCGCGTGAGCAAAAGGCCGAGCACGGCTGCGATTGCCACCAGCACCAGCACGAGTGGCGCAGCGCGCAGCAGCGTACGCCGACGATCGGCGTGAGCTTCCTCAGGCTGCGTGAGCGCTGCCAGCTCGAGCGCAAACTCGGCGGCGCTCGGGCGCTCGGTTGGATCGATGCTGAGCCAACGCTTGAACATGGGTTGCAGATAACGCAGCTCCTTGCTGCGCGGCGGCTCGACCGGCTCGAGCGTGCGCTTGTGGAGGAACCCGGGAAGTGATTCGCCAAGCTGCGGTGCAGTCTCCGGCTCGAGCACATTGCGCAGCGACAGCGCCAACGAATAGACATCCGCGGCGGTGCCGACGGGCGTGCCACCTCGGCTCAGGATCGCAGCCGCAGTTTCGGGCGATGCGTACTCGGGCGTGAGCGCCATCGGTGTTTCGCCGCGCTTGGCCGCGATGCCGAGATCGAGCAGCACAGGGAAGCCCGCTTCGAAGCCCGCGATCTCCGCGAGAAAGATGTTGTCCGGCTTGATGTCGTAGTGACAGATGCCGGCTTCGTGCATCGCCTGCAACCCATACGCGCAGCGCTCGAAGACGCGGCGCGCCGAGGCACGATCGAGGGCCTGATCGCCGCCCAGCGTGTGTCCGCGGTACCACGGCATGGCGAAGAACAAGCGCCCTTCGTGCCAGCCATAGTCTTTGAACTGCACGACCGACGGGTGGCTCACCGACGCGATCAGCGTGAGCTCGCGCAGCGCAGCCTCGCGCGTCTTCGGATCGGTCGACGTCGAGTTCAACAACTTCACGGCAACTTCGTGGTTCGGGATGCGCGCGTCCGCCGCTCGATACACCGATGCGAAGCCGCCCTCACCGGCCAGCTCTTTGATCACGTAGCGACCGCCGATCACCTCGCCACGCGTGAGCGGACGATGCGGCGCTTGGCTGGGCCTTCCGTACTGGCTGGGTCTTCCGTGGTCCACCGAGCGCAACGTGGAGTGCGTGTTCGTGATCGCCGACGCGGGCAACGTCGCGTCGTCGCCAGGACTCGGGCCCACCGCGCTCGCGCCGACATCGGCAGCTGCCGGCGGCTGCCAAAGCGGCATGGTCCTGTTTGGCCCTCGATCATCCATTCTCGGTCCGCCTACCTCTATGACGTACCACCCTTTTCTGCGTGCGTCGCGGGAAGACCTTTCTTGTGTTCTTCTGACGGGAGCGTGCGTGGGTCGTCGTGCTCGCCGCTCGTGGCAATCACGTCAGTGACTCGCGCAAAACGGGGGCTGTTAACTGTGCCAATAGCGCTTCGAGCGTGGTGCTTGGCGCGTCCGCATGGCTCGTGCACTTCCACGCCCGGCTGCGCGCGTCGACCCACGCCCGCCCCCTCAGGTGGTCCCCAGCTGCGATCTCCGCGCACCACCCTGGGTATGGACTGGCGACAAAGTCAGCGTCGCTCCCGCCCGCAGACGTCTTAGCGATGGGTTGCAGCTGACATTTCATCACCAGTCAGAGAGCGAGTGGCGCGGGGATGGGCGGCGCAGGTGACGGGTAGGCAGTGACGCGCACAGCCGGGCGTGGAAGTGCTGCACGGCCCGCGGACGCACCACGCTTGCGCCATCAGCCCAACCGACAACGGCTCACAGCCCTCGGCCAGCGCGCGCTACTGACGCCGTTGCCACGAGCGGCGAGC
>JADGRF010000140.1 GCA_017881055.1 Sandaracinaceae bacterium
CCTGCGGTCGTGATCCACAGCGCGCGCTGTGGCACGCGGCGCTTGTCTTCTTGGCCGACGGCGCTGCCGAGCGCATCGGGTCGACCGAGCGCGGACAGATAGCGCGGGGTGATCGCGTATTGGCCGAAGGCGATGCCGATTGCGGAGATGATCTGTCCGGCCCCGACGAGCCGTGCAACTGCGGGGCCGCCGTAGAAATCAGCTGCAGCCACCAGCGGCGGCCTCGCTTCGTGCGCGAGATCAGGCACGGCATGGACGCAGATCGCGTGCAGCACGCCGTAGAACATGGTGCACATGATCAGCGTGCCGATCGTGGCCCACGGCACCCAGCGCTGGGTGTGCGTGCTGCCCGCGAGCACGGGCACGACCTCGAAGCCTTGCAGCGCGAACACCACGATCAAGAGCGCGCGGCCGACGTCCATCACGTGCGAGCCGGACTCGTCGGCGACGTGGAGTGCGTGGGGCTCCGCCGGCAGGATCATGGCGGCCGCTGCCAGCAGCGTCAGCACGATCAGCGGCACGAGCTTGAGCACGGTCACCGCGCTCCACGCGATCGCGGACAGGCGCAGGCCGCTTGCGACACCGAGCGAGAGCGCGAGCACGCACAGCACGGCCCAGCCCTTGCTGCCGCCAAGCAAATGGCCGAACGCGCTGTCGAGATGCTGGCTGAGGCCCGTGGCTACGGTGGCCGCGCTGAACAGCGCGGAGGCGTAGGTGATCCAGCCGATGAAGAACGCGGTTGTGGAGCCGAACGCCAGGCGCGCCCAGACGTAGGGTCCGCCGTCTTCCGAGAAGCGCCCGCCCAAGCGGCCGTATACGAACGCGACCGGCAGCATCGCGAGGCCCGTGATCAGATACACGAGCGCGCCCGTGTAGCCGGGCGTGGTGGCGGCGACTTCCTTCGGTGCGAAGAAGATGCCGACGCCGATCGTGGCGTTGATGCCGAGTGTGAGCAGCGCGAAGAAGCCCAGCGGTCGCTTGTTCTCCGTCGCCACGAGTCTTCACAGCATACACCGAGAGCCGCAGGCTGCTCGGAGGGTATGTCACTCCCCCGAGAGCCGCAGGCTGCTCGGAGGGTATGTCACTCCCCCGAGAGCCGCAGGCTGCTCGGAGGGTATGTCACTCAGGTGCGTATAGGTAACCGTCGACCAGCATCTTCAGGCTGCCGCTCGCCGGATCGAACATCAGGCCGTGGACGGGCACGCCGTGCGGGATCAGCGGGTTCTCGCGCAAGAGGCCCACGACGCGCTGCACGTTGCCGAGCGGATCGTGAAAGCCGCCGAGCCACTCGTGCAAGCTGGGACGCAGCGCCGCGATCGCCTCTTCCGGCACGCCCTGCGAGACCATCGAGTGGCGCAGTGCTTCTTCGTCGATCTGCGCCATGCCGCAGTCGCTGTGGCCGATCACGAAGATCTCGCCGCAGCCCAGCGCGTGGATCGCAACCACCAGTGAGCGCACGACACCGCCCCCAGGATCGACCAGCGTGGCGCCGGCGTTCTTGATCATCTGGGCATCGCCACGCTTGAGACCGAGCGCGGGTTCGAGGAAGTCGACCAGACGCGTGTCCATGCACGTGAAGATGACGACTTTCTTATGAGGCGCCTTGCTGACCGGGCGGCTGCGCTCGGCGACCCACTGGGCGTTGTGTTCTAAGACGTCGTGTAACAGAGCCATCGTTCACCTGATTTCCAGGGCGTAATGGCCCTGTTTTGGCGCGCGCGCAAGTCCGCCGTGCAAGTTGGAGCGGCTGGAGCGCTCAATCGTCGTTCGTGTCGGCCAGCGGCGAGAACAGCTGCTCGACCTCGTCCAGGCCGAAGGTCAGTCGCGAGCCGCCCGCGGCGGCCAGCACGCTCTGCGCCAGCTCGCGCTTCTTCTGCTGTAGCCCGAGCATGCGCTCTTCGACGCTGCCCGCCGCGACCAGGTTGTACACGAAGACCGGCTTGCGCTGGCCGATCCGGTAGGCGCGGTCGGTGGCCTGATCCTGTGCAGCGGGGTTCCACCACGGGTCGTAGTGGATCACCGTGTCGGCGCTGGTCAGGTTAAGGCCGGTGCCGCCGGCCTTCAAGCTGATCAGAAACACGTCCGCGCGTCCGCTCTCGAAGTCGTCGACGGGCTTCTGGCGGTTCTGGGTTTGGCCGGTGAGCGTGACGTAGCGGATCTTCTTGTCCGAGAGGCCCTGCGCGATCAGCGCCAGCATGCTGGTGAACTGCGAGAACACGAGCACGCGGTGGCCGTCGCGACGCAGCTGCTCGAGCAGCGAAAAGCACAGCTCGTACTTGGCCGACTCGCGCACGAAGCGCGCGGCCTCGCTGCGGCACAGGCGCGGATCGCAGCACAGCTGACGCAGTTTCATCAGCGCGTCGAGAATGGGTAGCGTGGAGGCGGCGACGCCGTGCTTGCGGATCGCCGAGCGCACGTCGGCATGCGCGGCGACGCGGATGCTCTCGTACAGCTCGCGCTGCTTGCCGCGCAGCTCGACGGGCCGAACGATCTCGGTCTTCGGCGGCAGCTCTTTCGCGACGTCCTGCTTCATGCGGCGCAAGATGTACGGACCCACCTGGTCGCGCAGCATCGCGAGCCGGCCTTCGTCGCGCTGCAGCTCGATCGGGAAGCGATAGAAATGGCGGAAGCTCAGCTCGTCGCCGAGCAGACCCGGCATCAGGAAGTCGAACAGCGAGAACAACTCGTCCAAGCTGTTTTCGATCGGCGTGCCGGTCAGGCACAGCCGGTGACGCGACGTGATCAGCTCCGCCGACTGATGCGCGCGACTTCGCTTGTTCTTGATCGTCTGCGCTTCGTCGAGAATGACGTAGTGATATTCCTGCGCGGCGAAGTACTCCTCGTCGCGCACCAGCACCGGATACGTCGTGAGCACGATGTCGCTGCCAGCCACGCTCTCGCGGCGCTTTTCGCGGTCCTTGCCGTGCAGCACGGTCATGCGCAGGTGCGGCGCGAACTTGGCCAGCTCGCGCTGCCAGTTCGTGACCAGGCTGGTCGGCGCGATCACGAGCATGGGAATGTCCTGCCGGCCGCTCGCGTGCTCGATGCACAGGTGCGCGATCGTCTGCAGCGTCTTGCCGAGGCCCATGTCGTCAGCGAGCACGCCGCCGGCGCCGTGCTCGCGCAGGTGCTGCAACCAGGCCACGCCCGTCTCTTGGTACGGACGCAGGCTCGCCTGCAGGCCCTTCGCGACGACCGGCGCGATCCGAGCCTTCGGGATCGCGAACGCCTTGGCGCGCTCGCGGATCATCTCTGGGCTCTCGACGCGAAAGCGCGAGCGCTCGTCGTCGAACGCGAGCTCGAGGCGTCCGAGCGCACCGGCGCGCACCGCGGGAAACAGGATCTCGTCGCCCTCGCACTCGAGGCCTTGGTACAGCTCGCCCATCACCTGCAACAGGATCTGCAAGCGCTCAGCGGGTACGGCGATGTACCCGGTGCGCCCCGGCACCTGCACGAAGCGCGGCGCGAGCTTCTGTCGGCCGGGCCGATCCATCTTCACGCCCTCTTCGACCATGGCGATCAGCACGGGCAAGAGGTTCACGCGATGGCCGTCGAGCTCGATGCCCAGCTCCAAGCTGAACCAGTCGGACTCCTCGGCTTCTTCCACGACCGCGTACCAAGGCGGCTCGTCGGTCAGTACCTGGTACGGATACTCGGGTGCGACTTCGACGTGCCAGCCGAGCGCGCGCAGCTGCGGCAGCGCGTAGGCCGTGAACGCGCACAGTGCATCCTGCGTTTCGTCGATCTGCACCAGGTAGTCGGCGCGCGAGCCAGGCACGGTGCCGTAGTCCTCGAGCAGCTCCAGGTCGATCGCGCCGAAGCCTTCGAGCACGTGACGCGCGCGCGTCTCGGCTTCGGAGTCGCGACAGAACGCGGCGGTGCCGGTGGAGGTAGCGCAGAAGAAGCGTTGCTGCGCTGCGCTCGAGCGCGCGCTGAACCCGTCGTACTCGAACGACAGCTCGAGCACGGCGGCATCGACTTCCTGAAAATCCGGACGCAGCGACTGGCCGCGGTTCACGAGCACGCGCTCGCCGAACAGCCGTGCGCGCGGGCGCAGCAGGCGCGCGACTTGCGTGTTCGGATCGATCGTCTCGGGCGAGTGCGCGTCGTGCAGCCCGTCCAGCGCGTCGAGCGCCGAAAGGGCACGATCCAGCTCTGCTTGAGCGCGTCGGGCTTCCGCGCTCGTGCCAAGATCATGCGCCATCCCAAGGCGTTAGATCAGATTTGAAGAGCGAAGTCGAATTCGATGTGGCCGCGTTGTGTGCGCGCGCGCGACGCACCCCAAGGGATCGTGGCCAGGGCGCCAAGAGCGCGCATCACGAGCGAATTGCTTCGCGGGGTTTCGTGCGCGCAGCCGGTGGCACAAACCACAGTGTGGGCACGAGCTGCAGCACCACGACTAGCCCTGTACCGATCGCGCTGTTGCTCGGTCGGAAGTCGGATGTTGCGCAAGTACCCCGAGCCGACCGATGCGCCGACGCTCGCCCGGAGCGTGCGTCAGGCGTGCACGCTGCTCGCGAAGATCACGGCCAGCGCGCCGCCGGTGTCTGAACCGACCTGAGCCCGACCTCCGCGCTCTCGCACCACGGCAATGCGCTTGCACGGGCCCTCAACGACGCCGCAGCGCGCTTTCTGTCCCGGCGCAGCGACGCGCTGCGCGCCCGCGCTGTGCTGCAGTGAGTGCTACTGCAAGGCGTCGCGTTGTCGTTCGCTACTTGGCCGGATGACCCACCGTTTGCGCGAGCATGATGTGCTGTCGTGATTCGAGCCCGAGCGCGGTGGCCAAGGCGGGCGCGTCGAACAAGCCGCGCACGACGGACCCGAGGCCGGCCGACGCGCAGTACAAGTACACGTTTTGCGCGATCGCGCCTGCACACACTGCGGCGTAGACGTCGCGACGCGCTTCGGGGATGAGCTTCATGCGCGCGTGGTCGGCGACGTACACGAGGTCGACCGGCGCCGTGTCGACGAAGTCTTGAAGGCCGGTGACGCGCCGCGCGTCGGTTGCGGCGACCAGACCGAGCGCGTGCTGCTTCGGGTCGAAGCGGTACAGGCCGTCGGCGAGCGCGGCGTAGATGTCCATCTCCTGCGCGTTCATCGCGGAGGGCACGGTGTGCTCGTTCACGTCGGGGCGATTGATTCCGTCCGCGGCCCAAAGCAAGTCGGAGAGCTGTTGACGTGACAGCGGTGTCGTCGCGAACTCGCGCTCGGAATGGCGGAGCGCGAGCGCTTGCATGAGTGGCAGGCCGCCATGCTGGTCCGGCGCCGGCAGCTTGATCTGCTCTTCCGCGAGCCCGCTGAGCCGAAGCGCGTGCAGTTGGCCGAGCTGGCCGAGGAACCACTTGCTGACGACGCTCATGCGACTGCCCCCGCGGCGCTCATGACGTACACGGCGCTGCTTTTCTTACGTGCACACGGCTTGCCTCCTCGCAATGGTCCACCGCGTGCCTCTCCGCTCAGATAGAGATTGACTAAAGCACCGTCTCCGCGATCACAGTTGAGCTAGATGAGGCACGGATTGTGGGAGACGATGTGCGCCGTGGTGGGCGCGCTCTTGATCGCGCTGACCCAGGCCTCGTGCGCGACCACGCGCGGCGCGGCGGCTCCCGATGCGCTGCCGGCCGTGCCCGGTGAAACGCTGCGCGTCGTGTTTCACTGCGCGATGGGCAGCGGCCTTACGCTCTCGGGCCTGCGTATTTGGATCGACGGCTCCGAAGCGCAGCTCGCGCCGGCGGCTGCGGGCAGCAAGACCGTGGTGCTGCGCGCGCGCATCCCGGAAGGTCCGCATCGGCTGCAGGTCGCGGTCGGCCTGCTCGCCACGAGCGGCGCCCAAGTCGAGAAGCTGCACCTGTGCGGGCATCGCGACTTCTATGCGCGCCGTGCACAACGCCTCTACATGCGGATCCTCGCGTTCGCGAAGGGCAACGTGTTCACGCGCTTCGAGGACCGGCCGACGCTCTCCTACTTCGAGACGGGCGAATCGAAGTACGCGACCTCGGTGCAGAAACCGACGACACCCGAGCAAGAGGCCGTGGATCGCGCGCTGTGTGATGCGGCGCTGGATGCACTCGAGGTCGCTCGGGTGCTGTGATGGTTCGGCTGGCTTGACGGCGCCGGTGAGGCAGTGACGTGCTCGCCGCTCGTGGCAACGGCGTTGGTGGGCTGCGCTGGCCGAGGGCTGTGGGCCGTTAGTGTGTGAGCTGAAGGCGCAAGCCTGGTGCGTCCGCGGGCCGTTCTGCACTTCCACGCCCGGCTGTGCGCGTCACTGCCTCACCGTCGCCTGCGCCGCCCGTCACAGCGCTACTCGCTTTCTGACGGCGGATGGGTGTCAGCTGCGTCCGGCCCCAGCAACGCGCGATGCGCGCCGGCGAGCACGTAAGCTGCCCCCGCCCCCGTCAGCACACCCGAAGCAGGAAGAAGGTCACTCGGAGCGTTCGCCGCCGCGTTGCAGCTGCGATTGGGACTGGCGGCGGGTGAGCTTCGGTGAGAGCAGGCTGTCGCGGATGCCTTCGCCGACGTCGTTCAGGCGCAGTTGCAAGCGGTCGATGAACTCGTGCAGGCCTTCTTTGAAGACGTCGTCGATCGCGGTGTAGTCGAGCTCGGAGCGCAAGCGCCCAAGCGTTTTCTCGGCGCTGTTCTGGAACGTTCCGACCGGCGTGCCGGTGATCGAGCGCAGCGAGCGCTCGGCTACGTCTAGACAATGGCGCACGGCGCGCGGAAAGTCGGCGTCGAGCAGCAGGAACTCGGCGATGCGCGTGGGCGCTAGGCGGCCGTGCTTGGCGCGGTACATGTCGAGCGCGCTGGTCGAGCGCAAGAGCGCGGACCACTGCACGATGTCGAGCGGTGTGCCGACGTCGCTGGTCTTTGGCAGCAGCAAGAAGTAGCGCACGTCGAGCAGGCGCGAGGTCTTGTCGGCGCGCTCGATCAGGCGGCCCATACGCGCGAAGTGCCAGCCTTCGCCGTGGCTCAAGGTGCCGTCGGTCACGCCGACGAACAGCTGCGCGAGCCTGCGTACCTCGGAGTAGAAGTCTTCCGAGCTGCGGCCGCCGTCTTCGCGATGCGCCTCTTCGCGCACCATCAGGTAGAACTTGTTCAGCTCTTCCCACATGGCGGTCGAGATATTCTCGCGGATGATGCGGGCGTTCTCGCGCGCCGCCTCCAAGCACGAGACGATCGAGTTCGGGTACTCCTCGTCGAAGCTGAGAAAGCGCGTGACGTTCTCGCGGTTCGGCTCGGTGTAGCGCTCGCGGAACATGGCTTCGTCGCCGGTCACGGCCACCAACGGGCGCCACTGCTCGCTCATGGTCTCGCCGAGATCGAGCATCAAGAAGGTGTTCACGTCGATGAAGCGCGCGATGTTCTCCGCGCGTTCGATGTACCGACTCATCCAGAACATGGAGTCGGCGACTCGGCTGAGCATCATGGGACTGCCTTCTCCTCAGGACCGGCCGGGTGCGATCACCCAGGTGTCTTTACTTCCGCCGCCTTGCGACGAGTTGACGATCATGGAGCCGCGCCGCAGCGCGACGCGAGTGAGCCCGCCCGGCAACACGTAGATGTCGCGACCGCACAGGATGAACGGGCGCAGGTCCACGTGCCGGCCTTCGAGGTGCTCGTCGACGACGGTGGGCACCGTTGACAGCTGCAACATGGGCTGCGCGATGTAGTTGCGCGGGTCTTCCAGGATCAGGCCGCGCACCTCGTCCAGCTCGGCTTTGCTGGCGCGTGGCCCGAGCACGATGCCCTTGCCGCCGGAGGCGTTGGTCGGCTTCATGACCAGCTCGTGCAGGTGCTCGAGCACGTACTTTCGTTCTTTCGGGTCGTCGCACAGGTACGTGGGTACGTTGGGCAGGAGCGCGTCTTCGCCCAAGTAGTATTTGATCAGCTTCGGGATGTACGCGTAGATGGCTTTGTCGTCGCCCACGCCGTTGCCTGGCGCGTTGCAGAGCGAGACGTGGCCGGCGCGATAGGCCTGCATGATGCCCGGGATGCCTAACAGCGAGTCCGCGCGGAACTCGGTGGGATCCATGAAGTCGTCGTCGATGCGGCGGTAGATCACGTCCACGCGGTGCAGACCGCGCGTGGTGCGCATGTACACGCAGCTGTCTTGCACCACGAGATCGCTCGCCTGCACGAGCTTCACGCCCATCTGGCGCGCGAGCGAGCTGTGCTCGAAGTACGCGGAGTTGTAGATGCCCGGCGTCCAGACCACGACGCACGGCTCGACCACGCCTTCGGGTGCACAATACGCCAGCGTCTCGAGCAGCTTGTCCGGATAGTCTTCGACGGGCAGGATCGACTGGCCTTCGAACGCGCGCGGGAACGTGCGCTTCATGACGGCGCGATTTTCGAGCACGTAACTAACGCCGGATGGAACGCGGATGTTGTCTTCCAGCACGTACATGGTGCCGTTCTTGTCGCGCACCAGATCCGTGCCGCTGACGTGCGTCCAGATGCCGTGCGGCGGCTTCAGGCCCTTGCACTGCGGGCGGAAGACCTCGCACGACAAGATCAGCTCGCGCGGGATGATGCTGTCGCGCAGCACCTTGCCCTCGTTGTACACGTCGTCCACGAACATGTTGAGCGCGGTGGCGCGCTGCTTGAGGCCCTGCTCGATGCGCAGCCACTCGGGGTACTCGATCACGCGCGGGATCACGTCGAGCGGCCAGATCTTTTCCGTGCCGTCGGCGTGGCCGTAGACGTTGAACGTGATGCCCAGGTCGCGCATCGTCGCCATCGCCTGGTTCTGGCAGCGCTGCAGCTCGATCCCGGTCAGGTTGGCGAGGCGGTCGACGAGGACCTGGGTGCCTCGCCGAGGGCCGCCCGCGCTGGCGAACATTTCGTCGTAGCTGTTGCTGGTGTCATAGGCGGCAAAGAGCATTGGACTCCGATTGTGCGGGGCGAGCGCTGCCCAACTCAAGAAATGGCATTACGGAGCGAGGAAGCAAAGCAACAAAACCTGTGTTTGCACGCTTGTTCGCGGTAAGAAACAGACCCGAAACGCTGACAGTCCAACACAGTAGAGCGCAGCGAAGCCCCGGTTGCGCGGGTGGCGCTCGCTCAAAAATCACCATGTCGATCCGTGTAGCCCTCCATCATCGCACCGCGTATCGCTACGACCGAGCCGTGAAGCTCAGTCCGCAGCTCGCGCGCCTTCGGCCTGCCCCGCACACACGTACGCGCATCGCCAGCTATGCGCTACACATTCAGCCGGAGCGGCACTTCCTGCACTGGCAGCAGGATCCCTACGGCAACTTCGTCGCGCGCATCACGCCCGACGAGCTCACGAGGGTGTTCGAAGTGGTCGTGGACCTGGTCGCGGAGCTCGATCCGATCAACCCGTTCGACTTCTTTCTGGAGCCCGAGGCCGAGCAGCTGCCGTGGGCCTACACGAAGGAGCAGGCCGCAGAGCTTGCGCCGTGCATGGTGCTCGGCCCGCTCACGCCTCGCTTCGCCAAGCTGCTCGCCGAGCTGAAGTGGAAGGGCGGCGAGAAGACGATCGACTACTTGGTCGAGCTGAATCAGCGCCTGCAGAGCGAGATCTCGTACGTGATCCGGCTCGAGCACGGCGTGCAGACGCCCGAGGAAACGCTCACGCTCGCGCGCGGCTCGTGCCGTGACACGTCGTGGCTGCTGGTGCAGCTCATGCGCCACATGGGCTTCGCGGCGCGCTTCGTGTCGGGCTACTTGATCCAGCTCGTCGCGGACCAGAAGCCGATCGAAGGGCCATCGGGGCCAACGCAGGACTTCGTCGACCTGCACGCGTGGGTCGAGGTGTACCTGCCGGGTGCGGGCTGGATCGGCTTCGATCCGACCTCGGGCTTGCTCGCCGGTGAAGGGCACATTCCGCTGGCGTGCGCGCCGGATCCGGGCAGCGCCTCACCGGTCACGGGCTTCGTCGAGCCGTGCGAGGTGGACTTCGCCCACGAGATGCGGATCGAGCGCGTGCGCGAGACGCCGCGCGTCAGTAAGCCGTACACGGAAGAAGTCTGGAACGACATCGTCGCGCTCGGCGAGCGTGTCGACGAGGTGCTCGAGGCAAACGACGTGCGCCTGACCATGGGCGGCGAGCCGACGTTCGTGTCGATCGACGCGCCGGATGCACCGGAGTGGACCACCGACGCCGACGGTCCGCACAAGCGCGAGCGCGCCGAGACGCTGCTGCGCATGCTGGCAGAGCGCACGATGCCCGGGGGACTTCTGCACTTCGGTCAGGGCAAGTGGTATCCGGGCGAGCCGCTGCCGCGCTGGGCGTACGCCTGCTACTCGCGCAAGGACGGCAAGCCGCTCTGGCGCAACCCGAAGCTGATCGCGGATGGCGGCGGCGCGAAGGGTCATACCTCGCGCGACGCGCAGCTGTTCGCGCGTGCGCTCGCGCGCAAGCTCGAGGTCGACGAAGCGTTCGCAGTGCCGGCGTTCGAAGACACGTATTACTACCTGTGGAAGGAGCGCACGCTGCCGCGCAACCTCACGCCGGAAGATAACCGCTTGAGCAATCCGCTCGAGCGCGAGCGCGTGCGGCGCATCTTCAAGCAGGGCTTGGGACACGTGGTGGGCTATGCGCTTGCGCTCGATCCGCTGGTCGCAGCGGAAGGCGTGCGCTGGCGCAGCGGTCCGTTGTTCCTGCGTGAAGAGACGCTGTGGCTCTTGCCCGGCGACTCGCCGATGGGCTACCGCTTGCCGCTCGAATCGCTGCCGTGGGCGTCGCAGGCGGACTACCCGTACGTGATGCCGCTCGATCCGCACTGGCCGGCTAGTCACATACCCGCGGAGCAGGCTTCGCCTCTCCGCGTAGGTGGCTCGGTTCCGGGCGGCGGCGGCCCGTATGCAGCTGACGGCACCGCGGGCTATCTCGCCAACGACCTGCTCGGTCGCAGCGTGCCGCCGTGGCACCCTGCGCATCGGCCGGGGCCCGCGCCGAGCGCCGAAGACTTCCGGCGCGAGACTCGCCAGGAACCGCTGCCCTTGAAGAGCGCACCGAACGTGCTGCGTACCGTGATGTGCATCGAAGCACGCGGCGGTGTCGTGCACGTGTTCATGCCGCCGGTCGTGCTGTTTGCTGCATACGAGCACCTGGTTGCGATGATCGAGGCCAGCGCAGCCGAGGTCGGCGTCCCCGTGCGCATCGAAGGCTATCCGCCGCCGTGGGATCCGCGCGTGCATCACTTCTCGGTCACGCCCGATCCCGGCGTGATCGAGGTCAACGTCAAGCCGTCGCGCACGTTCAAGGAGCTGCGCGAGAGCGCGGACATTCTCTACGAAGCGGCGCGCGAGTGCCGTTTGTGCTCGGAGAAGTTCTTGATCGACGGGCGTCACGTGGGCACCGGCGGTGGTCATCACGTGGTGTTCGGCGGGCCCACGCCACCGGACAGCCCTCTGCTGCGCAGGCCGGATCTCTTGCGCTCGTTGGTCGGCTACTTCCTCGACCACCCCGCGCTCTCGTACATGTTCTCGGGCTTGTTCATCGGGCCGACCAGCCAAGCGCCGCGCATCGACGAAGCTCGGCACGAGACGCTGCACGAGCTGGAGGTGGCGTTCGCGCAGATTCCTGATCCCATCGGCGGAGCAGCCTCCGGCTCTCCGCAGAATAGTCAGCTGCCACCCTGGTTGGTCGACCGCGTGTTCCGGCACTTGCTCGCCGACTTGACCGGCAACACGCACCGCACCGAGTTCTGCATCGACAAGCTGTATTCGCCGGACGGTCCGATGGGCCGCATGGGTCTACTCGAGCTGCGCGGCTTCGAGATGGCGCCGCACGTGCGTATGGCAGTTGCAACGCAGGCCCTTTTGCGAGCTCTCGTCGCGCGCTTCTGGAAAACGCCGTACAAGGCGCGGCTGCCGCGCTGGGGCACGCAGCTGCACGACCGCTTCATGCTGCCGCACTTCATCGATCAGGACTTCCGTGATGTGCTGCGCGAGACGGCGGAAGCGGGCTACGAGTTCGATCCGTCCTGGTTCGCGCCGCACTTGGAGTTCCGCTTCCCGTTGATCGGCAGCATCGCCTGCGACGGCGTGGAGCTGGAGCTGCGCCATGCGCTCGAGCCGTGGAATG
Source organism: Sandaracinaceae bacterium (assembly GCA_017881055.1). GTDB lineage: Bacteria > Myxococcota_A > Polyangia > Polyangiales > JAFGIB01 > JADGRF01. Next base: position 12,053 of record JADGRF010000140.1, read on the forward strand.
TGCTCGGTGAGCAAGGCGCACCCGGCGGCACCACGCGCTACGTGGACTCGTCGCTCGAACGCGTGCAGGTACGCGTGCGCGGCGCGATCGCGCAGCGCCACGTGATCGCCGTCGGTGGTCGGCGCATCCCGCTGCATCCGACCGGTAGGCAAGGCGAAGAAATTGCCGGCGTGCGCTTTCGTGCGTGGCAACCGCCGGAGTGCCTGCATCCCACGATCGGCGTGCACACGCCGCTCATCTTCGACGTGGTCGACGTGTGGTCCGGTCGCTCGCTCGGCGGCTGCACCTATCACGTGATGCATCCGGCGGGTCGCAGCTACGACACGCGCCCCGTCAACGCGCGGGAGGCCGAGGCGCGCCGTTTGGCGCGTTTCATCCCGTTCGGGCACACCCCGGGTCCGCTGTTGGTCCGCGACGAGCCTCTGAACCTGGACTTTCCGTTCACGTTGGATCTGCGACACGCTTGATGATTCTTTTTAGTAACATCGGAGGACCGGCCTCTCCGGTTCGCCCCGGTTTGCCTTCCGTCTGTCACGCATGCCTGCTTCGCAATCCCAGTCGCAATCGCTGCCTCCGCTGCCTGAGCCAGCTCATGCTGCGCTCTCGGGCTATCACGCGCTGGCGTCGGGCCACGACGAGCTGCTCGCGCCCGATGGCACGTTGCGCCCGCACTGGACACGCTTCGCGCAGACGCTCGCGACCCAAGGCCCGAGCGAGCTCACGCGCGGCTGGGACGCCGCACAGCGTCAGCTGCGCGACAACGGCGTCACCTACAACGTGTACGACGACAGCCGCGGCATGGATCGCCCGTGGCAGCTCGATCCGATCCCGTTGCTCGTGTCCGCCGACGAGTGGCGCAAGCTCGATCGAGGGTTGTCCCAGCGCGCGTATCTGTTGAACCTGGTGCTGGACGACATCTACGGCTCGCGCTCGCTGTTGCGCCAGCGCGTGTTGCCGCCCGAGCTGGTGTTCCGCAATCCGGCGTTTCTGCGCACGTGCCACCGCAGCTTGGCGCGTGGCGCGCGTTACTTGCACCTGTATGCAGCTGACTTGGCGCGCGATGCCACCGGCGCGTATTGGGTGCTCGGCGATCGCACGCAGGCGCCTTCCGGCATGGGTTACGCGCTCGAGAACCGCGTGGTGCTGTCGCGTGCGTTTTCGGGCTTGTACCGCGAGTGCCGCGTCGAGCGACTCGCGCCGTTCTTTCGTTCGCTGCTCGAGGTGATCCAGCGCCTGTCGCCGCGCGGCGTCGATCGGCCGCACGCGGTGCTGCTCACGCCCGGCCCGTACAACGAGACGTACTTCGAGCACGCGTACCTGGCGCGCTATCTCGGGCTCACGCTCGTCGAAGGCGGCGATCTCACGGTGCGTAACCGCGTCGTGTACCTGAAGACGCTGAGCGGCTTGTCGCGCGTGGACGTGATCCTGCGCCGGCTCGACGACTCGTTCTGCGATCCGCTCGCGCTGCGCGCAGACTCCACGCTTGGCGTCCCGGGCCTCGTGTCGGCCGTGCGCGCGGGCAACGTGACCGTCGCCAACGCGCTCGGCAGTGGGGTCGTCGAGTGCGCCGCCATGCTGCCGTACATGCCCGCGCTGTGTCGGCACTTGCTCGGCGAAGATCTCGCGCTGCCTAGCGCTCCCGCCAAGTGGTGCGGTGAGCCGGGGGTGCTCGACTACGTACGCGAGAACATCGACACGCTGGTGCTCAAGCCCGCATTCGCGCGCGCCGATACGCCGGAGCCGGTCTTCCCCGCCACGCTATCGCGCGCGGAAAAAGACGCATTGCTCGCGCGCGTTGCCGCCAAGCCTGTGGCCTGGGTCGCACAGGAACGGATCGCGTTTTCGTCGGCACCGGTCTGGACCGGTCAAGCCGCCGAACCGCATCGCGTCACGTTCCGCTGCTACGCGCTCGGCGATGGCCCCGGTTACACGACCATGCCCGGGGGCCTCACGCGCGTCGCGCACGACGAGCGTGACACGATCGTGTCGATGCAGCGCGGCGCCGGCAGTAAGGACACCTGGGTGCTCGCCGAGCGCCCGGTCACGCACTTCTCGTTGCTCGGTCGCCAGGCTGAGCGCATGACGGTCTCGCGCAGCGGCAACGATCTGCCGAGCCGCGTCGCCGATAATCTGTACTGGCTCGGCCGCTACGTAGAGCGCGTCGAGAGCACGGCACGGCTCTCTCGGGCGCTGGTCTCGCGCCTACTCGACGACACGCGCAGCGGTGAGCCCGGCGTGCTCACCACGCTGTACGCCGCGTTCCGCGCGCAACACATGCTGCCGGCCACCTCGCGTCTGCCAGCCGAGACGGCCGTGGCGGACGAGATCGAGCGCGAGCTGATGCGTCAGCTGCGCTCTCAGGACTCGAGCTACGCGCTCTTGTCCAGCTTGACCGGCGCCTACCGCGCCGCCTCGGTCGTACGCGATCGCATCTCGCGCGACACCTGGCACGTGCTCAGCCAGCTCGACGATCAGCGCCACGCGCTGATCGAGACGCGCGCCCGCTCGGGTGCCAGCGAGATGCTGGACGCGCTCGATCGTCTGGTGCTCTCGTGCGGCACGTTCGCAGGGCTCGAAATGGAGAACCTTTCGCGCACGTTCGGCTTTCGCTTCATGGATCTCGGGCGGCGCCTGGAGCGTGCGCGCAACACCTCGATGCTGGTCGTGAACACGGTCGGCAGCGTGCGAGTCGAGGAGGCCTCGCTCCTGGCCGCGTTGCTCGACACGCTCGACAACGGCATCACGTACCGTCGTCGCTACCAAGACGTGATGCAGGCGGCGCCCGTGCTCGATCTGGTCCTCACCGACGAGAGCAACCCGCGCTCGATCGCGTTCCAGCTGGCGGCCACGTTGGAGCACGTGCGCCTTTTGCCGCGCGCGGTGGAAGACCCGCTGCGCACGCCCGAGGAACGGCTCGCGCTCGGCATGCTGACGCGCGCGCGCCTGTGCGACATCGAGGCGCTGTGCGAGCCGGCTTCCGATTCCGATCGCCCGCAGCTGCGCGCGCACCTGGCCGACCTCGATCGTGATCTGCCGGCGCTCTCCGACGCCATCACCCAAGGTTATCTCGCGCACGCGCTGCCGCAGCGCACATTCGGTCAGGATCGCTGATGGCCGATCAAGAAGCGCACGACTCCCGTCACGAGTCCAAAGAAGTCACGTACCGGATTCGGCACGCGACCAGCTACGTGTACGGCGACAGCGTCACGCTCGCGCACAACGAGGCGCGGCTGACGCCACGCAACGGTCCCTGGCAGGTCGCACACAGCGCACGCTTGGTCGTCGAGCCCACGCCCGCGTTCATGGCGCGCGAGCGCGACTACTTCGGCAACTGGCTCACGCTCTTCGCGCTGCAAGAGCCGCATCGACACTTCCTCGTGACGGCGTACGCCGAGGTCACGGTGCGCGCGCCGTTCCTGCCGGACCCCGAAGACACGCCGCCTTGGGAAGAAGTCCGCGAGCTCCTGACCAAGTCGCACGATCCCGACGTGTTCGAAGCCGTGGAGCACGTATTCGAGTCACCCTATGTCCAGCTCTTGCCGGAGCTGCGCGAATACGCGCTCGAGTCGTTCACGCCGGGTCGGCCGCTGCTCGCGGCTGCAGTCGACCTGTCGAGCCGCATCCATCACGACTTCGAATACGAGCCGGGCGCCACCACCGTGGCGACGCCCGTTGCCACCGTGCTCGCGGAGCGCCGCGGCGTGTGCCAGGACTTCGCGCATCTCATGATCGGCTGCATTCGTTCGCTCGGGCTCTCGGCGCGCTACGTCAGCGGCTACCTGCGTACGCGCTCGCCCGCTGGGCAGCCGCGTCGTGTCGGTGCCGATGCCAGCCACGCCTGGGTCTCCGTGTTCTGCCCGGGCTACGACTTCATCGACATCGATCCGACCAACGACATGCTCGTGACCACCGAGCACCCGACGCTGGCCTGGGGACGCGACTACGGCGACGTGAGCCCGCTGTGCGGCGTCTTGCTCGGCGGTGGCCAGCATCGCGTGGAAGTCGCGGTCGACGTGGAGCCGATCGACGACGAAGACGACGACGAGCCCGACTGACGCGCGGGTCTGTGAACAAACAAAAAACGCCGCCTCGGTCGTAGCCGAAGCGGCGTTTCTGTTTTCAGCTGACGTGAGCGGTTGGCTCGCGTCGCCTCAGTTGCCTGCGTCGCTACCCGCGTCGTTGCCGCTCTGCATACCGGCATCCTTGGGAGCCGGTGCGACACACTCGGTCGCGCACGTCTTCGTGAGCGTCGTGTTCAGCGGCATCGCTGCGACGGCCCCGCCAAAGAACGAAGGGCACATCGCGATGGCGCATGTGGTGGGGTCTTGCCCGGCGCACATCGTGGCGATGCAGCCGATCAGGTTCCAGCAATCCTTATCGGCGGCGCAGGCAGCCGATTCGGCCGTCGCGTTTTTGCACACGCACGCTGCGCAGGCCGCAGGGGCCTTCTTCGCCACCGAGTCGGCCGTGCACATCTTGACCGGATCCCCGCCGGCGTCCTTCGCGCCCGAATCCGAGCCAGCGTCGTTGTTCGGCGTTTTGCTGCTGTCATCGCCGCAGCCGACGGCTGCAAATGCGAGCGCCGCGCAAGCGGCCAATACCAAGAAGTTGTGTCTCGTTACCATGTCTTGTCCCGACCTTTCGATTGGGGGCTAGGCCCCCAGATTCCGCGAATCGCACTGTAGAAGGTTTGGACGCGGGGCGCCACTCTTTGGCCGGGTTGGTCCGGCCCCGCCCTGCTCACGCCTCGAGCACCCCCAGCGCACGCTTCGACGACCGAAACGCGCCCCGTCGCAGACAATCGCGCGGGTGGCCCAAGCGCGCTACGGTCCCGCGCGCAGCTCTATGCGAGAAGCGTTTTTCAGGGCCTTTCTGCCGTTCGTGCTGCTCTGCGCCAGCGCGTGCGGCAAGCCCGCTGGCGCGACGTTTCGTCACCTGCACGCTGGCCGGGTCGTTCGGGTCGACGTGCCCGCGGCGCCAGGTGCCGACCTGCAGCTCACGGCCCGTGCAACGTCAGGTGCTCCGCCCGTGCTCCACCTGTGGGACCCCGTGCGCAGAACCGAGCTCGCCCGGAGCCACCGCTCGC
>JADGRF010000141.1 GCA_017881055.1 Sandaracinaceae bacterium
GAACTTAATGTCCGCTTTAGGAGGCGGCCACGCATGGGTGAACCCACAATCGCAGACGTTGCGAAACAATTGGCGGATACGCAAACGGCTCTCAACATCGTCTGGACGATGGTGGCGGCCTTCCTCGTCATGTTCATGCAGGCGGGCTTTGCCCTGGTGGAAACCGGGCTCGTTCGCGGCAAGAACGCGGCACACACGATGGGGATGAACTTCCTCGTCTACAGCATCGGCATCATCGGCTTCTACTTCATCGGCTTCGGCCTGCAGATGGGTGGCGTCGGCGCCATGGCGACCTTCGGCAACGACGCGACGTTGTCCAAGGAGTTCATCATCCACATCGCCGGTAAGGAGTTCGGGCTGTTCGGTATGTCGGGCTTCATGCTCACGCCGGCCGTGTTCACGCCCGGCGTCGTGACCATGTTCTTCTTCCAGATGGTCTTCATGGACACGACCTGCACGATCCCGACGGGCGCCCTGTGCGAGCGTTGGAAGCTGTCGTCGTTCATCCTGTTCAGCTTGGCGATCTCCACGATCATCTACCCCGTGTACGGCAACTGGGTCTGGGGCGGCGGCTGGCTGGCGATGCTGGGCAAGAACTTCGGCCTCGGCCACGGCCATGTCGACTTCGCAGGCTCGTCGGTCGTGCACATGACCGGCGGCGTGCTCGCCCTGGTCTGCGCGAAGCTGCTCGGCGCTCGCCACGGCAAGTACGGCAAGAACGGCGAAGTGAACGCCATCCCGCCGCACAACATCCCGATGGTCGTGCTCGGCACGTTCGTCCTCGCGTTCGGCTGGTTCGGGTTCAACCCGGGCTCGACGCTCTCGGGCATGGACACTCGCTTCGCCGTGGCAGCTGTCAACACGATGCTCGCCAGCGCGAGCGGCGCGTTCGTGGCAGCGCTCTACAGCAAGATGAAGTTCGGCAAGCCGGACGTCACCTGGATGTGCAACGGCATGCTCGCGGGCCTGGTTGCCATCACCGCTCCGTGCGCGTTCGTGTCCTCGGCTGGCGCGCTCTTCATCGGTGCGGTCTCCGGCGTGCTCGTCATCGAAGCGGCGCTCTTCATCGAGCGCAAGCTGAAGATCGACGATCCGGTAGGCGCGGCGGCGGTCCACGGTGTCAACGGCGCCTGGGGCGTGCTCTCGGTCGGTCTGTTCGCGGACGGCACGTACGGCGGCGGCTGGAACGGCGTCGACGGCACGGTCAAGGGCCTCTTCTACGGCGATAGCAGCCAGTTCATCGCGCAGGTGATCGGCACCACCGCGAACATCGTGTACGTGGGCGTGCTGGGCGCGGTCTGCTTCGCGGTAATCGACAAGGTGGTCGGCAACCGCGTCACGCTCGAGGACGAGATCGGTGGCCTCGACATCGCAGAGGTCGGCATGGAAGCCTACCCGAGTGACAACACTCACGCGGGCGCACCGGCCACGGCCGCTTCGAGCGGCGCGATGGCCATGGCCATGGCCACGAACGACGCCGAGTAATCGGCTTCGGACGACCAGATCGGCACCGGCGCGCGAGGGCTCACCCAGACCTCGAGCGCCGGTGCTTTTTAATCTCATCGTGGAGCATGGCATGCGTCCCCTGCTTGGAATCGTCTCGCTGGCCGCGACCTGGAGCATCACCGCGCGCGCATTTGCTGCTGACGGCAGCGCGTCGACAAACGGTGATCCGGTCACTCCCGTAGTGCTCGCGCTCGCGGTCATACTGCTGACCGCCAAGCTCGGGGGTGACTTGGCCGCGCGCCTCGGTCAGCCCTCGGTGCTCGGCGAGCTGCTCGGTGGCGTGGTGCTCGGCAACCTCTGGATCGCGGGCATTCCGTGGTTCGAGTCGATCAAGACCAGCGAGCACATCGATCTGCTCTCGCGGCTGGGCGTGGTCGTTCTGCTGTTCGAGGTCGGGCTCGAGTCGACCGTCGCGCAGATGATGAAGGTCGGCGTGTCGTCCTTCGTGGTGGCGACCGTCGGTGTGATAGCGCCGTTCGGTCTCGGCTGGCTGGTCAGCGCCTGGCTCCTGCCGCACGCCAGCAGCTACGTGCACGCCTTCCTCGGCGCGTCGCTCAGCGCCACCAGCGTCGGCATCACCGCGCGCGTGCTGAAGGACTTGAAGCGCGCCGACAGCGACGAAGCGCGCATCATCCTAGGCGCAGCCGTGATCGACGACGTGATGGGCCTGGTCGTGTTGGCGGTGATTTCGGGGGTGATCGCCGCAGCCGATCACGGCACCACCCTCTCCTACGGCGACGTCGGTCTGACGCTCTTCAAAGCCGTCGGCTTTTTGTTTGGCTCGCTGTACCTCGGCATGCACATCTCGCCTGCCGTGTTCACGCTGGCCTCGAAGCTGAAAGCGCGCGGTGTGCTGCTCGCTCTCGGGCTGTCATTTTGCTTCTTGCTCGCGTGGTGCGCGAGCGCGATCGGCCTTGCGCCCATCGTAGGCGCGTTCTCGGCCGGCCTGATCCTCGAGCGCGTGCACTACCGTGACTTCGTCGATCGCGGCGAGCATCAGCTCGAGGAGCTGATCGCGCCGATCTCGGCATTCCTCGCGCCGGTGTTCTTCGTGATCATGGGCATGCGCACGGACCTGCGCTCGTTCACGGAGCCCGGCGTGCTCGGTCTGGCCGCGGCGCTGTGCGCTGCTGCGATCATCGGCAAGCAAGCTTGCTACTTCGGCGTGATCGGCAAGGGCATCGATCGCCTCAGCGTGGGCATCGGCATGATTCCACGCGGCGAGGTCGGTTTGATCTTCGCGAGCATGGGCATGAGCCTGTCCGTGCACGGCGAGCGCGTGATCGACCACGCCGCGTACTCCGCGGTCGTGGTCATGGTGATCGTGACCACGTTGGTCACGCCACCGGCGCTGAAGTGGAGCCTCAACCGGCAGCGTCGATGATCGCGTTCAGCGTCGCGCTCGGGCGCATCGCCTTCGAAGTCTTCTCGAAGCTCGGGTGGTAGTAGCCGCCCATGTCCACGGGCTTGCCTTGCGCAGCGATCAGCTCTTGGTTGATCTTGGCTTCGTTGTCCTTTAGCTGCTTCGCGATGGTCGTGAACCGAGCGCGCAGCTCGCCATCTTTCGTCTGCGCCGCGAGCGCCTGCGCCCAGTACAGCGCCAGATAAAAGTGGCTGCCGCGGTTGTCGATCTCGCCGACCTTGCGCGCGGGCGACTTGTCGTTGTCGAGGAACTTCGCGATCGCTTGGTCGAGCGTCTCGGCGAGCACGAGCGCCTTCGCATTCTTGAACGTGTTGCCCATGTGCTCGAGCGATGCCGCGAACGCCGAGAACTCCCCAAGCGAGTCCCAGCGCAGATAGCCCTCTTTCTGGAACTGCTGCACGTGCTTCGGCGCCGAGCCGCCCGCGCCCGTCTCGAACAAGCCGCCACCCGCGAGCAGCGGCACGATCGACAGCATCTTCGCGCTCGTGCCGAGCTCGATGATCGGGAACAGGTCGGTGAGATAGTCGCGCAGCACGTTGCCGGTGACCGAGATCGTGTCCTTGCCGGCGCGGATCCGCTCGCATGACAGCTTCATCGCGGCCACGGGATCCAGGATTCGGATATCGAGACCGTTCGTGTCGTGTTGCTTCAAGTACGTCTCGACCTTGGCGATGACGTTCGCGTCGTGTGCGCGCTGCTTGTCGAGCCAGAACACGGCGGGCGCTCCGGTGAGCCGAGCGCGTGTCACCGCGAGCTTGACCCAGTCCTCTATCGGCGCGTCGTTGACCGTGCACGCGCGGAAGATGTCGCCGGGCTCTACCTTTTGTGAAAGGAGCACGCTGCCGGCCGCGTCCACCACGCGAATCGTGCCCGCGCTGGTCGCTTCGAAAGTCTTGTCGTGCGAGCCGTATTCCTCAGCCTTCTGCGCCATCAGCCCGACGTTCGGCACGCTACCGAGCGTCGCCGGGTCGAACGCGCCGTTCTTGCGGCAGTCGTCGAGCACCGCCTCGTAGGCAGGCGCGTAGCAGCGGTCGGGAATCATGATCAGCGTGTCGGCGAGCTTGCCGTCGGCGCCCCACATCTTGCCCGAGTCGCGAATCACGACCGGCATCGAGGCATCGACGATCACGTCGTTCGGCACGTGCAGGTTCGTGATGCCCTTGTC
>JADGRF010000142.1 GCA_017881055.1 Sandaracinaceae bacterium
CCCGGGATGCTGGTCTGCGTCGTGCCCGGCTTGGTCTTGATGTAGCCGTTCTCGTCGAGCTCGAGCTTGCCCTCGAACAGATCGGTGTTCGGCTTGTGGCCGATCGCCACGAACAGGCCTTCCACGGCGAGCTGGCTCTTGGCGCCGCTCTTGAGGTTCTCCACGGTCAGCCCCGTGACCTTGTTCGCCTTCACGTCGTGCACCTCGGCCACCGCCGAGTCCCAGATGAACTTGATCTTGGGGTTGTTGAGCGCGCGGTCCGCCATGATCTTCGAGGCCCGGAGCTCATGGCGGCGGTGGATCACGGTCACGCTCTTGGTCAGACCCGCGAGGTAGTTCGCCTCTTCCATGGCAGTGTCGCCGCCGCCCACCACAGCCACGTCCATGCCGCGGAAGAAGTACCCATCACAGGTCGCGCACGCGCTCACGCCGTGGTTCTGCAGCGCGGTTTCGCTCGGCAGGTTCAGCCAGCGCGCCTGGGCGCCGGTCGCGATGATCACCGCCTGTGCTTCGAGCGTTTGATCGTCGGTGAAGATCTGAAACGGACGCTTGCTGAAGTCGACGCGCTCGACGTCGGCGCTGATGATCTTCGTGCCGAAGCGCTCGCTCTGCTTCTTGAACAGCTCCATCAGCTCGGGGCCCTTGATGCCCGCGGGGAAGCCCGGGTAGTTCTCGACCTCGGTCGTGATCATGAGCTGCCCGCCGGCGACACCGCCGCGAACGATGCCTTCGATCATGATGGGCTCGAGGTTGGCGCGCGCGGCGTAAACGGCGGCGGTGTGGCCCGCGGGGCCCGATCCGATGATGGCGACCTTGTGCATGCTCTGCCTTTCCTTCGTAACCGTGATGCGTGTCCGTAGTGCGTGTTGCTGCGCACAGCAATCTGTCCGCAGAGAAATGGCCGGCACGATTGCGTACCGTCTGCCCTGGCGCAATTCCGAGCCGATTCGGGTGGCTCGCGGCCCTCCCAGGCTGGGATCGGTGGCGTGAGGGACGTGGCGTCCCTGGTTGGTGAGGAAACCAACGCTTAATTAAGCAATCGCTCGATTTTCTTTCCGTGTGTGAAAACTCTGTGCATCGGGGGTGGTTGACACACCCAGGATTACCATCCAGTCTTCGAACGGTGACGGTGTACGCTTTATGCGCAAGTTTGAGAAGCAAGAAGTTCAAGAGACGCGGAGCGTACGTGACGAGTGACTCGGTTCGGGCCCCGGGGGCCCTCCCAAGGGGAAACACCAAGGTGCTCCACGTAACCCACTAGGGTCGGGGACCACCGAAGCGAAGAGGGTGAAGTCGTGGTTCCTTCAGAGTTTCTACAGATCGCGGAAGGGCTCAATCATCTTGATCCCATCCGCACCTATCCACTGCGCGCCGCCAAGCTCGTCGCTGACTTGGCCAACGCGACGTCCTATAGGGTCGAGCTCGAGCTCGGCGAGCGCGATCAGCGTTCGCTCGATAGCACGCCGCCGCCGCCCAACGAAGGTCGCCCCGTGTCGTTGCCCCTGCGGCACGGCCGGCAGGTACTCGGAACCATCCATCTATACTTGCCTGAGGGCAGCGATCGGCTGGACACCAGCGATCTGCGCCTCGCGCGCTGGGGAGCACGAGCCTTGGCTCGCGGTCTGTCGTACTCGAACCGGATGAACCGGATCATGCCCGACGGTCGCAAGCGCGCCGCCGAGCTGGTCGCGCGGCTCGATCGCACCCCTCTCACGAAGCGTGAGAAGGAAGTCGTCGCGTTGCTGGTGTCGGGCGCGTCCACGCGCATGATCGCCGAGCAGACCAAGCTCACGGTCGCGACCGTGCACACGTACTTGAAGCGCATCTACTCGAAGCTCGGCGTGCACTCGCGCGTGGAGCTGGTGGCGCGTATGGTTGGCACGACCGGCAGCGTGCCGCCGCCGGCAGGTGAAGAGGACGAGCTCGATCTGCTCGACGCCGATCACGAGCTCGAGCACGAAGACGGACTCGCGCTCGCCAACTGAGCCTCAGAACGTTGCAACCCGCGCAGCTCGTGCCCGATTCGGACCTCGACCAAGGTCCAGTCGGGCACGTTGCTTTTAATCCGATCCCTCGTCGCTGCGACCGTGCTAGGTCGGCACGATGGCTCGTGCGCGCGCACCGCGGAAACCCGCCCCGACGCTGACGCATCTCGATGCTGAAGGGCACGCGCGCATGGTCGACGTCGGCGACAAGTCCGTGACCACGCGACAAGCCGTGGCGCGGGCGGTCGTGCACATGCAGCCTGCGACGCTGGAGGTGCTGCTCTCGGGCACCGCGAAGAAGGGCGACGTGCTGGCGGTCGCACGCATCGCCGGCATTCAAGCGAGCAAGCGCACGCCGGAGCTGATCCCGCTGTGTCATGCGATCGCGCTCAGCGCGTGCGAGATCTCGTTTCAGCCTGATCGCAGCGCATCCGCGCTGCACATCGAAGCGCGGACCCGCGCCAGCGATCGTACGGGTGTCGAGATGGAAGCGCTGACGGCGGTCAGCGTCGCGGCACTGACGGTCTACGACATGCTCAAAGCGATCGATCGCGCCATGACGATCGACCAGATCGCGCTGCACGAAAAGAGCGGCGGCACGAGCGGCGACTTTCGGCGTGCGCCGCCGGAGTCGCTGCCGCGCACTCCCCGCACGCGTGCCCGCCGCTCACGGCCCTAGATTTGCGAGCCCGCGACTGCGGCGCTAGCTTGTCGCCATGCTGCTTCTCGGCAAGGGCGTGAGCGATGCCACGATCAAGCTCACGTGTCCGCACTGCGGCTACGTGCAGCTACGGGCCAAGAAGAAAGACAAGCAGGCCGGCTATGCCTGCAAGCGCTGTCACAAGCGCTGGAAGCCCACAGCGCGCTGAGTAGTAGTGCGTCGACTACACGTTGCATCGCTCGCTCTGACTACTTCCGGCGCACGACACGCAACACGGCGTCGAGCTCGGCCTTGCCCAGCTCGCGCACCACGAAGAGCGCGATCACGTAGGCGAGGGCGCCGGAGGCTAGCGCGGCCAGCGCCATGACTTTCGAGGTACTCGGCACGAGGTGCGCGACCAGAAATGCCGCGGCGGCGGACGCAAGCGCGCGCAGCGCCGTGGCGGGCGCGATGAATGCGTTGAAGCGCAGGTATACGGCGCTGCCCATCGCACAGAACGCGAACGTGGTCCCGAGGCTCGTGCCGCTCGCCGCGGCGAGCAGGGTTTGTTCGCCGAGACCCGCGCGGTGCACGAGCACGAGGTTGCCGCCAATCACAAGGCCGACTGCGATCACCGCGATCGCGGCAGCGAGACCCGGCCGACCCGCGCCGCTCATGATGGTCGCGGCGATCACGAACAGCGCGAAGCAGACCATGCCGATCGACAGCACTGCGAGCGCCGACGAGCCGGCGAGATACGCGCCTGGGTACACGATGCGCATGACACCGGCGGATGCGCCGGCGATCGGCGAGGCAATCGCGAGCAACACCAGCAGCGAAAAACGCAGCGCGCCGCGAATGTAGCGCTGCGTGGCGGCTTCGTCGCCGAGGCTCACGGCCTGCGACACCATCGGGAAGATCACGAACGCGACCGACAAAATGAGCTGGTACGGCACGAACGCGAAGGTCTGTGCCGCGCGGTAAAAACCGACGTAGCGTGACGCGACATCGGCTGCGGCGTCCGCGGCTGCGCCACCCGCCATGGCGAGCTCCGCGACGCTCCGCTTGAGTAGCGTGACGTCGATCTGCAGGATCAAATTGAGGCACAGCTGGTAAAGGCCGAGCGGCGCCATCAGCGCCAGCCACGCGCCCCACGGTGCCTTCTCGGACTTCTCGCCCATGCCCACCACGACGAGCGCTGCGAGCAGCACGAGCACTGCCGCGCCTGCGAAGCCAGCGAACGCGCCGAGCGCGCCGAAGCCGAGCGCGGCTGCGCCCAGCATGCCGAGGCTCCGCGCCGTGGTGTAACTGCCATCGAACATGGCCTGGCGCAGGAAGTCTTGTCGGCCGTTGAGCGCGCCGATCAGCGCGGCGTACAGCGCATACGAGAGCACGACCACCGCCGACAGCCGAAACAGCGGCGCGAGCAGCGGATCGAGCATCACGTGATCCGCCAGCGGGCTCGCCAGCCCGAGCAGTGTACCGGCGACTGCGATGCCCACGATCAATTGAAGCTGTAGCGCTTGGCGCAGGGTGGCCGCGCCGGTCCGACCGTGCGCGAGGTCTTCACTGACGCGCTTGCTCACGACCTGGATCGTGGCGGTGATCAGCACGTTGTTCAGGATCGAGACGAAGCTCATCGCCGTCGAGAACAGGCCAAAGGCCTCTGGGCTGCCGAGCAAGCGCGGCAGCAGGAGCTGCACCGCGTAGCCGGCCACGATGAAGTACAGCTTCGAGCCGGTCATCGAGAGCACGCCCCGCCCGGCGCGCCGAGCCGACGCATCCGACGTGGTGTCGGTCGCGCTCGCGCTCGCGCTCTCGCTCTCGGTCTTCGTGCTCGCGGTCGAAGTCACGGCCGGGGTGTGCCCGGCGTAGCTCGTCTGGTCAAGGGGTGCGCTTGCGATGGGTTCTCGTGTCGCTGCGCGAAACACCACTTGCCTCGGGCCATGGTCCCGTTGTTTAAGCTGCGCGTACCAGGAACGAAGGACCGAAGTGAAAGACAAGATCGTAGTCAAGCGCAGCGCGATTCATGGCCGTGGTGTGTTCGCGAAGCGGCGCTTGCGCCGCAACATGTTAGTGGGTGCGTACGAAGGCGAGCGCACCGACAAGAACGACACCTACGTGCTCTGGTACGAGGACGAAGACGGCACGATGGTCGGCATCGACGGCCGCAACGAGCTGCGCTTCTTGAATCACGCGCGCGATGCCAACGCGATCTTTTGGGGCAACCAGCTGTTCGTGCTGCGCACGATCGAGCCCGGCACGGAGATCACGTTCGACTACGGCGACGAGTGGTCGGACATCGCCTAGCTCTGCTTGCCGAGCTTGGCCGCGAGCTTTTCGTAGGCGCGCTGCACGGCTCGGAACGCGTGTGCTTCTCCGCCTTGGTCCGGATGCGTCTGCAGTGCTTTCTGCCGAAACGCTCGCTTGACCTCGATCAGCGACGCGCCGGGCGGCACACCGAGCACATCCCAGGCGGAGAGACGGACCGTCGCGGCTCGGCTGCGCTGCGCGTCGCTCCCCGAGCTGCGCGGCAAGGGTGGTGGCGCCTCGCCGCGCAGCACACGCGTCCACGCGCGCGCCCAGTACGCCTCGATTACGACCAGATGGCGCCCCGAAGCTTGCTCCGCCTCGGCGAGCGCTTCTTCTAGCGAGCGAGCGCCGCCCTTGGCGGCATCCGGCTTGCGAAACGGGGTATGGTTCGGCGCGCCGGTCCACCACGCCGCCCACAGGAACCGCCTGCGCTGGGTCGCGGTGATCGAGCAAACTGCGCTGCTGAGCTCCGACATGGTGCGGTGCGCAGTCTAAATTTAGTGCGAGACGTCCGCGCCATGAAAGTTGACACTAGGCCCGGGGGCGCCCGGAATTGCATCGATGACTGCGCTCGATGACTCTCGCCAGGAGATCCTGGGCCAGCTGCGCTTCGCCGCGATCTCGCTGACTGCGGCCGTGATCGTGGGCGCCAGTGGCTATCACGTGATCGGCGGCGGTGCCTGGTCGTACGGCGATTGCCTGTACATGACCATGATCACGCTCTCGACCGTGGGCTACGGCGAGGTGCTGCACGGCATGGACACCACGCCGTTCGCGCGCGTCTGGACGCTGGTCTTGATCGTGCTGGGCAGCGGCTCGCTCTTGTTCTTCGTGTCGTCGCTGACCGCGTTCATCGTCGAGGGCGACATCCAAGGTGTGATTCGGAGGCGACGCATGCAGAAGCAGATCGATCGGTTGAAGGATCACATCATCGTGGTGGGTGCGGGCGCGACCGGCATCCACGTGCTCGGCGAGCTGCACACCACGCAGGTGCCGTTCGTCGCGATCGATACCAACGAAGATCGCCTGCGCCGCGTCGCCGAAGAAACCGTCCCTGGCATGCTGTACGTGCTCGGGGATGCAACTGACGACCACGTGCTCGAACAGGCCGGGATCGCGCGCGCCAAAGGCCTCGCGGCCACGCTGCCCGAGGACAAAGACAACGTGTTCGTGTCGATCACCGCGCGCGCGCTCAACCCGAACCTTCGTATCGTCGCGAAGATGACCCAGGACAACGCCGAGACGAAGCTCAAGCGCGCGGGCGCAAACGCGACGGTCTCACCCAGTCAAATCGGCGGCATGCGTCTGGCGAGCGAGCTGGTGCGCCCGAGCGTGGTGCAGTTCCTCGACACCATGCTGCGCGACAAGCACCAGGCACTGCGCGTCGAAGAGGTCGCGATCCCCGCGCGCTCCCCACTGATCGGGGCGCGCCTGCGCGAGACGTCGATTCGGCTGCAGACGAAGGTGTTGATCCTGGCAGTGCATGGCGCCGATGGCTCGTACGTGTACAACCCCGGCCCCGACTTCGTGTTGGAGCCCGGCGTGACCCTGGTCGTGCTCTGCCAGCTCGAGGACATGATCAAGCTACGCGAAGGCATCGAAAGCGGCTCGATCGGCCGTGCCTGATCCGCTGTTTTTCGACAAACATGAATGACTACACTTGGTTACGCTGGATCTCCCTGTGGGGTTGACGGGTTTTCCAGGCTGCTTAAGTTGCCCGTCGTCAGGGAAGGCAGCACGCGAGGGCCGGGCAGGGAAACTGCGCCCACGTCCGCGGCTGCACGGACCGTAACTCTCAGCATCAAGCAGGCAAAACGACCATGGGCAAGATCATCGGCATCGACCTCGGCACGACCAACTCTGTAGTGGCGATCATGGAGGGCAAAGAGCCCAAGGTGATCGTGAACGAGGAGGGCGACCGCATCACCCCGTCGGTCGTGGCCTTCGACGAGCAAGGCGAGATTCTGGTTGGACAGATCGCCAAGCGTCAGGCCATCACCAACCCCGAAGGCACGATCTTCTCGGCCAAGCGCTTCATCGGCCGTCGCTACGACGAGCTCGACCAGAAGGACCTCAAGCGCGTGCCGTTCACGGTCATGCGTCGGGGCAACGGCGACGTCGGCCTCTCCGCGCGCGGCAAGGACATGTCGCCGGCCGAGGTCAGCGCGCACGTGCTGCGTAAGCTCAAGCGCGCCGCCGAGAACTACCTCGGCGAAGAAGTCACCGAAGCGGTCATCACCGTGCCGGCGTACTTCAACGACAGCCAGCGTCAGGCCACCAAGGATGCCGGTCGCATCGCGGGCCTCGACGTCAAGCGCATCGTGAACGAGCCGACGGCGGCTGCGCTCGCGTACGGCCTCGACAAGAAGAGCGACGAAGTCATCGTCGTGTACGACTTCGGCGGCGGTACGTTCGACGTCTCGGTGCTCGAAGTCAGCGACAACGTCGTGCAGGTCATCAGCACCAACGGCGACACGCAGCTGGGCGGTGACGACGTCGACAATCGCGTCATCGATTACCTTGCAGCGGAGTTCAAGAAGGACCAGGGCATCGACGTCACCAACGACAAGATGGTCATGCAGCGCCTGAAGGACGCTGCCGAAAAGGCCAAGATCGAGCTGTCGAGCAAGCTCGAGACCACGATCAACCTGCCGTTCTTGACGGCGGATGCGTCGGGTCCGAAGCACATGAACATTCGGCTCACGCGCGCGAAGTTCGAGCAGATGATCGAAGACCTCGTGCAGCGCACGCTCGAGCCCACCAAGAAGGCGCTCGCGGATGCCAACAAGCGTCCCAGTGACATCCAAGAGGTCGTGCTCGTCGGCGGCAGCACCCGCATCCCCGCGGTGCAGGAAGCCGTGAAGAAGTTCTTCGACAAAGAGCCGCACAAGGGCGTGAACCCGGACGAGGTGGTGGCGATCGGCGCTGCGGTCCAGGCGGGCGTGCTCTCCGGCGAGGTCAAGGACATGGTGCTGCTCGACGTCACCCCGCTCTCGCTGGGTGTCGAGACGCTCGGCGGCGTGATGACCACGTTGATCGAACGCAACACCACGATCCCGACGCGTCGCGAGGAAGTGTTCTCGACCGCCGAGGACAACCAGAGCAAGGTCGAGATTCACGTGCTTCAGGGTGAGCGTGCCGAGGCGCGGCTCAACCGCACGGTCGGTCGCTTCCACCTCGAAGGCATCATGGCCGCGCCGCGCGGCGTGCCCAAGGTCAAGGTCACGTTCGACATCGACGCCAACGGCGTGCTCAGCGTGACTGCGCGCGACGAAGCGACCGGTAAAGACCAAAAGATCACCATCACCGCGAACAGCGGCCTGTCTGAATCCGAGATTCAGAAGATGGTGGACGAGGCCAAGCAGCACGAAGAGGACGACAAGGCCCGTCGCGAAGAAGTCGAGTACCGCAACCGCGCCGACCAACTCTGCTACCAGGTCGAGAAGACCTTGGACGAGAGCAAGGACAAGCTGCCGGCCGACAAGGTGTCGGTCATCAAGGAGCAGATCGTCCGGCTGCGCGCGGCCATCGACAAGCAGGACAAGGACGGCATCCGCAGCGGCACCGAGGCGCTCGAGAAGCAGATGCACGAAATGGCACAGACGGCGTACCAGGCCGCGGGCCCCTCGAACGACAAGCGTGGCGGCGGTGGCGGCGCTGAGCCGCCGAGCGGCGGGGCGAAGAAGCCGGCAGCCGACGACGTGATTGACGCCGAATACGAAGAAGGCAACTGAATACCTGGACATCGCGTCAGCGCAACAGCTGACAGGTGCCGCCTGGACAGGTGCCCAACCACAGCCCGCTGTCGACCGCAGGAGGTCGGCGGTGGACAGCGTGCGCGAGGCGCTCGGCTACGAAGAGCGCTGAGCGCGCGGTCGGCACGGTGTGCCCAAGAAACGGCGAAGTTTCGTGGCCGTTGCGGGAACGAAACCAGGATCGCGCAGGTTCATTGGGCTGCATGGATTCTCCGCTACCGATCCCGCCGAAGAGCACCAGCGAAGGCGCCGGCGAGGCGGCCGCGCGTTCGTCGACGACGTTCAGCGAGGTGGTCTCGCTCGGCCTCGGGCGCTATCGAGTACAGCTCGGTGGCTCGTTTCGGCCGGCTTGGGTGGCGACGCTGTGCAGTGAGCTGGCCGCGCGACGCATCTCGATCGACGAGGCCCATGCACGACGTGGCAGTGACGGCGTCTGGCTTGCGCAGCTGCAGGTGGTCGCGCTTTCGGGTGCGCCTGACGTCGAGCTGGTGCCGTACGTCGAGTTGGCCGAGATGCCGATAGCGCGGGTGCCGAGCTCCTTCGCGATCGATGCGCACCGCTTGGAGTCCGTACCCGAACGTGCGGATGCGCTGCTGCTCTCGATCGAAGCCCCCGACTCGCTCGGGCTGCTCGGCTCGCTCTTGGCGTCGCTCGCTGCGCTGCTGCTTTTTCCGGTCGAAATGCGCATCGAGACGCGCGGTGGGCGGGCCTACGACCGACTCTGGCTCGCCGGCATTGGTGGCAGCGCGCCATCGGCCGGGGCTCGCGAGGCGTTGCTGCGTCGTCTTTCGAGCTGGAGCCGTCAGGAAAACACGCCGCGCACGTAGCCCGAATACTCCGCGCAATCCCAAGCTTGGAACACTGCGCGGGCACCGCACGATGCGCTCGCGCCGCCAGTGATCGCAGTCTGCATTCCGTGGTACAAATCCCGCTCGCAACTCTCACGGGAGCGAGGTCGGGATGACGATAGGTCGCGACGCAGGCCGCAACGAGACGGCTCCGAGAATCGGCGATAGCGTGACGGGCATTCGGCCCGCGCTGGCCCGGCCCGCGAGCATCGCGCCCGCACCTGTGGGCTCGACCACGCCGACCTTCATCCCGCCGCCGCCGCTCGGTCGCGCCACGAGCGTGCCGCCCGCGCCGTTTTCTCCGCCCGCCGCCCCCACGACCACCGCAGTGGGCGTGCTCGCACCGCGTAGCGCGCCTCCACCGGTTCCAGCTGACGCGAGCGCGCGTTCTTCGTCCAAGGCGCCGCCCCCGCTGCCGCCTCGTCCGAGCGTTGCGCCGTCGGCTGCCACGCGCTCCAGCCAGCCCCTGCCTCCGCCTCCGCCGCGCGAGGACCTGCGCGAGCAGCTGGCCAAGATCACGGCCGAGCTGCGCGATACGCGCATCGAGCTCGAGCAGCAGCGCGAGCAAGTCAAAGGTCGCGATCAGCACATCGCCGACCTGCGCGCTCAGCTGACCGAGCGCGATGCGGCCCTGACTGCGTTGCGGGAGCAGCGCGCTGGGGAGAGCCACAAGCCTGTGGGCGACGACTTGAAGCGTATCCGTGGCATCGGTCCGAGCTTCGAGCGCACGCTGCAGGCCGCCGGCATCACGACGTTCGCAGCGATCGCCGTGCTCACGGAAGAAGACATCCCGCGCATCGCGGCGCTGCTCAATACGCAGCCTGCCCGCATCGTGCGCGCGGATTGGGTCGGGCAGGCCAAGGCGCTGCTGGCGTAAGGGTTGCGCGCGTCGGCCGAACGCGCGATGGGCCAGCTGCTGGGCGTCTCCGAGGACAATTGCACGGCGCTCCTGTGGGCCAAGCGCATGCTGCGGCGCAGGCCACTCGAGTGGAACCAGAAGCCACCGCGGCGCAGCTCGTTTCTGCGGGTCGTGACCGCGCCGGTGATCGGCGCGGGCGCGGGCTTCTTCATCAGTCCGTCGCTCGTTCACTTCCTCTGGAAGCGAAGGGCGTCAGTAGCTCGCGGTGTGCACGTCGGCGCAGCTGACGGCGTCGTGCGCGCCGCCGAGCCGCGTCACCGCGAACGTGGTGCCCGTGCTGGTGGACTTGTCGGGCAGGTCGAGCTTCGGATCTGGCATCTGGCCCTCGTTCAGCACGT
This sequence comes from Sandaracinaceae bacterium, assembly GCA_017881055.1. GTDB lineage: Bacteria > Myxococcota_A > Polyangia > Polyangiales > JAFGIB01 > JADGRF01. The sequence continues at coordinate 10,799 of JADGRF010000142.1, forward strand.
AGTAAATCGGCAGGTTCAGATCCATGAACATTTGCTGACTGGAGTCGCAGTCCTGGCCCGCGGGTGCCTGCACGCCGCAGCCGATCGCGCGCGAGTCGAAACCTTGCGCTGCGCCCTTGCCGACACGCTGCCGACAGCTGTCAGTCAGGGCGCCTTGCCCGGCGATCCGCAGGCGCGTTCCGAGATAGAGCTCGGCGGCGCGCGGCGCCACGCCGGATGCGATCATGAATGTGCCGGAGGTCAGCGGCGGGTTGCGGAACGGATAGCCGGCCGCGCATACCTGGTTGGCCGGGTTGCTGCCCATCGTGAACATCTTGATCGTCACGCCCGGGTGAGAGTCGCCATCGTGATCGAGAAAGCACGGCGCACCGCTGCCTGCCGTGCACTGCACCATCGATGTTTCGGTTGCGAGCGGCCAGAAGCCCCCGGGATTGTCGAGATCGATGCCGATCAATTCCGTCATCGGGTCGAGCTGCATCGCGCAGCCCGGTCGATTGCAACTGTAGCGCCCGTTGGCGGTGAGCTTGCGCATCCGCGGGCTCTCCCACATCTCGCGCGGGAAGACGGGCTGGTACACCTCGCACAGGACCGAGCTGAAGAACGGCGGCAGGTTGATGCCGCATGGGGTGACTTCCGCCGTGAACGAGCCGTTGGGGTTGACCTGGTTGATCGTCAGCTTCAGGTCCACGAGAATGCGGCCGCGCCCGTTGTCGGTGATGTAGCCGAGGGGGGTGCTGCGACCGCCCCACGCGACGTCGACGGTCTCGCGCAGGCCGAAGACACCGGTCGGCTCGCACGTACCGCCCGGCAAGAGGCCGCTGTTCGTCGGGCACTGCGGGCCGGGGCACACAGCCGCGAGCGCGCCGGCACCCGCATTGCCAATGCCTCGATTGCCAGTGTTCGGGCCAGCATCCGAAGCGATGCCTTGCCGCTGCCCTTCGCCCTGCGACGGCTCTCGGTCGAGCGCGCAGCCGGCCCCCAGGCCGGCGCTGGCGATCAACACCAACGACGACAGGTAGATACGCGCGGCAAGAACTGCGTGGCCCAGCATGGTCTCCCGTCGAGTCGGCCGCCCTCGAGCGTCGTTCGGCCGCCACTCTATCACTCGGGCCGAAGCTCGCCCATCGGTGAGCTGTGGAGCTTTCGCTCGCCACGAATCTGCGCATGCGGGCGTACATCAAGCGCCCCCAATCCGGGCCGAGCCGCGACAAAAGCCAACGCTCCCGCGCGTTTTTGGGCCCATGCGACCGATCGACGCAGGGTTGCCTTGGCCGCCAAGGTGCCCTACACGGTATCCCTGCTATGCCGGCTCTAGATCTGCCCTTTTTCGGCTCGCTCATGCTCGGCGCGATGTTGGTCGTCGCCGCCTACACGTTCTCCGTCTCCGTCGTTGCGGGTCGCGGTCGCCCGCACCTGCTGCCGGCCGCCCGACACGGCGTGTACGCGACCTGGGCCGTGACTGCGGTGGCGGTCTTCGCGCTGGCCTACGCGTTCCAAGCGCACGACTTTCGCATCCGCTACGTGCTCCGTTACAGCGACCGCTCGATGCCCTGGTATTACCTATGGGCTTCGCTCTGGGGCGGACAGGACGGCTCACTGCTGTGGTGGTCGTTCCTGCTGACGACGTACAGCGCGGTCTGCGCGCGCACGCTCAAGCATCGTCTGCCTGAGCTCGCGCCCTACATCATGGCCACGCTGATGAGCATCCTGATGTTCTTCTGCGTGCTGATGCTGTTCGCTGCCAACCCGTTCGCAGTCGTCGCGTCCGGCGCCGCGCCCGACGGCGAAGGCCTGAACCCGCTGCTCCAGAACTACTGGATGATGATCCACCCGCCGATGCTCTACACGGGGCTGGTCGGCTGGTCCGTTCCGTTCGCGTTCGTGATCGCCGCGCTCATCACCGGTCGGCTCGACGAAGAGTGGGTGCGCGCGTCGCGCCGCTTCATGTTGTTCGCGTGGATCGCGCTGGCCGTCGGCAACATCCTCGGCATGCTCTGGTCGTACGAAGAGCTGGGCTGGGGCGGCTACTGGGCCTGGGACCCGGTCGAGAACGCCGCGTTCATGCCGCTGCTCGCAGGCACGCCGTTCTTGCACTCGATCAGGCTGCAGGAACGCCGCGGCATGTTCAAAGTCTGGAACGTGTTCCTGCTCTGCTTGACGTTCCTGATGACGATCTTCGGCACGTTCCTGACGCGCTCGGGGATGATCGCCAGCGTGCACTCGTTCGCGAAGTCGAGCATCGGCATCTACTTCGTCTGGTACCTGCTGTTCATGATCGCGGTCTGCGCGGGGCTGATCGTCTGGCGCTTGCCGCTGCTACGCAGCAAGGCCCGCATCGACTCGCTGCTCAGCCGCGACTTCGTGTTCCTGCTGAACAACTGGATCCTGATGGGCATGTTGTTCTTCGTGCTGATCGCCACCACGTTCCCGCTGATCAGCGAGGCGCTGCGCAGCGAGACGGTGACCGTCGGTCCCGGCTACTACAACAAGTGGATGATTCCGCTGGGTCTGGTGCTGCTCAGCTTGACGGGCATCGGCCCGCTGCTCGCGTGGCGCAAGTCCAATGGCGCGTACATGGCGCGCGTCATGCTCGTGCCCGGCATCGCGGCCACCACCGTCATGCTGCTGCACGTGTTCGTGGGGCCGCACTTCGGCTTTCCGGCGCACGTCAGCTCCGATCAGATCTACGACACGCTCACCGGCCGCGTGTTGGCTGCGATCTACGGCTCGGCGCCCGTGCTCTCCACGACAGTCTGCACGTTCGTGGTCGCCGGCCACTTGCAGGAGTTCTGGCGCGGCACGCGCGTGCGCATGAAGAACACGCACGAGAGCTTCATTCTGGCGCTCTACGAGGTGATCTCGCGCGCCAAGCGCCGCTACGGCGGCTACCTCGTGCACATGGGCCTAGTCGCCATGTACTTCGGCTTCACCGGCGCCGCCTACGACACCGACAAAGAAGCCGCGCTGCACGTGGGCGAGTCGATGCAAGTCCGCGGCTTCACCATGCGCTACGACGGCAGCCGCATGGAGGTCGACCCGAACAAGCGCATGATCTTCTCGGACTTCACGGTGTTCAAGAACGGCCAGCGCGTCGCCAACATCTCGCCCGCGAAGTTCATCTACAGCAAGCCCGCGGACACGGCGACCACCGAAGTCGCGATCCGCTCGACGCTCACCGAAGACATCTACGCGATCATGAACTCGGTGAACCCGCAGACGAAGGTGGGCACATTCCGCATCATCGTGCGGCCTTTCGTTTCATGGATCTGGCTCGGAGGCCTGTTCATGATCTTCGGCACGTTCGTGTGCATGTCGCCGTCGGTACGCGAGGTGCTGGGTGAGGTGCGCGAGCCGAGTCCGATGCGCAGCGCGCCCGCGCTGATGACCACGCTCTTGCTCGGTCTGTTCGTAGGTGGCTCGCTCTGGCTTTTCGGCAGCGGGCTCGCGCATGGTCAGACCGACGGCAGCAGCTCGCTGCATGCCGGCTCGGTCACGCTCAAGGGGCCAGTCGAGAAGCAGCTGTTCGAGCGCCTCTTGTGCATGTGCGGCGATTGCCAACGACTGCCGCTCTCCAGCTGCTCGTGCAGCTGGGCCGACGACATGCGCGCCAAGATTCGGGACCGCATGGCGCGCGGCCAGAGCCCCGAGAAGATCCAAGCCGACTACCGCGACAAATACGGCGCCAAGGCGATCGCCATTCCCGACGACCACGGCCTCGATCGCGCGCTCTGGGCGGTGCCGCTCGGCTTGATTGGGCTCGCTGCCGGCGCGTTGGTCTGGCGCGGACGCACGTGGGTGGGCAAATCTGGCCATGCGGCTACGGCCGCTCCGGGTGGCTCGCTGCCTGCCGCTGATGGCGGCGCGACCCTCGAGACGTATGACGCCGCGCTCGACGCCGAGCTGCACAAACTCGACGACTGATGATCGATCTACTTCCGATGTTCTTCATCGTGCTGGGCGCGCTCGCGCTCATCGTCACGTTATTTTGGCTGTGGCAGAGCCTGCGTGAAGCCGTGGTCGACGCGGGTCCGCTCTTGGCCGGCGCTTCGAACGGCGCTGGCGGCCGCGCCTCGCAAGTTTCGAGCGAGCGAGCGGATCTGCTCGCCGAGAAGAAGGCGCTGCTGCTCGCGCTGAAAGATCTGCAGGCCGAGCGCGACGCCGGTAAGCTCTCCGAAGAGGACTTCGACGAGTTCAACACGCGCTACCGCGCTCGTGCGCGCGAGGTGCTGCAAGCGCTGGATGCGCAGGTCGGGCCGTACCGCGAGCAAGCGCGCAAGCTGATCGCGTCTGTTAGTCAGACACCCGCGGAGCAGGTTGTTCACATACCCGCGGAGCAGCCTGCGGCTCTCCGCGGCGCGGCCGCTAGAACGCCAGCTGCGGCTGCGGTCTCTGCCACGGAAGAACACGCGTGTAAGAGCTGCGGCGTGAAGAACGACGGAGACGCCGTGTTCTGTAAGAAGTGCGGCGCGCGGATCGCCGAGGAGTCGCGAGCATGACTGGGCGCGGGATTGGTTTGGTTTCGTGGCGGCTCGCGCTGCTGGCGCTGCTCGTGAACACCGCATCGTTCGCACACGCGCAAGCCGCGCTGCCGAGCGACGACTCTGCGCCCGATCAGCAGCTTCCGGCCGGGCACCCGGCAGTCGGAGACGATCCGCACGCCGGCGTCGACGGTGCCCCGCAGGAGCTGCGTAAGCCACTGGCGACTGCGGACGCCAGCAAAGACGTGCCGGTCGGCAGCATCCGCGTACACGTGCTGGACGCCGCCGATCGCCCGGTGGCGGGCGCCGACGTGCAGATCGGTACGATGTCGCAGGAGAGCGGTCGTACCACGCTCAGCGCGAAGAGCGACGCGGCCGGCATCGCCAGCTTCGACAAGCTGCTGACGGGTGACAAGCTCGCGTACCGCGTGAACGTGCTTGCCGACGGCGCGAAGTTCAGCTCGATGCCGTTTCGCTTGCCCAGCGATCAAGGCTACAAAGTCGTGATCCGTCAGCTGGAAACCACGCGTGACGAGCATGAAGTCGTACTCTACGTCGGCGCGACCTCGGTCGAGCTCAAGGACGAGCGCCTAAAGATCGTGCAGCAGGTGCGCTTGTTCAACGTGGGTCGCAAGGCGTACGTGTTCCCCGAAAATGGTTTGCTGGTGCCGCTGCCGCCGGGGGCGATGGCGTTTCAAGCCGACGAGGTGATGACCGATCAGCACCTGCACGAAGACGCCGGCCACGGCTTTCGCCTGCAGGGCTCGCTGCCTCCGGGCGAAGTCACGCTCACGTGGGGCTTCGACTTACCGCGCGAGGGCTCGGCCGCGGATCTCACGTTCGACTTGCCGTGGACCACGTTCGCGTATCGCGTGCTGGTCGACGCGGCGGACGGCTTGACGGTCGACGTCGACGACATGCCGAAGCCCGAGATCCACAGCGACGAAGGCCGCCGCTTTCTCGTGACCGAGGTCATGAAGAATCCCGGCGAGGCGCCGCTGCGTTCGATCCATCTGCACCTGCGCGGCATCCCGGGTCCCGGCCCGATGCGCTACATCGCGACGGGCCTCGCGCTCGTGCTGTTGGCCTTCGGTCTCGTGTTCGCCAAGACGGCCGGCACGCCCGTCAAGACCGTGCCGGCTCGCGAGCTGGCCGCTCAGAAGACGGCGCTGCTCGAGCGCGTGAGGACCCTCGACGCCGAGCACCGCCGCGGCGACATCGGGCCCGAGTTCCACGCGCAGACATTGGCCACGCTCGAAGAAGAGCTTTCCGCCGTGCTGTACGAAGAAGCGCGCGCAAAACACTAGACAGCGAAGCCTGGAGCGCGATCCGCTTCGCGATCCGCCTTCGCTCGCGTCTCACACTCCAACCGTCACTGTTTTGTCGATGCGGTTGCTGCTTGCCGCAAGGCCAAGCGCATGCCCAGCCAGATCGCGGTGAAGGTGACGGCTCCCCATGCGATCAACGCGAGCACGATCACGAGCAGGTTCGTCTGCAGGAACGACAGCAGCACCTCGAGCGCGTCGGCGGTGCGCGTCAGCGGGCGATTGAGCTGTTCCAGCTGCACGAGGTTGCGATTGAGCGCGATCAGCGTCGGCTCCATGCTGGCGACCTTGCGCAGCGGGTCGTTCATCGCCTGCACCGCGGTAACTTGCTCGCCGGTCACGGCCAAGTGCTCCACCGTGCTCTGCATGTCGGCTAGCCGGTCGAACGAGTCGCGCATCGCCACCACGCCCTCGAGCGTGGTGCGCAGCGCCGTCAGCTCTTTCAGCGACTGACGCAGCTCGCCAACCTCGTGCAGCTCGGGGCCCAGGCTCGCGACCTCGTGCAGCACGGCTTCGAGCTTGGTCACGTCCTCCAGCGCCTGGCGCAGCATCGCGACCTTTTCCAGCGGCTCTTGCAGGCCCGACACCGACTGCATGCTCTTGTCCACGTGCTGCAGCTCGCGGTTCATGTCGGCGATCGACGTGCGCGTGGCGTTCATGGCGTCGCGCGTGCCGCGGACGGCGTCTGCGTTCTCGGCCAAGAGCGAGCCGATGCTGCAGCCGCTCAGCGCGATCGCCAACGCGATCCCAACTCCGATCGTCGCGAGCGTGCCGCGCATTGGCTTCAGTCTGTCGCCGAGCCCGGAACGGCTGTCAAATTGGCTGCGTTTTGCTGCGATCCTCCGCAACCGCAGCCGCGCGTGGCCGAACAGGAAAGCGTTGCCGCGCGGCTTGGCGTGCTTTCCACGGCCGGCCTCGCGGCGTATTCTCGCGCGCTGCGCCAACAAGAGAGAGCGAACCATGGCTGAAGGTCTGAACAGAGTGACGTTGATCGGCAACCTCGGGCAGGATCCCGAGCTGCGCTACACCCAGAGCCAACAAGCCGTGCTCACGATGCGCATGGCCACGACCGAGAGCTACTTCGACACCAACACGAAGGAGCGCAAGGAGAAAACCGAGTGGCACACCGTCGTGCTCTGGGGAAAGCGCGCCGAAGCGCTCAACAAATTCCTCTCGAAAGGCAGCCGGCTGTGCGTCGAAGGCCGTCTTCAGACCCGCTCCTGGGAAGACAAGACCTCGGGCGCCAAGCGCTACGCCACTGAAGTCAACGCGCAGAACGTGATCCTGCTCGGCGGCCGCGGCGAAGGTGGCGGTAGCGGTAGTGGTAGCAGTGGCGGCAGCGGCGCTCAACGCGGCGGTGGTGGCGGCGGCTTCGATCCCGGGCCGTCCGACGAGTTCGGCGGCGGTGGTGGCCACGATTCAGGCGGCGACGCGCCGAACGATGACGACATTCCGTTCTGAGGTTGATCACGCGAAGCCGCCTTCGGCTCTCCGCGTGACATCCGCGCGGAGCAGCCTTCGGCTCTCCGCGTCACGCGTGCACACCAGCGAGCGGTGACGGAACAGCAGCGTGCCAAAAAAGACGCGCGTCGATCTGCTCCTGGTTGAACGTTCGCTCGCGCCCAGTCGCGAGCGCGCGCGTGCACTGGTGCTCGCTGGCAAGGTGTTTTCCGGTGATCGGCGCATCGAGAAGGCCGGCGACACCGTGGCGAACGAAGCCGCGCTCGAGGTGCGCGGCGGCGATCAGCCGTTCGTCTCGCGCGGCGGCACTAAGCTCTCCGGCGCACTCGATGCGTTCGGGCTCGACCCGACCGGCATAGTCGCCGCGGACTTCGGCGCGTCGACCGGCGGCTTCACCGATTGCCTGCTGACGCGCGGTGCGCTGCGTGTGTACGCGATCGACGTCGGCTACGGCCAGCTGCACGACAAGCTGCGTCGCGATTCGCGCGTGGTCGTGATGGAGCGCACGAACGCGCGCGAGCTGGGTGCAGCAGCGCTGCCCGAGCCCGTCGATTGGATCGTGATCGACGCGTCATTCATCGGGCTCGGCAAGCTGCTGCCCGCTGCGCATGCGCTCATGCGCTCGGGCGGCGAGCTGGTCGCGTTGATCAAGCCGCAGTTCGAAGTCGGTCGCGCGGCCGTGGGCAAAGGCGGTGTCGTGCGCGATGAAACGGCTCGCGCACAGGCCATTGCGCGAGTCATAGTCGAAGCCGAGGCGCTGGGATTTTCGCGGCAGGCGCAGGCTGACGCGGTGATCAAGGGTCCGCAGGGCAATCAGGAGCACTTCGTATGGTTACGCAAGCGGTAGGGGCCGTCCCTAATCGTCGCTCGCAGTCGCATTTCGGCGGCTCTTGCGCGAGGTTCCGCGCGAAAAGCCTCGACACGGGAATTGCCCTGCCTGCGTTTTTCGCACGAAACCCCGCACAAGATCGACTCGAACTGCTCCGCCCGGACAATCAGGGACAGCCCCTAGCGCGCACGCCCGGTACGACGCTCCCAGCGCGCCTCGCGATCGCGTGTCTGGCGGTGGCATTCGTGTCTGGCTGCGCCGACGACACTACGTCCAGCGGTGTGAGCACGGCCGGCGACATTGGTTCCGACTGTCAGGCCTCGCGAACCACCTGCGACATCGCGCAAACGGCCTGCCAGCGCGAGATCCTCACGCTCACCGCCTGCGTACGCGGCGACGCCACGCCCGCCCTTCCGCCCGTCCGCGTGATCACGCAGGACCAGTTTCGCGCCGAGCTGACAGCTGCAGCAAAGAAGGCCAACACGCAGCCCGGGCCCTGGGACACCGCGCTTTCGCTGCTTGGTCTGGTCGCTCCCGGGACCAATCCGGTCAGCGCGTCGATCGACGACAGTGTGCAATCGATCGCGGCGTACTACAGCGATCAAACCAAGAACGTGACCATCATCGACGCGAGCGCCAGCGCCGATCCGCAGACGCGCATGTACGTGCTGTCCCACGAGCTCACGCACTACTTGCAGGATCACACGCGCGATCTCGGCAAGCTGCGCCAGAAGAACGTGACCACGTTCGACAGCGTGGTCGCCTTCACATCGCTCGTCGAGGGCGACGCCGTCGTCAGCTCCACGCGCGTGCTCTCGCTCTGGAAGGGCCGCCGCTTCAGCGACATCAACTGGGACAGCTACTTTGGTCAGCTGGACACCGCGACCTGGCAGCAAATCGCCGGCTCGCCCACGCCGCTCAACGTGGCGCGGGAGAGCTTGCCGTATCCCGTCGGCGGCCGTTACATCGCGAGCGTGTGGGACGAGACCGATCGCGCGCACGTCGAAGCGCTATTCACGAAGCCCGAGCTGCATCTGGTCGACTGGCTAGCCGGCTACGGCAACGCAGCCCCCGCGCCCTCGCTCGCCGAAGACCTCGCCTGTGCGCCGCCGCTGCCAGTCGCCGGCCTAGTCCTGCACGGCCTCGACTCGCTCGGCCCCGCCGGCCTGATCGCGCTCCTGATCTCGGTCCACGGCAAGCTCGACCAAACCGATCAAGACCTGTCGCGAGCCCTAGTCGCCGACGCCCTCGAAGTCGACGCCACCACGCGTGACAAGACCGCCCCTCAAACCCCCGTCGCCGTAGCCTGGCGCCTAAGGTTCCAAACCCCCGCCATCGCCACCAACGCAGTCCAAGCCCTGACCAACCTGCCCACCGGCATCACCGTCACCCAGTCCGAAGCCGAGCTCCTACTAACTGCCAGCGACACCCCCACCCACCCCTGGCCCGCCTCAGCCCTGGCCTCGTGCCCCGCCCTCACCGACCTAATGCCCAACTCCCCCGCCCCCCCCATGAACGCCGCCCCCCGCCCAACCCCCCTCCCAACCCCCCTCTGGCTCCACTAGCCGGTTGGCGCAAAGCGAAGACCTCTCGTCCCGGGTCGCGCGAAGCGAAGACCTCTCGTCCCGGGTCGCGCGAAGCGAAGACCTCTCGTCCCGGGTCGCGCGAAGCGCCGACCGCGCCTCTTCTCCCCCCCCCCGCTGGCCGAAAATCGCGTCGTATGTCGCGTGAGACGCGAGCGAGCCGGCCGTGGGGTCGAGGACCGCGCGCAGCGTACTGATGGGGTACGTGAGCACGGACCGCAGACCCCACGGCCGGCTCGCGAAGTGTATCGCGCGTCAGACGACGCGATTTTGCTCGGGCGGGTGGATTCGAACCACCTTAGTCGGAATCAAAATCCGAAGTCCTGCCGTTAGACGACGCCCGAAAAACGTGGCGCAAGCTAGCTCAAGAATAGGCCTGCCGACAAGGCGACCGTACATGCTCCCAAGCGATGGTTCTTTGGCGCTCACAGCGGCCGGAGCTTCAGCAGCGCATCGCAGAACACGCGCGCCTTTAGCGTCGTCTCGGCCAGCTCCCGGGCCGGATCACTGGCCTCGACGATGCCGCCTCCAGCGAAGTAGCAAGCCTCTTCCGCGGTCACGACCGCTGTCCGGATCGCCACCGCCAGTGACAGCCCCCCCGCTCGGTCGATGTACCCGTACGCGCCCGTGTAGATGCCGCGCGGCGTCGCCTCGAGCGCTTCGATCAGCTCGATGGCGCGCAGCTTCGGCGCGCCGGTCACGCTGCCCGCAGGAAACGTGGCTTCGAGGATCGCGCGTAGCTCGAGCCCCAGGCGCGTCGTGCAGCTCACCGTCGACACCAGGTGTGAGAGCTTGGCGTAACGCTCGACCGCCATCACCTCGGATACGCGCACCGAACCGAGCTCAGCGACTCGGCTCAGATCGTTGCGCATGAGATCGATGATCATCGCGTGCTCGGCGCGCTCCTTGGGATCGTTCGCGAGACGTGCTGCTTCGTCGGCGTCCTGGCCTGCGCGCGCCAGCGTACCTTTGATCGGCCGGGTCAAAAGCGCGCGCGTCGCGCGTTGCCAGCGCAGAAAGCGCTCCATGCTGCGCCCGATCAGCGCGCGCTCTCCGTCGTGAAAATAGAGCCCGAGCGGCACCGGGCTCTCCGTTCGCATCGCAAGCGCGAGCGCGAGCGGATCACCACGAAAAGCAGCGCGAAACGAGCGCGCCAGATTTACTTGGTACACATCGCCGCGCGCGATGTGCGCGAGCGCACGTGCGATCGCCTGTGTGTGCGCCGCCGGATCGCTGCAGCTGACGTCACCCGCCCGCGCCTCGACCTCCGGCGCGCTGCCAGACAGTCGCTCGCAGAGGCGTGCACAAGCGGGCCCGTCGTCGCCGACCACGAACGCCCGGCCAGTCTCGTGATCGAACGCGAAGCACGCCTCGTAGCGCGCGAAGCACGCCACGCGTGCGTCCGGGCGCGGCATGCGGGGTGGGTGCGTGCAGAAGTGTGCGTCGTACGCGAAGTAGCCGACGTAGCGCGGCACGATCTCCGGGGAAATGCCGTGCCCGTGCGGCGGTTCGTACGTGTCGTACGTGTCGCGCGCGTCGGCCGCATCATGCGTCAGGCGATCGAGCCACGAGAACGGTGCGGGGTCCGAACGTTGCGTTCGTACGCGCTCCACCGGATCGCACGTCACGAACGAAAAGCGCCCCTCCGCGTGTCCGGCCCCTGCGGAGTCGAGCCATGCCAGGCCTGGCCGCGCCGCGAGCCGGCGCGCCACCGTTTCGGCGGACCAGCGTGGCGGAAGCTCGCGCACGATCATGGGCAGCGGTTAATGCATGCCGCTACCCCATGCAAGGCCCCTCCACCCTCACCAGCTAGGGAACGGTGCCACAATCGGCGAGTTTCCTGATCAGCTCGGCATCGTGGTCCCCGTCTTGTGCTAACCCGCGCCGCGGTGTCACGTTAACCTGGTGGCTGCGTCTGTACGAAGGCGTTGGGGTGCGCTGCGACGCGTGACCGGTGGCCCGCGTTGGCTTGCGTCCGTCTTCCGCGGCGTCGCGTCGCACCGAAATTCATGCTCAGCCGTGTAGGGAAGTACGACATCGTCGATGAGATCGGCCACGGAGGCATGGCCACCGTGTTCCGTGCGCGCGACACACTCTTGTCGCGCCCCGTCGCGCTGAAGGTCATGCATCCGCACCTGCAGGGCGCCAAGGAGGCGCGCGCGCGCTTCGCCCGCGAAGCGTTGACGGTCGCGCGGCTCAAGCACCCGTCGATCCTCGAGATCTACGACTACAGCGGCGAAGACAGCGACACGAGCTACATCGCGACCGAGTTGCTCACCGGTCCGACCCTCAAGCAATTCGTGGAGCAGGAGAAAGAGATCCCACCGGAGATCGCCGCTTGCATCTGCATCGCGGTCGCGCGCGCGCTCGGTGCCGCACATGCCGAAGGCGTCGTGCATCGCGACGTGAAGCCCGAGAACGTGATGCTGCACGAGGGTCGCACCGTGAAGCTCACGGACTTCGGTATCGCGCAGCTGGTCGACATGCAGAGCATGACGACCACTGGGCAAGTGCTTGGCTCGCCGGCGCACATGGCCCCCGAGCAGATCGAAGGTCGCGAGTGCGACGCGCGCAGCGACATCTTCTCGCTCGGCACGGTGTTGTACTTGCTCGCGACTGGCGAGCTGCCGTTCGTCGGCAAGAACCCGCACCAAGTGCTCAAGCAGATCGGCGATGGCCGGTTTCGCGACCCGCTGCAGCTGTGCCCGAAGATCGGCGGCCGCCTGCGCGCGATCATCGTGAAGTGCCTGCAGATCGATCCGAACCTACGCTATCCCAGCGCGAGCGCGCTGGAGGCCGATCTGCTCGCATTCATCGGCGAAACGGGCATCACCGACCCCGGCGAGCTGCTCGCCGAGTATTTGAAAGACCCGGCCGCGTTCAACGTCGCGTTTCGCGTGCGGGTGATCGAAGGCCAGATCGCGCTCGGCGAATCGGCCTACCAAGCCGGCGACATCGCGCGCGCGACGGACGCCTGGAACCGCGTGCTCGCCTACGACGAGCACAACCCGCGCGTGCTGCATGCCGTTCAGCGCTTCGGGCGTCGCTTGCGGCTGCGCAAAGGCATGACGATCGCCGGTGCGGTGCTTGCGTGCTGTGCGCTCTTGTTCACGTTCGTGATCGCGCCGCGGCTACGCAAGCCCGTGTCCGTGGCAAGTCGGCCAGCGCACGTGACGACGCCCGTGCTCGAAGCGCCGCACGACGTAGCGCCGCCAACGCCCGGCCCGCCGCGCACCCACGACGCACCGAGCGCGCGACCCGAACACCGTGCAGCTGCACACCCACGTCCCGTCGAGAAGCCTGTAGGCAACGAGCCGCGCCACATCGTGCTGCGTCCGGAGCCTGCCAACGTGGCGATCAGCATCGACGGCGCCTTGCCGCGCGACTTCGGTCCGTCGTTTCGCGAGCTCGATCTCATGCCTGGTACGCACGTGTTCAAGTACGTCGGCGCGCACGAGTGCTGCGTCGACGAAGAAGTCAGCGTGAAGATCCCCGAAGGTCCCGGCACCACGGTGCTCGAGCACCGGCTGACGTTCCGCCCGGCAGGCCTCTACGTCGTGTCGAACACGCCGGCCAACGTGGTGGTCGACCGCGGCAGCGTCGCCGGTCGCACGCGCTCGATCATCCAAGTTCCGCAGACTGGCGGCATGTTCCAGACGCACGAGATCCGCGTCAGCGCGGACGGCCACAAGGACATGGTGCGCGAGGTTCGCCTGCGCGCCGGTCAGGTCGAGACGGTCGATATCGTGCTCGAAAAGTCCAAGGACATTCCGGCGCCCGGTTGAAAGCGCCTGAAACCCGCTCAATTCGTGTATAGAACGTCGCATGCCTCCGCTGGCTTCGCGCCTGGGCACGTGCCCCAGCTTTGTGTGCGCGGCCGCGTTGTCGGTGCTCTGCGCGCTCTGGTCGTTGCCAGCAAAGGCCAATGATTTCGAAGAGTTCGAGGCGGCGCGGATGGCTTATGAAAGCCAGGACTACGCGCGCTCGGCGCAGCTCTTCGAGGGGCTGGTGGGCGGCGAGGTGCCGCGGCTGACCAACCGCTCGCTCGTGCTCGAGTCGCAGAAGTATCTCGGCGCAAGCTGCTTGTTCCTGAACAAGCTCGACCTCGCCAATCAGCATTTCGAGCGCCTTTTGCGCATGGATCCGGAGTACCTGCTGGATCCGCTCGCGTTCCCGGAAGAGGTGCAGCACCTGTTCGCCCAGGTGAAGACGCGCCTCGAGGCCGAGCGCAAAGCTGAAGATGTCGCGCGCAAGCGCGAGGAAGACCGACTCGTGCGGGCGAAGGTCGAGCGCGATCGCAAAGAGCATGAGCGCTGGGACAACCTGTTTCACCTTGCACAGGCCGAAGAGGTGCACGAGCTGCGCTCGCGCTGGCTCGCGCTGGTCCCGTTCGGCGTCGGGCAGTTTCAGAATGGCCATGAGGGCCTGGGCCTGGTCTTCGCCGTGTCCGAGGCGTCGCTCGTAGCGATCAGCGTCGCGGCGTTCATCCTGCACGACAACCTGCGCGGTCAGAACCCAGCGCCCAACGAGATCCAGAATGCCCGGCTCGCGGAGCGCGCGTTTCGCTACACCAACCAGATTTCCTTCAGTTTGTTCGCGGTCTTGGCCGTGACCGGTGTGCTCGACGCCGAGGTTCGCTTCCAGGGCACGCGCAGCTACGAGCGCAAGCGTCCGCTGCCGCCCGACCTGTACGGCGGGCCGGAGCTGACCGTCGGCCCGACCGGCGCGTCGTTCCGTATGCAGTTCTGACGGCGCTC
>JADGRF010000143.1 GCA_017881055.1 Sandaracinaceae bacterium
CGCAGGACATCAAGCTGACAAAAAAAGGCATCCATGCGCTCGTCGGCGGTCAAGCGCGCGCTGCTCTCGACGTGCGAGTGATCCACACACGTAACTCGCCGAGCGCACACGACTGGGCGAGCGGCGTGTCGCGTCAGCTGGACCAGCGCGACGTCACTCCCAACCCTTGTCGAGCGGGTTGTTGGCGGAGTCGCCGATCCACATCGTCGTGCCGACCGAGTAGGTCTCGAACGTTACGTACTGCGTGTCGCCGTCGAGGTCACCGACGGCGCGCGCGACGAACCAGAAGTCCGCATTGGTGCTGTTCCAGCCGAGATTGGGCGGCAGATTCGCAGGATCTCCCGCTGCGACGGCATACGCGAAGCGCACGTCACCGCCGGGACGGGCCCCGAGCTCCAGCCACTGCGATGTGGGCGTGAACACCTGCGGATTCTTGCCGACGGTGGACGATGACGGCACGAAATTAACGGCGGTGCCGAACCCGTCAGCGGGCATCACGACCGTCGTGCAGGCGACGGCGTCTGCCCGCGCGGTCGCACAGTATTGACCGAACTCCGAGCGAAACGACTCCTCGCGTAGCTTGATGACCCCCAGGAACCCCGTCGCCTCCGCAGTGCGCGACTTGTAGACGTATCCCATGAACGTCGGAATCGCGATCACCGAGAGGATTCCGACGATGACGACGACGGTCATCAGCTCGACCAGAGAGAAGCCCGCGTTCACGACGCCGAGCGTACGCGGCGGCGCGGTGACTGACCTACGCCGTCGTGGCGCGTGCAGGCGCGTGTGCGCGCGTGTCGGCTGTCGTGTCTTCATGCGATGGACCCTCTGCACAACAATATAGGGGAACGTTGCGGTCGGCCAACTTCGCCTGCACGCGTGCTGCGTGTGCGTGGTACGCAACAGGCGTGCCGGTGCTCACGCGTTCTCTGCGTCTGTCGCATCGGCAGCGTCGTCGGCGTCGTCTGCATCGCCCAGGCCGTACTTCGCTAAGCGATAACGAAACGAACGAAACGTCATGCCGAGCAGCTGCGCCGCGTCTTTGCGAATGCCGGATGCCTTGGTCAGCGCGGAAACCAGAATCTGCCGCTCGATGTTCGCGAGGTGGGCGTCGAGCTCGAAGCCCGCGTCGGGGATCTGCGCGGGATGCAGCACCAGCATGCCCGACTCGGTCACCGGCTTGTGCGTGAGGTCCGCGATTTCGATGCGCGGACCGAGCGCCAACGTGACCGCGCGTTCGACGACGTTCTCCAGCTCGCGCACGTTGCCCTTGAACGTTTGACCGAGCAGCCAGCGCAGCGCTTCGTTCGAGAACGTGAGGCGCTTGTTCAGCGCGGCTCCGTGCTTCTGCAAGAAGTGCTCGGCCAGGAGCGGGATGTCTTCCGGGCGCTCGCGCAGCGGCGGCAAGTGCAGGTTGATCACATTCAAGCGGTAGAACAGGTCCTCGCGGAACTTGCCTGCCGCGACGTCTTGCTCGACGTCGCGGTTGGTGGCCGCAACCACGCGCACGTCGACAGCGATTTCTTCATGGCCGCCGACCGGTCGTACGGTGCGTTGCTGGAGTACGCGCAGCAGCTTCACCTGCAAGGTCACGGGCAGCTCGCCGACTTCATCGAGGAACAGCGTGCCGCCGTCAGCTGCACGGAACAGGCCTTCTTTTTTGCTCGTTGCGCCCGTGAAAGCGCCTTTTTCGTAGCCGAAGAGCTCACTCTCCAACAGGGTCTCGGGCAGCGCCGCACAGTTGATGGCGATGAAGGGCTTATTGGCGCGCTCGCCACCGAAGTGCAGGGCGCGCGCGATGAGCTCCTTGCCGGTGCCACTTTCGCCGGTGATGAGCACGCTCGCGGGCGCGCTGGCTACGCGCTCGACCAGGCGCATCACGTTCTGGATGCCGGCGCTCTTGCCGACTACGTCGCCTGCGCGAAAGCCTTCAGCCAGTCGACGGCGCAGCGTCTTGTTCTGATCGACGATAGCGCGCTTGTCCGCAGCCTTCTCGACCACGGCCACCAGCTCGTCGTTCTTGAACGGCTTCTGGATGTAGTCGTACGCGCCCTCGCGCATGGCAGACACGGCTTGCGCCGTGGTCGCGTACGCGGTGATCATGATGACCTGCGTCGAGTCGTCGATCGCGCGGGCTTCTTGCAGCACGCCCATGCCCGAGCCGTCCGGCATCGAGAGGTCGGTGATCACGACGTCGAACGAATCTCCCGCGCGCAGCAGTGCTGTGGCGCGCGTTTGGCCGTCGGCTACGGCAACGTCGTAACCGGAGCGCGAGAGCAACACGCGCAGCATCTCGCGCAGGCCCGCTTCGTCGTCGACCACGAGAATACGCGCGCCCATTGGGCTCGTAGCCTACCACCTTCATTCCCGACGCGCGGAGAGAAGGCGCGGGTACGCGCGTGTACGCTTGGTCGGTTGCTCAGCCCGAGAAGCCGACGCCGCCGCGTTTGCCGGCCTTGTTCGGAGCCGCCACGCTCTGCAGCGCGCAGATCGAGTCGACCGGCACGTACAGGACGCCGCGGTCGCGCGCTTCGACTTCGGCATGCGAGGGCTGCAATGCGATCGATTGCACGTGGCTCACCACCATCGCGCGGCCGGGCTCGCCCAGGTAGACCGTCAGCTCGTGCTCGTCGTCCGAGCGAAAGCGGTCACCGTCGCGCTTCACGCCAGCGACGCTCGAAAGCAGATTCACCAAGGTTTCGCGTTGCATGCGCGCGAGGATGCTGCGCCGCGAGCGAGCCGTCAAGCACGACTGCGTTCACGCGCCGGCGCCTGTTTCACAGCGCTTTTTGGTACACGCGATAGCGCTTGTAGACGCGCGCGCCCATCATCTTGATGCCGATGTTGATCGGCGCGTCGTCTTCGCGAGTCCACGACAGCTCGCCCCATTTGTAGCCCTTGGCGAGCCCGCGCTTGGCCGTCTCCACGTACATCGCGGCGGAAAGCCCGCCGTAGCGGCGCTGCTTGCGAATGTCCTCGCGGATGCCGAGCATCATCAGCCGAGTCGAGATCGGATGCTTCACTTTCATCCGGTACAGCAGCTTTAGCGCGCCGAGGGGGAAGAGCCTGCCGTCCAGATCCGCGATGGCTTCGTTCAGGTTGGGCAGCATCACGCACATGCCGGCGGGCTCTCCGTTCACCTCGGCAACGAAGGCGATTTCGGGATCCACGAGCAGCTTGAGATCCTGCGCGACTTTGCGGACCTCGTCGGGAAGGGCGGGCACGTACGCCCACTTGCCCTGCCAGGCGTCGTTGTAGATCTTCATGATGAGCTCGACCTCGCGCTCCAAGTTGCCGAGATCGATCGAGCGCAGCTTCACTTCCGGCATGCGCTTGACGTCTTCCCACGCTTTCTGCGCGCGCAGCGGCAGGTGCGGGTCGTCGTAGCGCCACGCCAGCAGATCTTTCTCTTTGATGAGGCCCGCTGCTTCGCACAGCGCGCCTTGGTAGGGCCGCGAATGCGCCATGAACATCATCGGTGGATGCTCGAAGCCTTCGATCAAAATGCCGACCTCTTCGTTCGCGTACAGCGAAAAGGGCCCCATCATTCGCTTCATGCCGCGCATGCGCAGCCAGTGTGCCGCTGCTTCGATCAACGCGATTGCGACTTCGCGGTCGTCGACCGTGTCGAAGAAGCCGAAGAAACCCGAGCCGTCTTTGTGCACGCGCAGGTGCTCGTGGTCGACTTGGGCCGAGCAGCGACCCACGAGTGAGCCGTCTCGCCAGGCCGTGAAGAGCGCGACTTCCCCGCGCTTGAAGAACGGATTCTTGTCGGGTGAAAGCCGCTCGCGCAGCTCGTAGTGCAGCGGAGGCACCCAGCTGCCGTCGCCGCGAAAGACCACGTGGCCTGCCTGAATGAAGTCAGAACAGTCCTTGCCAGGTGCGTGCTGACGAATTTCTACGGTCATGGTGCTTCAGGTCGCATTCTGGCATACTTGATTTCGGTACGGGGGTGCGGGGCGAATGGGCGACCTGGGCGGGCCTTTGGGCGAAGTGCCGCTTCAGCCTGCGATCTCGGGATCGCATGCCGAACGCGATGCGCGGTTGCGTCTTCTCACGGCGCAGATTCCCGCCGTGGTCTGGACCACCGACCGCGACCTGCGTTTCACCTCCGGCGTAGGCGCCGGCTTGCGTGCGCTCGGGCTGGTACAGGATCAGCTGATTGGAATCTCGCTTTGGGATTACTTTCAGACACGTGATCCCGAGGAGTCGCAGATCGCAGCACACCTCTCGGCATTGCGCGGCGAGTCCGTCGGCTTCAAGGCGCTCTGGGCGACGCGGACCTTCGAGGCCTACGTCGAACCGCTGCGGGACGAGCTGGGTGCCATCATCGGCACTCTCGGCATTGCGCTCGACGTGACGGACCGGGAGCGCGCCGAGCGCGAGCGCACGCTGCTTCAAGCCAAGCTTCGGCATCAGCAAAGGCTGGAGGCCATCGGCACGCTCGCGAGCGGTGTTGCTCACGAGATCAACAATCCCGTGCAGAGCATCATGAACTACGCGCAGCTGATTCGGCGGCGCAGCGGTCCCGGCGAGATCGAGACGTACGCGACGGAGATCCTGCACGAGACTCAGCGAGTCGCATCGATCGTGCGCAACTTGCGCTCGTTCGCGCGGCAAGAAGGCGAGCCCTACGCCGAGGTTCCGCTGTCCGAGATCGTGGCCAGCACGTTGGCGCTGATCTCCGTGATGATGCGCAAGGAAGGCATCGAGCTGCGTGTCGATGTTCCAGCTGACTCAGATGCTGTGCGCTGCCATCCGCAGCAGATCCAGCAGGTGCTGATGAACGTGCTGACGAACGCGCGTGACGCGCTGAACGAGCGCTACCCGGCGTCGCACGAGGGCAGTCTTGCCTCCGGAACCGAGCGCAAGATCATCACCATTCGCAGCCGGCCGGCACAGGGCGGCTTCTCGCGGCTCACGGTGGAAGACAACGGGATCGGCATCCGCGCGAGCATGCTGGAGAAGATCTTCGACCCGTTCTGCACGACGAAATCGCAGCGTCCAGGTGCGGGCCTCGGGCTCTCGATTTCGCTCGCCATCGTGCGCGAACACGGTGGCTCGCTCGTCGTCGAAAGCGAGCACGGCTCGTTCACACGTGTGCATCTGGACTTGCCGGTAGCGGCCGCTCCGTCCTGACATACACACGCGCACACGATTGGAGGAGTGGGTGTGACCACTGCGTGGTGCCGGGACGTCAGCGACGTCGGCGCCCGGGCTATGGTAGCGTCGATGCTAGACCATGAGGAGCTGCCGTTGCCCGTAGTAGGTTCTGGTCCGGGTGAGCGGGCTGGTTCGAGCGCCGACACTTTCGACGTGTCCGTAGTTGCGTGGTCGGATGCCGGCGAACAGACCGTGGAGACGCTCGAGGCGCTCTTCGGGATCGATCGCGCGACTGCGGAACGACTCGTGAGCTCGGTCCCGGTGATGGTCAAACGCGGCGTGCTCTTGGCGGACGCCGAGAGCTTCGTCCGCGCGCTCGAGAGCGTCGGCGCGCAGGTCACGATGGAAAATACGCCGGGCGAGCCTGTACCGGAAGACGTGGGTCCGACCTCGCTGGCGCCTCGTGCTCCGGCGCCCACGAGCTTGCCCCGGCCTCCGATCCGTCGCGTGCAAACCGGGCCAGTGACGCTACCCTCGTCAGCTGCAGCGCGCGAGAACGCATCGGTGTCCGTGCCTGGCCCGCGTCCGCGCGTGGCAACACCAGCGCCGGATCAGTGGGGCTCGCGTGCGCCGGTGCCCCCGGGTTCCCGGGTTCCCGCGCCCCCCGGCTCGCGTGTGCCGTCACCTCCAGCGTCGCGCGTTCCGTCTCAACCGTCGCGTGTGCCGACCCGACCGATCAGTCGGCCCATCTCGCAGGACGTCGCGATCGAGCTGATCGGCAACGACGGTCACAGCATGCGTAGCCTCGGATCGCGGCCTGCGCGCGTGCGCTCGTTCGACGACACGGAAGAGCCCGACTACCGGCGCGGCGTCACGTTACGCGGGCAGCGCAACCTGGATCTCGACCCTGGTTCCGAGCGACTCGATCTCTCCACGAATGCGCTGCTCTCGCGCGGGCCCGCTCCAACGCTTGCCGAGCCGGTGCGTTCACGACCGCAGAGCGCGGACCTCGGCGGCGAGGTCTCGGGCCCCAGTCTTGCGCGCCCGCCGATCGCGGGCGGCGCAGCTCCGGCGGCGTCACCAGCCGCGACTGCGAATGAGACACCTGCGGTGCGCGCCGCGCCGAAGCCACCGGCGGATCCGCGCGCTGGGCGCGCGAAGAGGTGGAGCGTCGCGTTCGGTCGCTTGTTCCTGGGGTTGGGCATCGCGGCAGCCGGGCTGTGGTTCGATGACTCGATCCTGCGCGGCAACGCGACCATCCCGGCGCTCGGCCTGCACGCGTTCGGCATCTACCAGCTCGGGCTCGGCGTGCGCGAGGTGTTCCGATGAGCGTCGGGCGCGTGCTCTGGGCCGTGTTGTCGGCGGGTCTCGCGTTCGGGATCAATCTGCAGCAGAAGGTGGTCTTCACGCGCGAATACGATCGCGCCGAATACGAGACGAAGACGGGGCAGCTGACACTGCAGTCACCCGCGGGCGTGGCGAACGCCGACGCGCCGTTCCCGCTCGCGAACGTGCACATAGTGACCTCCGACGTGCAGCATGTAGGCAAGCGCTACGAGGTTCGCGAGCTGGTGCTGCGCGCAGCCGACGACGTCATCAGCACGCCGCGCTTCGAGGTGTTTGCCTCGTTGCCCAGCGCTCCCGGCAAGGATCTCGCGGGTGGCCCGCATCTGCCGACGCTGCTACGCGGTGTCGAGCTGCCGATTGCGAAGGCGGGTTGGCTCGGTGCGCGACCGTCGTATTTCGTCGTTTCCCGCGGGCGCCCGTCGCCGATCGTGTCCGGCTCAGTGCGTTTCGACGAGCTGACACCGGCGGCGGATCAGCGCTCGACGTACCTCGCGCGCGGCGTGTTTCGCGCGCAGGTCGATGGGCCGGACGGCGTCACCAACCTGTCGGCGAAGATCGAAGCGCACGTGGTTTGGGACGCCGACTAGCGCCACAGCGGACCTCACGACGACCGCGCCGACTCCGATTACGGCAGGCGCACGCTCCACACGACTGCGAGCAACCAGCCCATGCCCGTGACGATCAACGCGGGCGACGCGAGCAGCACATCGACCGGTGAGCCTCCGGTCTTGCGCACGTGCACCAGGCGCAGGTAGTCCAAAACGCCGAACATCACGAACGGTAGCGACGCAAACTTGCGGTTTGGGATCAGCACCGCCGATTCCATCGAGTACAGCGCGTAGCCGACCACCGCCATGCTTGCGGTGATGGCCATCGCGTGATCGAGAAACGCTTGGTTGTAGCCGAGCAGCGACGGACGATGGCTCTCGTCGAGACCCTTCACGACATCGGCGCGCCGCTTCGCGAGCGCCAGGAACAGCGCGAGCGCGTACGAACACAGCAGCATCGGATTCGACGGCGGCACCTGCAGCAGCGCGCAGCCAAGTAGCACGCGCAGCACGAAGCCGGACGCCAAGAGGAACACGTCGAGCAACGCGATGTTCTTCGCGCCGAGCGAGTAGGCCAAATTGATCGCGAGGTAGACCGCGGCCACGGAGACCGCGCCGCGGTTGCCGCATGCGAGCGCGAGGCTGGCACTGCCGATCGACAGTGACAGCGCCCATAGGTACGCGCCGCGAAGCGAAACGCGGCCCGACGCCACGGGCCGTTCACGCTTGGTGTCGTGGGCCCTGTCGCGCTCCGCATCCTGCGCATCGTTGAACGAATAGACCGCGGAGTTTGCCAGCGCAAACGACATGAGGCCGAGTGCGAAGACTCGGACGTTCAGCGTGGCGCCGCTCGCCAGCGCGAACGGGACCGGCATCAGCACGAAAACGTTCTTGACCCAATCCTTGGGGCGAGACAGCTCGATGTAGTCACGCAACATTGAAACGCGGCCATCTATACCACCGGGCTTCGACCTACGCGAGTTGATGAGTGCTCCGGCGCGCACTTCGTGCCCGTGGTGTAACCTTGGAGGTCTCGGCATGGCATCTTCCATCTCCTCGCGCGTGGCGCCTCTGCCGCTCGGTCCGCTGCCGGTGCTGTTTGCCGCCTCCGCTGCGTGGCTGGCGTGGCTCGTGCCCGCCGACGTGACGATGGGCGACAGCGGCGAGATCGGCAGCGCGTCGTACGTGCTCGGCGTGGCCCACCCGACCGGCTTTCCTTTCGACCTGTTGCTCCTGCGCGCGTTCGTATTTCTGCCGTTCGGGTCGATCCCGTTTCGGCAGAACTCGTGCGTGGCGCTGGTGTCCGCGGCGGCGGTCACGGCGGTGGCTGCGATCACGCTCGCGCTGTGCGCGCGGATCGGTATCCGCGACTGGTCGGCCCGGGTGGGCGCCGTGCTCGGCGTGGCGGCGCTACTCACGTTCAGGACGTTCCTGGGCACGGCCCTCGGTGTCGAGGTTTACTCGACCGCGCTGCTGTTGACCGCCTGTGCGGCGCTGGCCGTGCTCGGCGGCGAGCGTACGGAGGCGTTGATCTGGCCGCTGCTGGGTCTGTCGTGCGGAGCGCACGTGGTCGGCGGCCTTCTGATGTTGCCGCTGGTGGCGGCGGTGCTGCTCGGACGCAGACGCCCGCTGCTTGGCCTTCTGCCGCGCGTCGCCTGCGTGCTCGCGACCGCGTTGGTAATCGCATATCTGCCGCTTGCGGCGCGTCGTGAACCACCGCTCGACTGGGGCGACCCGAGCACGCTGTCTGCGTTGTTCGCGCACCTGACCGCGGCGCGCATTCGGTCTTCCTTTGCACACGAGATGTTCGGCGGTGGCCCGCGGACCTTGCCTTCGCTGCTGCTCGCGAGCCAGCTGAGTGAACACGCGATTCTGTTTGCACCTGCGCTCTTGGGCGGGGTCGCGCTTTTCATGCGGGCACGGCGCGCCTTCCTCGTGCTCGCCTTGGCGCTCACCCTCGACCTCGCCTACGCGGTCTGGATCAACCCGATGGGCATCGCCGACCGGCAGCTCGGGCATGCGTCGGGCGCCATCTTGGCCATCTTCGCCGCGCTTGGCGTCGCCGACCTGTGCGCGCGCTCGACTCGCTACGCAATCTTGCGCTGGCTGGCTCCTGCAAGCGCTTTGTTGCTCGCAGCAGCACTGTGCACGTCGACGCGTTGGCCTACGCTCGCCGATGGCTACGTACTCGGGGAACGCCACGGCAGCGGAGGCCCGGCAAGCGAGTTGCCGCCGCGCAGCGTGTACCTGTGCACGAGCGACTCGGCGTGCGCGTCGGGTCTGTGGAGCGCGCATGTCGAGCACGTGCGACCCGATCTCGTGGTCATGCCGGCGCAGCATCTCTGGGATCACGCGGTGCTGCGCAAGCTGCGCCCGCGCCTTCGCGCTCTCCACCTCGAGCTGCCGACTGACGAGCCGAGCCAGCCGCAGGCCCGGGCGGCTCTGGCCGCTCGCATGGTGCGCGAGCTCGTGGCGCGCGCTGCCGTGCAGCCCGTGCTGTTCGAGTCCGATGACCCGGTCGCGCGCGCATCGCGGCGATGGCGGATCGCGCCTGCGGCGGCCGCGCCTCTGCTGCAGGTGTTGCAAACCTCGGCGGACCCGGGCGCTATGGACGCCGCGATCAGTCAGACCAATGCCCTGCTGCGGGCGCGCTTTGGTCCGATCGGCCCGACGTCTACGCTGGCGCGTGACGCGTGGTGCGATGCCTACGGAACACTCGGAAAGAGCGCGCTACTCGCCGGCGACGCCGGCCACGCGGTCCTTGCGTTCCGACGCGCCGTCGCGACTGCGCCTGAGCACGCCTCGAATTACTCGAATCTCGGTGTCGCGCTCGAAGCGCACGGCGATCTGTTGGGTGCGTTCGGGGCCACCAAGCGTGCCATCGATCTCGACCCCACGCGCGCCACCGCGTGGGCGAACTTGGCGCGCTTGTCGATGCGGATCGCGACGCCCGAGGACACGCAGAAGATCCTGGCCGCCGCGCGCTCCTTCGATATTCACGATCCGCGACTCGAGCGCCTGGCGAGCGAGCTCGAAGCTCACGGAGTTTCGGGAAGCACCGAGAAGTAGCTCTGCTCGCGGACAGCTGCCAACTCGGCAGACGTGCTGGGCTCGTGCATCTGTCGCAAGTAGAAACGAGCAACGGCCGGGCGGCCATCCTTCACGTGCGAGCGTGCGGCTCGCTCCAGCAGCGCGTCAGGAATGGCTTGCAGTGCGAGGGAGCGCGACATGGGCAGCTCGAGCGCGCGCAGGTAGCGATTGGCGAGCAAGAGGCCGGAGAGATCGCGCAGCGCGGTCGTGTCGTCGAGAGCGTCGTAGTAGCGCTGCGCCAAGTCGCGCGCGTGCGTGGGTGCGATCCCAAACGTGCGCTCATCGCGCAGCGCGACGACTTCGAAGAGCGCGGCCCAGGCCAGCTTGCGCGTCGGCGCGAGCGCGACCATGTGTCGATCGGCGTCGATTGCGCCTTCGAGCTGGCCGGCGTCGCGCCGCACTTCGCCCAGCTTCAGCCAGGCGTATTCAGCGCGCGGCTCCGTACTGACCGCGTGGCCCCAGAGCCGCAGCTCGCTCGACCACTCGCCTTCGTATTGCACCGTCCGCGTGAAAAGCGCGAGTACGAGCAGCGCTCCGACGGCGAGCGGCAACGTGCTCTTGCCACGATCGAGCAGCGCTGCCGCAGCCAGAGCGAGCGCGCACGAGGGCAGCGACATGTAGCGATCCTGCAGTGGAAAATACATCGGCACGAGGTTGCTGACGGGCAACATCAGCACCGCGAAGCCGACGAGCGCTGCGAGCACCAGCTGCTGCTTGGCGAGCCGCGCGAGCAGGCACGCGAGCAAGACCGCGACGGGCCCGAGTAGCGAGCCGAGCGTTGCCTCCGAGAGTGCCTGCGTGGAGTACATCGGTGAGAGCGTGCTCGGCCACAGCGCGGTGGCGAGCTGATGCGTCCACGTCACGCATAGCCGAATGGGTGCCGCGAGCACGCCACCGGCGGTCGTGCGCACCATGTCGTGCAGCTGCCAGGTGCGCACGACGAGCACCGACAGCGCCCCCGCGAGCAGGAGCTTCGGCAGCTGCTTGCGCAGAGCAGGCAGAGGGCGCACATCACGCGCAACGACGTCGAGCAGGAACACGAACACAGGCAAGGGCAGAGTCGTGGTCTTCGACAGTGCCGCTAGCAGAAAGCACAGGTGCGAGCCCCACGCGGCACGATCGAGCGGTGCGCGCGAGCGCACGTGCAGGAGCAGACTGGCGGATGCGAAGAGCAGGGCGAGCACGTCCTTGCGCCCGGTCGCCCACGAGACGGCTTCGACTTGCACGGGATGCAGCACGCACAGCAACGTGCCGAGCACGGAGCTGGCGCGAGCGAGTCCGAGTGCTCGCAAGAACGCGTAGAACAGGCACGCTGCGCCGCACCATAGGACGAGGCTCACGGCATGCAGCACGGGGCCGTTCGCACCGACCCACGGCACGTCGATCCAATAGCTGAGCAGGTGCAACGGGTGGTAGGCCTCGAAGCGCGGTTGCGTGAAGAACGACGCAAGCGCGCGCCACGAGACTTGGTGCACGTCCGGGTTGTTCACGATGAAGCGGCCGTCATCCCAGCTCGTCTGCAGCGAATACGGCACCGCGCGCGCGAACGCGGCGAGCGTTGCGACGACGATCAGGGCGTACGACGCCAGCTCGCGTTTCGGGTTCGTTTGCAGCGTGGGCATCGTGTGCGGCGCGGCCGTGTCCTGATCGTCTTGGTCGTCTTGGTAGGGCGCGTCACTCCAGCGTCAGCGGGTAGTGCACGACCATGTCGGGGCCGTGGAACGAGCGAAAATGAATCGCCGCTGCCGCCTTGCGCAGGCAGGCGCCGGCTTCGCCTTGCGTCACACTCGACGGACCACTCAGGCTTACGCCGCTCACTGCGCCGGCACTGGTGATACGCAGTCCAAAGATCACTTTGCCGTGCACAGGCTCGTCGCTCGCGGCCAGAATCAGGCAGCGGCGAACTTGAGCGAACGCACCGTCGAAGCCCTTCTCGATCTCGGTGCCGTTGAGCTGTTCCTCGCCGCCGGCGGAGTTCATGTCGATCCGTCTCGGGTCGTTGCCGCCGAGATCGTCGCCCGATGTGGAGTCGCCGGTGCGGTTGTCGCTGTGCGGTCGCTTGCTGCCAGTGGCAGACGAATGGTGCCGCTTGCCGTGGTCGCTCTTGCGTACGTCGTTGGGCTCGCCGTCTGCGGCCGCAGTCTCCGCGGGCTGCGCGGGTTGCGCTGGCGCCAAGCCGAGATCGATGTAACCTCGCGAGGACGCGAAGACCAAGCCTCCCCAGAGCAGGGACGCGACCATAAAACCTGCGACGAACCGTGACACCGGGGCCTTATATCACGATGCGCTTGCTGCGAACCTGCTTGCGAATCGCGCTGTTCATGTTCGCTTCGGTGAGCGTGTCCGCGCCACGAGCACACGCGCAGGACGACGAGCGCAGTGGCGAGCCAGCCCGCTACGTCGGTCTCGCCTCCACGGGTGTACCGTTGCGCTTGAACCCCCACGACGACCTCGGCCAGCAGCGCTTCGCCCCGGCATTCGCGAGTGCACTGTTTGGGTACGTGCTTGCGTCCGATGCGCGCTACCACCACGGCTTCGGTCTCGGTGCGTCGATGAATCTGGGGCGCGACGGCGGCTACGCCGAACCCGTGTATGCGGGCGAGCAGCTCGTGCTCATGCCGGCATACCTGGGCTACTACCAGCTGGCCCGCGATCTTCCGCTGCTCGGACACGTGGGACTCCCCGTGCTCGTCGGTCTCGCCGGTCGCAGCTTCGGTCTCGAAATGGGCGCAGCGCTCGCCTATCGCCTGCTCGCGGGAGCCGATGTGTTTGCGGCGCTCGATCTCTCTACGTTCGTGGGTGCGCACGCGACGCTCGACGCGCTCGCCAGCATTTCGGTCGGCGTGGCCTTCGAGTACGAGGTGCTGCCATGAGCGCGCGTCGCCTGGCGTTCGTGGTCGGCGCTTGGTTGGCGCTCATGGGGCCGACACCGGGCGCGGTCGGCGCGTGCGGTGGCGATGATCTCGCAGGCCCTGCGGATTTTCAGCCCTACTGCCAGCAGCGCGAACAGCTGATCTGCGTGCGCCGTGATCTGCGGAGAGAGATCACCGACGCCGAGCGCGATCGCTGCCGCCTGGCCGGCATCGACGCCTGCAAGCTGCGTTCGTTCCCGAGCGACTGCCATCCCACCGAGCGCCAAGCACGCACGTGTCTCAACGCGCTGGCTTCGTTCGACACGCTCAACACGAAAGAAGACAAGCTGCCCGAGTGCGTGACGAGCGCGCTGTGTCAGCTGCCGCCATCCGCTGCCAGCGATGCCGCAGCAAGCGACGCCGGGGGAACTGACGCGGCCGGAAGCACGCCATGAAACACGCCACGAAGCACGCCACGAAGCACGCCACGAAGCACGCC
>JADGRF010000144.1 GCA_017881055.1 Sandaracinaceae bacterium
CCCCGCGCTGCGCGCGCAGCTGGAAACCGCCCGCACCGTGGCGTCGGAGCACCTGATCCACGCGAAGAACGCGCAGCAGGATCTGATCGGCCCGCGCTGAAGCATTCGACTACGGAGCTATTTTCGCCCCGGCTCCGACGGGATCACGCGCAGCTGATTCGCAATGCTTCGCACGCCGTGGACCTGGCCAACCGCTTGCTCGCAAGCGAGTCGTTCGCGCGTATCGGAGACGCCACCACGCAGAGTCACCGCCGCCAGGGGTAGCTGCTCAGGCGGGTGACGCGGCGCTGGGCGGCTGGCAGACTTGATGGTGTTTGTGCTGGCTACCGCCTGTCGGTGCAAAGTGAGCTAGGCAAGGGCAGCACCTTCGTCGTGCGCCTGCCGATCGCGGGTGTGTCGGCGCAGCGCGCCTCAGCTCCGCCTGCGTCGGTGGCTGCATCCGACGCGGCCGCTGCGCGCTGACGCAGGTCATGTCGGTTGCTCGCGGCTTGCACCGAGACCGACGCCGGGGGCGTCGCAGCGGACGCGCCCGCTTGCTAGGCTCGGCGTCGTGGCACCCAGCAAGTTCAAAGATCACTTCTCCACCGACACGAGCGGCTATGCTCGCTATCGACCGGGTTATCCGCACGCGCTCTTCGATGCGCTCGCCGAGCTTGCGCCCAGCACGAGCTTGGCTTGGGACTGCGCGACGGGCAGTGGTCAAGCGGCCGTGGCACTCGCGCGGCGCTTCGAACGCGTGATTGCGACCGATGCGAGCGCGGCGCAGCTGACGGCGGCAGAGGCAGATCCACGGGTCGAGTATCGTGTGGAACGCGCGGAGCAAAGCACGCTCGCCGCGGGCTCGGTGTCGCTCGTCACTGTCGCTCAAGCGTTGCACTGGTTCGAGCTCGATGCCTTCGTGAGCGAAGTGCGGCGCGTGTGCCGCCCGGGCGGCGTGCTCGCCGCTTGGAGCTACGGCTTGGGCAAGGTGCTAGTGCCGGGCCGCGCGGACGAAGTAGCACTCACCCTGCAGCGCTTCTACGGCAGCACGGTCGGTCCGTATTGGCCGCCGGAGCGGCGCCTCGTCGAGGCTGGCTACGCCACGTTGCAGCTGCCCTTCGAACGCATCACGCTGCCGGCTTTCGCGATGGAGGCGACCTGGAGCCTGCCTGAGCTGCTCGGCTACCTGCGCACGTGGTCCGCGGTGAAAGGCTACCGTGAGGCGCTCGGTCACGACCCTGTCGAGGCCTTCGGTCAAGAGCTTGCGGTGCTGTGGGGCGAGCCGGCGCAGGCGTATCCCGTGCAGTGGCCCCTCAAGCTACTCGCCGCGCGCGTCAGCTGAGTCAGTGACTGGCCGCCGCCGCGAGGGGTAGCTGCTCAGGCGGGTGACGCGGAGCTGGGCGGCTGGCAGACTAGGTGGTGGTTATGCCGGCTACCGCCCAACGCAATCGTCACAGACCACGCGCACGTCGAGCAAGTCGTAGACGTGATAGGGAGCGTCGCGACGCAGGTCGTGATCGATGCCGCTGGCGCGCAGCAGGGGCCCGGTGAGACCGAGCTCCAGCGCAAGCTGTGCATCCAGCGTGCCCACGCCGACGGTGCGGTCGCGGAATATCGGATGCTCGAGCATGCCGAGGTACTCGGGCAGGCGCGCCTCGATCAGATCGAGCGTCTTGTGTACGAGCGCCGGGTAGCCGGCAGGCAGGTCGTGACGATTGCCGCCGATGCAGTGCGTGTTGTAGTGGAAGCGGCAGCCGGTGAGCTCTTCGAAGAGATCGAGGATCAGCTCGCGCTCACGGAAGCAGTACATGAACACGCTGGTGCCGCCGCCGAGCGCGCCGCCCAAGTCCATGGCGAAGGTGCCGAGCCAGAGCAAGTGCGAGGCAACGCGCTGCAGCTCGGCGAGCAAGGTGCGCAGGAACTTCGCGCGCAGCGGCACCTCGATGTTGAGCAGCTTCTCGAACGCCATGTTCGCGGCTTGCTCGTTGCACATCGGCGCTACGTAGTCGTTCTTGTCGAGGATCGGCGTGACGTTGCTGTAGCTGAGCTTCTCGCACAGCTTCTCCACGCCGCGATACAAGTAGCCCACGTGCGGCACGGCTTTGACGATCACTTCGCCGTCGAGATAGAGCACCGCGCGAAACACGCCGTGCGTGGACGGATGCTGCGGACCCAAGCTGAGCGTCAGCAGGTCGGCGTCAGCTGGATACGTTTCCGGGTCGAGGTACGGGTCAGGAACGAACGCGCGCGTGGGCGTGAGCGCACGCTCCGAGCTGTGCCCGCGGCGCGTGCTGCCGCCGCGTGCGGCGTTGCTGCTGACGGCGGCGGTGGTTTCCGCTAGCGCCATGGCACGCACCTCGTGTCGATCGCGTAGTCCTTGCGCAGCGGGTGCCCTTCCCACTCGTCGGGCAGCATCAGCCGGCGCAAGTCCGGATGATCGTGGAAGCGCACGCCGAGCAGATCGAACTGCTCGCGCTCTTGCCAGTCGGCGCCCGCGAACAGCGGCACCAGTGAATCGATCACCGGCGCCTCGGCCGGCAAGCGCACGCGCCACGCGGCGTGATGCGTACCGCTGCCGGTCGCGCGCAGCACGGTGGCCACTTCAAAGTGTTCCGGGTCGTCTACGCCTTTGACCTTTTGCGCCGGCCAGTGGCTCGCGCACACCGTCACGTAGAGCTTGTAGCCCAGCTCTTCTTTGAGCGCGCGCGCCAGCTCGAAGTGACGTTCGGCCGGGACGAGCGGTCCGCCGTTGGCCGGGTCGGGCTCGACGCCGAAGCGTGCGCGCAAGAACGCATCGAGCCCATCGGCCCGCACCTGGCGCAGACGCGCCTGTTCGTTCTTGTTGTCACTGGCGCCGCGACAAGCGCCGGCCATGCGCGCCAGCACGACCTCGCTCGGCTCACCCCGCCGCCAGGAGTGTAGCTGCTCAGGCGGGTGACGCGGGGCTGGGCGGCTGGCAGACTGGGTGGTGGTTATGCCGGCTATCGCCCCGCCTGGTATCCGGTTGCTGTTCGTCGGCTCGTGGGTTGTGCTTGCCGCTTCCTTCAGCGCCTTCCTCGCGGTCAGCACCTTGCAGCATCGCTTGAGATCGCTGTGACCTGCTTTCTCAGAGGACTTCCACCTCCATTCCACGCCCATGCCGGGCGCACCTAAACTGGGTGTGCGAGGCGTGTGTGCACGTGTGCCGCTGTTCTCCCGACCGCCCGTCGCGCATCGCGAAGATCGAGTAATGACTAGCGGCGCCGCGACTCTCGTGGGTACCGTAGCCATCATGACGCGAGTCCTGATCGTGGATGACGAGCAGCCGGTGCGGTCCGCCCTCGAGCGGATACTCGGCGCGATGGGCTATGAGGTCATCGCTGCGGTCGATGGGCTCGATGCACAAGCGCGGCTTTCTCAGCTGCCGATCGATCTCGTGATCACGGACCTGAGCATGCCGGGCGCGGATGGCTTTGCGGTTCTGCACGCGGTACGCGAGCTGC
>JADGRF010000145.1 GCA_017881055.1 Sandaracinaceae bacterium
GCTGGATGCGCTCACGGCGTTCACGCACGACGGCTGGATGCGTTTCGGATTGCGCACGCTGAAACACGCTGCGCGCAACGACAGAAACAGGGTAGCGCGGACGGCGCAGCGCGTGTTCGCGAGGTAGGCAACCCGCGCATGTGCGGCGGATGCACCGACGCCGAGCGACGAACCTTCACGGGCGCATAGACGGCGACGGACCCGGCGCCGGCTGCACCCAGAGCGAGGGATCGAGCGCCGGACGCGGCGGACGGGCGGGCACAGGCAGCGCACCCGGCGGATAGCGGAACAAGCCAGTCCTCCGGCTCGGGCGCGGAGGCGCGGGCGGAGTCGGCTGCCAGTGCGCGGCCACGGCGGCGCGCTGCAACATGCCGCGGGCCAGCGGCTTGATCACGAACTCGGCCGGATCCGGCTCGACCACGGCCTCGTCTTCGAGGTACGCGTCGGCCGCGATCGGCGGCGTGGACGCCATGGGCGCGGGTCGCACGGACGCGACCGCTACGGCCGCCTCGACCGCTTCACCGAAGCCGGCAGTCTCGGCGGGGTCGCCCATGTCGTCGTCAGCTGCAACGGTCTCGGTCTCGTAGTTGGTCGCCTCCGCCGTAGGCTCCGAGAACGTGACGGGGGCGGCCGGGGGCGCAGAGCCCGCGTCGACGGTCTCCTCGTAGGCCGGCATGAACCGCGTCGGGTCTTCCATCGCAGCTTCGGCGTCCGCGATCGCT
Source organism: Sandaracinaceae bacterium (assembly GCA_017881055.1). GTDB lineage: Bacteria > Myxococcota_A > Polyangia > Polyangiales > JAFGIB01 > JADGRF01. Next base: position 723 of record JADGRF010000145.1, read on the forward strand.
TCGGCATCGGCCTGCACTTCGGCTTCGGCGCTGGCGGCCTCGGCTTGGGCATCGGGACCGCCCGCGGCGTAGACCGCTTGGCGCACGGCCACCACGTAGTCGTAGACGGGACGCGAACGGTCATCGAACGCGAGGCTGTCGAGCAGCGTCTCGTAGCGATCGTCGCCCGCTTCCGGGCCTTGATCGCTCGCCTGGACGCAACGCCCCGCGCCCGCGAAGGCCGGAGTGCCATCGGCCAAGTGCACGATGAAGCGAACGCCTTCACCGATCTCGCACTGCGTTTTCAGCGGCAAGAGGATGCGCTCGCCGTCTGCGCGGTTGATGTAGCCCTGACCGAGCTCCGCTACGTCGCTGAACGTCGTGATGACCTCGAAGACCTCGTCACTCATCGTCTTCCGTCTCCTCTTCTAGCGAGCGTGTCCGGGGCGTGGCTTTTTCGCCGTCGTCTTGCAGCAGCACTTCGATGCGGCGCTCCGCGTCGTCCAGGCGCTTTTGCCCCAGGCGCGAGAGCGCGATGCCTTGCTCGAACGTGGCCAGCGCCTGCTCCAGTGGGATCTCGCCGTCTTCGAGCTGCTCCACCACGCCTTCGAGCCGCTCGAGGATCTGCTCGAACGACAGGGCACGGTTCTCATCTCGAGGTTCTTCTCGCGCGCTGGTCCGAGCCACCGTGGCCTCCAAAAGCAGAGATAACGATGCCTGACCGCGCACCCACCCGCAACCACGATCCGCGGCACGACCCACGTGGGGTCATGGAACGAGCATGACCGAAAGCTCCTGGTCAGGGACGTCGGGGATGAAAGTCGTGCCGTCGGCAGCGCTGCGCACACGTAGGGTGCGACCGTCGGGCAGGGATACGTCGAGCTCGGGACGCGCGGCTGGCGGCGCACCGTGCACGCAAACCACGAGCGGCCGCACGCCGTGCGCATAGAGCTCCGGCGCCACGCTGCTCGCGGCCGCACTGCTCGCGGCGAGCAGCACGCCGCGTCGTGTGACGTCGGCTTCCACGCGGGCGCGCACACGAAGCTCCCGCGCAGCGCGCGTGCCACCGAGCACCGCCAGTGCGCGTGCGGCCGCGAGCTGTACCCCGTCGGCGGGATCGTCGAGCGCGACCAGGAGCGCGCCTTCGGCCGAACGCTCGCCACGCGCCGCGAGTGCGAGCGCAGCTGCCGCCCGAGTCCTTGCTGGCGCACCGAAGCGAGCTCGCAGCAGCGCACGAAGCCGAACGCCCACGCGAACCTCAGTCGGGTCGGGCGGAGCAATCCCCACGAGCGTGATCGCTTCAGCCCCCGTGTCGGGATCGTCGAAGTGCTCGGAAAAGCCGACACAGCCCGCGACTGCGCCCTCTTGCGACCACAGCCGCTCCCGGCGCGCGCTGCGACCGTACGCGCCACCCGACCATTGACCCGCACTCCACGCACGCCATAATCGCCGCCATCTGACGATGCAGGGCGTACCGGGTCAAGGTCCAGCGAATGCCACAGGCGGCGCCGTACCCTCGGTGATCGCGCCGGGCAACTACGACGGCGTGCACGTGGGTCATCGAGCGCTCATGCGCAGCGCACGTCGCCATGCCGATGCGCACGGCCTGCGCGTCTCCACGCTCACGTTCGATCCGCATCCGCTGGCGCTGCTCGACCCCGACCGCGCGCCGACGATGCTGACCACGCACGCGCGGCGCGGCGAGCTGCTGCGCGCCCTCGGCGCCGACAAGGTGTTGGTCTGGCCGTTCACGCGCGCGCTCGCGGCGCTCTCGCCCGAGGAGTTCGTGGACACCCTGGTCGCCCAAGGCGCGCGCGCGCTCGTGGTGGGGCCGGACTTTCGCTTCGGAAAGAATCGCGCGGGCGATGTGGAGTGCCTCGACCGCCTGAGCCGCACGCACGGCTTCTCGTTGCTGATCGAGAGCCCGGTCGAGCTCGACGGCGAGCGCGTCTCGTCGAGCGCGATCCGTGCTGCGCTGCGCGCCGGTGACGTGAATCGCGCCACGCGCATGCTGCTGCGGGTGCACGAGGTCAGCGGCGTGGTGAGCCGCGGCGACCAGCGTGGTCGAACGATCGGCTTTCCCACGGCCAACCTCGCGATCGACTCGGTGCTGCCTCCGGCCGACGGCGTGTACGCCGTGGTCGCGCGCGTGCTGGGCGCGGGGCCGCACGACCCACCGAGTGAGCTGCTGCACGGCGTCGCCAACCTCGGTACCCGTCCCACCTTTGCGGCCGGCCGCAGCGTCGAAGTGCACCTGTTCGACTTCGCGCGCGACATCTACGGCGCCACCTTACGCGTGGGCTTTCTGGCCCGGATCCGCGGCGAGCTGAAGTTCGCCGGGATCGCAGCGCTGCGCGCCCAGATCGAGCATGATTGCGACAGCGCACGGACCGTGCTCGCAGAAACGCCCAAGGAGCAGACCGCGTGGATTTAACCCGACTCGACGCGCTCACCCGGCAACTCCTCGACGCCGAAGCGAAGAAGCGCGGCATCAAGCACCCCGAGCGTCGCAGCCGACGCGAGCTGGTGAGCTTGATCGTGCGCCACGACTACGACGGCTACAAAGGCGCGTTCGATTGGTTGCGCGCCAAGCTCTCGCCACCCGCACGCGTCGCACCCCCGCCGCCGGCGCCGCGTCCGCGGCCGCAGCCAACGGCGGCAGCGCGGCGGCCAGTCGTAGCACCGGCCGTCGCGCCCACCGTTTCAGCTGACGTTACCGACGTCGCGACGCTGACGCCCGCCACGATCACGCCGGAACCCACGCACCGGCACGTGTCCACGGCGCCGCGCGATGAGGGCGCGCCAAGCACGCGATCGTTCGTCGAAGAGCCGATTCGTACACACTCCATGGCGCGCCTTTTGGCCGTGCAAGGACACCGCGAGCGAGCCCTCGTGATCTACGAAGAGCTACTCGCCAAGAACAGCGCCGACGCCGCGCTCGCGCGCGAAGCCAGCGCGCTGCGCAATGGCCATCCGCTCACGTTCGCGCCCGGCGAGTTGCCCCACCCGCACGGCAGCGCCCGCGAAACGAGCCTCGAGCTGTTGGCAAGCGATCGCATCGCCTGCGAGGCGCGCGGCGACGGTGCGATGAGCGTGCGCTGGAGCATCAGCGAGGCCGGTCTCGCGCGCGCACGCACGTTGCTGGGCAGCGGCGGCGAGCTGGCGGTGAGGCTCGTCAGCATCAGGCCCGACCCCGCGCGCGTCGTGCGCTCGGAGATCACCGAGCACGGCCCAATCCAGCGCGACGGCGAGTGGGCCACGAGCCTCGGCGTGGGCAGCGCGCGCTCGTTCGCAGCGGTCGGCCTGCGCGACGCCGAGCGCTTCGTCTCGATCGTGCACACCCGCGCCGGCTGAGATTTCGCGCAACTCGCGCGGCGCAGCGCCGATGCAGCGTCATGTCACACGACGCTCTTCTCGCCCTGCGCGCCGCGTGCCTCGCAGCACTCATGCTCGGCAGCGCTGCATGCGCGGGCCCGGGCAATCTACCCACGCTCGGCTTGCACCTGGCCGCCACGCAGAGCCGAGACTTGCGCAACGTTCCAAGCGCGCCCAGCGACCGCGTGCAGCTCCTGTTCTCTGCAGACCTCGCCTTTCAGTGGGAGCGCGCGCGGGCGTTGCGTGCAGCGCCGGTCGAGGAGCCGCTTGCTACCGAAGATGCGCTTGCCCCAGCCACGAACGACGACTGCACCGTCGCGACACTGTGCGCGTGGGAAACCGCCGCCGTGGAGCGTGCGGTCGCGCGCGCCTTGACAGACGTCAGCACGGGGAGTGACTCATGACGAGGCGCCCTTGGTTGGTTGCGTGGGCTTGCGTTGCAAGTCTCGGGGCTTGGGTCGACACGGCTCACGCGCAGGCCAGCCCGACACCGTCACCCCACATCGCGTCCCCAATCGAGCCGACGACCGAGCTGTCTTCTGTCGCGCTCGAGCCCGAGCAAGTGCAGAGCCTCTTGGCCAAGCACAAGAACGATCCGCCCGTCGACGACGTGGTACGCGCCGCGCTCGCCGCGGGGGCCACGGCGCCGCAGCAGTTCGCGTCGATGCTGCAACGCGCGCGGCTGCGCGGCCTTTTGCCTACGCTCGAGCTCGGCGCGCGGCGCGGCCAAGCCATCGATCTGCGCCCGGCCAGCGGCAGCGATCTCGAGGCGGTGAATCTCTCCACAGCGGACAGCCTCACGCTCATGGCCTCCGCCCGCTTCGAGTTCGGACGCCTGCTCTACGCGAACGAAGAGGTCGGCATCCAGCGCGAGCAGCGTGCGGCGCGCGCGCGTCGTGCCGAGCTGGCGCGCGTCGTGGTCGAGCTGTACTTCCGCCGCCAGAGGCTGCAGCTGGAGCGCGACCTACGCGGCGGTACCGACATCGACCACGAGGTACGCATCGCCGAAGCCGAGGCGCTGCTGGACGCCTTTACGAACGGCGCCTTTAAACGCATGATGATCGCTCGCCGCAGCACTGCATGGACGACAACCGCCGTAAATACAAACGCTTCGAAGCCGCCGTAGCGGCCGAGATCGAGCTCGACGGCCTCATGCTCGAGGGCGAGACCCGTGACATCTCGAGCGGCGGCGTCTCGGTCTTGGTCGACGAGCCGCTCGACGAAGGCGTGAAGCTCGCGGTCACCTTGATCCTCACCGAGGACGGCATCGAATCCGCGAGCGAGGAATCGTTCACGGCGCCCGCGCAGGTGATGTGGACCGCACCGACCGATCGCGGCGCCTGCATGGCGGGCCTGCGCTTCACCGCGCTCGGACACATCGAGTCGAGTCAGCTGCAACGGTTCCTGGCAGCGCTCGCCGAAAACCGCGATCGCGCCTAGCGTCCTGACTGGGGCGCGAGCACCGCCGGGCTCGACAACGAGCTGCGCGCCTCGAGCCACGCGATCACGAGCGCGAAAAGCAGCGTGCTACCCAGCACCGCGCCGATCGCGAGCTCCGTGCTGTGCGACGGCGCGAGCACGGTCGAGACCAAGCTGGCCGTGGCCACAGCAAGCAGGCCCGCCGCATGCAAGCGCCCGCGCGCCACGCGAGCTGCGGGCACGCACGCGAGCAGGCCAATCAGCCACGTGAGCGCAAGCGCCTTCACCAGCAACCAAGCGCCGCCAAGCCAAAAGGCATCGAGCCCTCGCGCCAGCTCCGCTGCGTCGGTCTGCACGCGGTAGCCGCCCGCGAAGACGCACACGCCGAGCAACGACCACGTACCCATCACGAGAACACGAGCCACGGCGAGCCCGCGCGCTTCGCCTGCCGCTGACGGCGGCAAAACTCGCGCCGCATGCCACAGGTACAGCGCGAAGCCGAGCGCGAGCTCCGGATGCGTGAACATCTTCCACGAAAACGGCGCAACGCCCTGCTGTGCGACCAGGCCCGGCAGCTCGCGCGTGCCGCTCGAAAGGCAGGCCGAGGCCAGCAGCAGCGCGAGGCAAGCGGCATGCCCGACAAACGCCCGTACCCTGGGCGGCAGAACGCGCTCGAGCCGAGACGCCCAAGCGGAAGCCGGTGCCACGCCAACAGCTGGCAGCTGACCTGGATCCGGCGCAGACAGGATCGCCCCGCGCGCGACCGCGGCCGCAAAACCCGCAGAGCCGAACAGCAGCAGCGCGCTCAGTGCGAGCACATCGATCGGCCACTGGCTGGCCAGCGCGAGCGCTCCGATAGCGAGCGGCCCGAGCGCGAGCAGAAGCCGGGCGTCGCGAGGCACGGCGAGCACCGACTCCCCGCGCTGCTTGCGAGCCTCGAGCCCGCGCAAGGCGCGCAGCAAAAGAGGCGTCGGTGACGGCAGCGGCGACGCAAATAGCAACACCAGCAAGAAGAAGCTGACCAGCGCCCCGAGACGCAGAAGGCGCGGCGCGAAGGCGACGGATTCGTCGGCACTTGTCAGCTGCAACGAGATCGCGAGCGGCTCGACCGACCGGGAGCGCGCTACCCGCAGGGCAAGCGCGCTGAGGTTGGCTGCAGGCGCGATGTCGGAGAGCGCATGGACGCGCACGTCCGCCGCGCTGACGATGGTATCGCCCGAAAGCAACCCCGCGCGCGCTGCCAAGCTGTCCGGCGCGACGCGCGCGAGACGCAGCCCGCCTAGCGTATCGACGTCCGCAAGCTCGATCCCCACACGTGCGAGCAGCTGCTCTGCCGGTGCGCGCAGCTCGCGACGCGCGCCCACGAAGTCGAGCGCCACGGACGCAGAGCCCGTCACCCGTGCGCCGCCGTGCAGCGCCGAGAACGACAGCTCCAGCGTGCCGTCGAAGCTACCGGTGCCACCGATGCGCGCGAGGCTCGCGTCATCGAGCGCCACCTCCACGCGATCAGCACGCGTCGCGATCCCGGTCAGCGTGACTCGCACCTGCACGGGCCGCTCTGCCGCGCGATGCAGCACGCCGCGCAACCTCGCCTCCGCCGGACGCCCCGCGGGAAATCCCGATCCCGAGACCACCAGCGCATCGCCCCGCTCGAGCAGCTTCGGCGTAGCGCCCGACACCTCGAGCAACGAATCGCTCGGGGTGTAGTCGCGGGTAGCAAGCCGCACGAACGCCCCCGCGCACAGCACGAGCGCCGTCCCCGCCAGCCAAGACCACCGAAAGCACATCGCGCCAGACTGCGGCGAAACCCTCGGTTACGTCCAAAATCCTGCCCGGAGCGGCGAATCGAGCCGGGGTCGCGGCGGCCGCAGCTGCCTTGCGGCATTCATTCAATTGAAGGACGCGCAGGTTCGGTGTATAGCGCCCCGGCGAGTTTCTCGGGCTCTTAGCTCAGCTGGGAGAGCGCCGCACTGGCAGTGCGGAGGTCAGCGGTTCGATCCCGCTAGGGTCCACTAGGTTTTTCTTGTGAGTGCGCGAGGTTAGCCAGAATGCGGTAGCCGCCAAGACGGTCGGTGGCACTTTCAGCGTTCTCGCGGCCCTTCTGTTCTGCGAGATTGCGACTGCATCGCGGACCGGAGCGCCGTGAGGTAGCATTCCGCGAGCTTGTCGCTGCCCCATGACGGCGTCTCTTTCACCCGCGCTCAGCCCGCAAGGCGTCTTGCATATCGCGTCGGCGATCGACGCAGCGCGGCTCGACGCGGCGCTCTCGCAGCGCATCGCGACGGCGTTCGCGCAAGGAGCGGGCCATGGGCTCTTGCAGCTTGGCGCAGCGGAGGTCGACACCGTCCTGCCGCCGGCGTTCGCGTACTTTCGTGACCTCGCACAACGCTACGTGACCGCCGTGTGCTTGCTGCCCGATGAAGGCGATAGCGCGCGAACGTCTCACGTCCACGAACCTGCGGCCGAGGAGCTCGACGCGCTCGCAAACGCTGCGCCTCCAATCCCGGGCGGTGAGTACCTCAGCGCGGACGTGCTGCGTTCACTGTGGCGCGAGCTCGACGCCGCGTTCCGCGCGGAGCTCGCAACCTCGAAGCTGGCGCGCGAAGACTTTCTCAAGCGCAAGAGCTCGGCGTGGAACTTGGTTGGGCGCGTTCACTTCAACCTGGCCGAGAACCGCAAAGACGAGGACGCACCGTTTGCCTTCCTCGCAACGTACACCACGCGCCTGTCGGCCCACGCGAAAGCGCAGCACGTGCCGCTGGGTCGCGCGCTGGACGAGTACGCAGGTGCGAAACAGAAGCAGCAGTTGCTGTCGTTGCTCTTGCCGGTGCAGCGCGCGGCGGAGAAGTGTGCTTGGCTGCGCGCGATGGTGGACGAAGGCGAGATCTACCATCCGCTGCGTTGGACGCCGAACGAAGCCTACCAGATGCTGCAAGATGTCCCCGCGCTCGAAGCCGCGGGCGTGGTCGTGCGCATGCCGGGGGGTTGGCGCGGAAGTCGCCCGACGCGACCGACGATCCGTGGCGCGGTCGGGACGAAAGCGCCGTCGGTACTCGGAATGGATGCGCTGCTCGACTTCCGCATGGAGATGAGTCTCGACGGCGACGCGCTGACGGCAGCCGAGATCAAGAAGCTGCTGTCGAGCTCCGAAGGTCTCGCGTTGATTCGTGGACGCTGGGTCGAGGTGCAACCCGACAAGCTTCGCCGCCTGCTCGATGAGTTTCGGGGTCTCGAGCGCACTGCCGCTGATGGCGGCATGAGTCTGGGCGATGCGCTCCGGTTGGTTGCCGGTGCGAGCGCAGACAGCGACGCGGACGACTCACAAGCAGCCGGCGAATGGTCCCAGGTGAGCGCGGGACCTTGGCTTGCCGAGACACTGCGCGGGCTGCGTTCGCCGGAGACGCTATCCCGGGTGCATCCCGGAGCTGCGCTGAAGGCTACTCTCAGACCGTATCAAGAAGTCGGCGTGCGCTGGCTGCACTTGCTCGGGCAGCTGCGCCTCGGTGCGTGTCTGGCCGACGACATGGGCCTTGGGAAGACCATCCAGGTGCTGTCGCTCTTGCTCGTGCAGAAGAAAGAGGCACGCACGCAGACGCGATCCGCCAGTCTACTCGTTGCACCTGCGTCTCTGCTTGCCAACTGGGCCTCCGAGATCGAGCGCTTCGCACCGAGCTTGCGTGCGCTCGTGGTGCATCCGTCTGCGATGACCTCGACCGAGCTGCGAGCGCTCGATGCGAGCACGCTCGCCGACGTGGACCTGGTGATCACCAGCTACGGCACGCTGTTGCGATTGCACTCGCTCGCCGCGGTACGCTGGCAGCTCGTGGTGCTCGACGAAGCCCAAGCGATCAAGAACCCCGGAGCGAAGCAGACCCGCGCCGTGAAGAAACTCGACGCCCAGACGCGCATCGCGCTGACCGGCACGCCCGTCGAGAATCGCTTGAGCGATCTGTGGTCGATCTTCGACTTCACCAATCCTGGCTTGCTCGGCACCCAAAAAGAATTCAGCTCGTTCACCAAACGTCTCGCCGCCCGACCGCACAATCCGTACGCGCCGCTGCGCGAGCTCGCGCGGCCTTACATTCTGCGGCGCTTGAAGACCGACAAGTCCGTAATCACCGATCTTCCGGACAAGACCGAGCAGAAAGCGTTCTGTCAGCTGTCACGCAAGCAGGCCGCCCTGTACCAAGAAGCCGTGCGCGAGCTTGCGCGTGCGCTGGAGAGCGCAGAGGGCATCCGTCGCAAGGGCCTGGTGCTCGCGATGCTCATGCGCATGAAGCAGATCTGCAATCACCCTTCGCAGTGGCTCGGTGATGACGCCTGGAAGGAAGCCGACAGCGGTAAGCTGCAACGCTTGCGCGAGCTGGCCGAAGTGATCGCCGACAAGCAAGAGAAAGTGCTCGTATTCACCCAGTTCCGCGAGACCACCGCGCCGCTTGCGGCATTTCTGGGTAGCGTATTCGGCCGCCCAGGCCTCGTGTTGCACGGTGAGACGGCCGTGAAGAAGCGCAAGGAACTGGTCACGCAATTCCAGAACGACGAAGCCGTGCCGTTCTTCGTGCTCTCACTCAAAGCGGGCGGCTCCGGCCTGAACCTCACCGCGGCTTCGCACGTGATTCACTTCGACCGCTGGTGGAACCCGGCCGTCGAGAACCAAGCTACCGACCGCGCGTTTCGCATTGGTCAGACGAAGAACGTGCTGGTGCACAAGTTCGTGTGTCGCGGCACGGTCGAAGAAAAGATCGACGCGCTGATCGAGAGCAAGCGCCAGCTCTCCACGGAGCTGCTCGAGGCCGGCGCCGAACAACTTCTCACCGAGTTCGACGACGCTGCGCTGATGAAGCTCGTGGCGCTCGATCTTCCTACGGCGCTTGCGGAGAGCTGAGAGGCATAGGCGATGTTCTACGACTGGAAACCCTACGTATCCGTTGCCGAGCGCCGCAAGAAGGCGGCGAAACAAATGGCGAAGCTCGCGAAGCAAGGCCGCCCGGTCGCGCCCGTGGTCATCGAGGGCCGCACCATCACCAAGACCTTCTGGGGCAACTCGTGGTGCGAGAACCTGGAAGGCTATGGCGACTACGCAAACCGCCTGCCGCGCGGCCGCACGTACGCGCGCAACGGTTCGGTCGTCGATCTGCAGATCGATCAAGGCGCGATCGCAGCCTGGGTCAGCGGCTCGGAGCTGTACAAGGTCGAGGTGAAGATCAACACCGTCAAGAACGCGCACTGGACCAGCCTCGTGTCGGACTGCGCCGGCGAGATTGATTCGCTCATCGAGTTGCTGCAAGGGCAGTTCTCGCAAGGCGTGATGCAGCGCATGTGCAAGCAGCAGGCCGGGCTGTTCCCAACGCCAAAAGAAATCACCTTCACGTGCAGCTGCCCGGACTTGGCTTACCTGTGCAAGCACGTGGCCGCTGTACTCTACGGAGTCGGTGCTCGACTCGATGCGCAGCCTGCGCTGCTGTTCGCGTTGCGGGGCGTGAACGAGCAAGACTTGATTGCGAAGGCCGGCAAGGGACTGCGCTCGTCGGCGAAGAAGCCCAAGAGCGCGAGGCTGCTCGACGCCGGCGATCTATCGAACGTGTTCGGCATCGATCTGGCGGATGCAGCACCGCAGAAGAGAACTTCAGCGGCGCGCAAGAAGCCCCCACGCAAGCGTGGTGCGACCAAGACCAAGCGCGGACGCTAACTCAGCTCGTCACCGCGGCGCCTGTCGCACAGCCACGAGGTTGATGTCTGCGCCTGTGGCCTTGGCCGCAGCCGCAGAGGCGCCTAGTCACGTCTTCTTGACTACGCCGGGACTCTGGTAAAGAGTACGTTACTACGAGCGGTTCACAGGCAAGTCCGCGTTCCTGGCCCGAGCCACCTCCGCCATGCCGAAGCGAACCACAGGCCGATACGAGCGCATCAGCGTCGCGGGCGAAGAGGTCGCGGCGTTCGTACCGGTGCCGCTTCCGCCGAAGAAGCCCGCGCTCGCCATGGACGACGCGCTTGCGGCACGCGTTCGCGCGGCAGAGCACGCGCTGGTGCGTCTGGATCTCGCAGGCGAGATAGTCCCGTCGCTCGACTGGTTCGTCTACGCGTTCGTGCGCAAGGAAGCGGTCGTGTCGTCGCAGATCGAAGGTACGCAGGCGACGCTGGTCGACTTGCTCAACTTCGAAGCTGCGACCGACCTGAACCGCAATGCGAACATGACTGCCGACGTCGAGGAGATCTGCAACTACGTCGAGGCGCTCTCGTTCGCGCGCGCACAGCTTGCGAGCCCAAAGGGGTTGCCGCTGTCGATGCGCCTCTTGAACGAAACGCATCGGCGGCTGCTTCGCGGCGTGCGCGGCGCCGACAAAGAGCCTGGCAGCATACGCCGCTCGCAGAACTGGATCGGTGGCACGAGGCCGGGCAATGCGGCCTACGTGCCTGCACCGCCGCACGCACTCGGAGACGCGCTGAGCGCGCTCGAGAAGTACATGCACGCCAGCGATGCCCTGCCCGCGCTCGTGCGCACTGGCCTGCTCCATGTGCAGTTCGAGACGATCCACCCGTACCTCGACGGCAACGGTCGTATCGGCAGATTGCTGATCACGCTTTTGCTCGAACGCTGGAGCTTGCTGAGCAAGCCACTGCTCTACGTGAGCTTGTTCTTCAAGCGACATCGCGCGGAGTACTACCGCTTGCTCGATGCCGTTCGGAAGGACGGCGACTTCGAAGCTTGGATCAGCTTCTTTCTCGAAGGCGTGACGACCATCGCCGACGAAGCCGTAGCGTCTGCCCGCGAGCTCTTCGCGCTTGTGGCTGCAGACCGTGCTCGCGTGCTCTCGCATGCGGAAATATCAGTGACCGCGCTCCGCCTCTTCGAGCTCTTGCCACGCCACCCGATCGTGTCCGTCGCGTCCGTGATGAAGTTGCTCGAGACTACGAAGCCAACTGCCGGTCGTTCGATCGAACTGCTCGTGTCAGCGGGCGTGCTCGTCGAGGCAACGGGTAAGAAGCGTGATCGATCGTTTACGTACCAGGCGTATCTCGAGGCCTTGCGGGTAGGCACCGAGCTCGAACCTGCGCGTGCCGGCGTTGCCGCTGCCGCCCGAGGCGTGCTGTCTCGGGGGGCCCACGCAGACAGCGGCTAATGCGACAACTATGAGCGCGATCCGGCGCGAGGTGCGCAAACCTCGCTGGCTGGGTCACGCCGCAGCGCAGGCAATGCGCGGGTGGCGGGTCGCCGCCCGCGACTGACGACGAATACTGCATGGCACGCACCGTGCTTCAGAGACGTGCATCCGCGGCGCCCTCCCGCGGCGGCAGCGGGGGCACCGAGTTCTCATGACTATTCCCAGTCCCCACGAACACTCTGACGTTTCGGCGCCGCGCGACGGCTGTTTGGAACGAGCCTTCATTACAGAGGAAGACCGACCGAGCGATGCGGAGGGACGGCCCAACCTCGCACTCTACTTGCTCGCAGCGCTGCCTCTGTTGCTGGGGGCGTTCGAGGCCGAAGGCACGCGTCGGCCCGCACTACCCTCAGTGCTCGCGGCGCTGGTCGCTTCGCTGATCGCGGGCGCGGTGTATTTCGTGAATCGCGAGCAGCTGCGCCGGCTGCGCCGGAGCGAGACCGATGGCTTGACGGATCTCGGGAATCGCCGGCGCTTTCACGCCGATCTGCTGGAACGGATGAACCACGCCCGAGGCGCGGGCTCGCTCGTCGTCACGTATCTGGACATCAACGGCCTCAAACGCGTGAACGATACGCGCGGACACGGGGCCGGCGATGCGGCGCTGCGTGACGTCGCCGATCTACTGCGCACGTCGGCGCACAGCAGCCGCGATGGCTGCTATCGCGTCTGCGGCGATGAATTCGTGCTCTTGACGCACGCGAGCAGCGAGCATCGCGCGCTGCGCCACCGCCAGCGCCTGCGCTTGCTGACGAAGCAGGTGAACGGCCTCCTGCACGGCTACGGAGTCAGTGCGGCGGTGGTGATTGGGGAGCGCTCCGGAAGCGAGAGCGCCTTGGCCATGTTGCGCCGCATGGATGCCTGCATGTCGGTCGAGAAGCGCGCAGGTCACACGGGCGCCGGAGCGAGCGACTCGCAGCGCGAGCCCCGGATCTCACAGCGACCGTCGCGCCCGAGCAGCGCAACGGCGCCGCGCTCGGAAATTCCAGCGCGTATTCCATCTCGCTGACGCAAACATTGCGCGCGTTGGGCTCGAAACCCTTCGATACGACGACGGCACGAAGCCTGCAGAGAGGGGCTCTCATGCGAGCGAACGAGCAGGTCCAATTCCATCTCTTGTCCTTCGAAGGCCCCGACGCCTATGCCCGTGCTGGAGGCATCGCGACTCGTATCACGGGCCTGATCGACGGTCTGACACGCGCCGGACACACGACACATCTCTGGTTCGTCGGTGACCCCGAGCTACCCGGCCACGAGACGCAGGAGCTGCTCGAGCTGCATCGCTGGTGTCAGTGGTTGAGCCGACTGCATCCGGAAGGCGTCTATGCGAACGAAGATGCCAAGTGCGCGGACTATACCGCGTCGCTGCCTCCCTTTTTGATGCGGGAGCAGCTGGTTCCGCACCTTTCTGCGGGCGGGCGCGCGGTGGTAGTCGCCGAGGAGTGGCATACGGCCGACGCCGTGCTGCACCTCGATCGGCTGCTGCGCGAAGCGGGCTTGCGCGAGCGCGTGACGCTGCTCTGGAACGCGAACAACACCTTCGGCTTCGAGCGCATCGATTGGCGGCGCCTTGCGGCAGCTGCAACCATCATCACTGTCAGTCGGTACATGAAGCATCGCATGACGGCGTACGGCGTCGAGGCCCTGGTCATTCCGAACGGGCTCGGGCCCGATAGCTTCGTGCAACCCGACGCAGACCCCGTGCGTGAGCTACGCCGGCGCGTTTCTGGGCGCCTGTTGCTCGCGAAGATCGCGCGCTGGGATCCCGACAAGCGCTGGCTCTTGGCGATCGACACGGTCGCGGCGCTCAAGCGTGGTGGCGGACGTCCGCTGCTCGTGGCACGCGGCGGCCTCGAGGCCCATGAAGGGGAGATCTTCGAACGCGCGCGTGAATGCGGCTTACGCATCACCGAGCGAGCCAACACGCCGAGCGGTAACGCCGGTCTGCTCGCGGCACTGGCTTCGGTGGCAGACACGGATGTCGTCGTGTTGCGCTCGCACGTCGATCCGCAGGCGCGCGGTACGCTCTTCCGAAGCGCCCACGCCGTGCTCGCCAACAGCGGACACGAGCCGTTCGGTCTGGTTGGGCTCGAGACCATGGCGGTCGGCGGCCTGGCGTGCACGGGCGCCTCGGGCGAGGACTACGCGATCGACGGCGAGAACGCGCTCGTTCTGCATCAAAACGACCCGCTCGAGTTCGTCGCGCTGTACGGCCGCATGCACGATCACCCGGCACGCGCGCGGGCGGTGCGCCGGTCTGGCATGTCGACTGCGCGTCGCTACGCCTGGGAGCGTGTGATCGAGCGCAGCTTGTTGCCGCGCATCTGAATCCGCGCTGGGTTCATTCGCGGAGCACCCGCGCGCGCACTTGCGCGAACACCGCATCCTTGGCCTGACTGGTATCGAGGCACAGGTGCTGCTCCGGCGACAGCTCGTCGACCGCTTGATAGCTGGCCATGAAGGCATCGAACACATCGAGCCGGCCATCGCTGATCGACGGTTTCTGCGCGCGCTTCGCCAAGCGCGCACGACAGACCTCGGGCGGAGCGGTGCATTCGATGAACAGAAACGGCAGGCCACGCTGCTCCGCAAGCGCTACGAACAACGCGCGGTGCCGACGATCGCGAAACGAGGCGTCGATGATCACCGAACGCTGGGAGTCGAGCACGACGTGCGCACGGCGCAACAGCTCGGCGTAGACGGTAGCGGTGGTGTCTTGATCGTAGTGGCCGGAGAACGCGCCATCCGCGAGCGGTTGAAACAGGTCGACGCCCGCCAGATGCTTGCGCGTGCGGTCCGCGTCGATCACCGGAGCATTCACGAGCTCCGCGAGACGGTTCGACAGCGAGCTCTTGCCCGATGCGATCAGGCCGCCGATCGCATACACAGCCGGGGACTGCAACGACGGACGCGTGCAGGCTTCCGCCAGCAGGTAGTACTTGCGCGCGTCGTGCGCGGCGCGCTCGCGCGTGGCGGCGTCGATGGTCGGGTCACTCTCCAGCATCGAGGCGACTTTGCCGCGCACGAACGCGCGATAGCTCTCGTAGAAATCCACGACGCTGTACAGGTCGAAGTCGTCACTCTCGCGCGCGTAGGCAGCGAGCAGCGCTTCGCTCAAGTCGTCGCGGCGGTGCCAGGCCAGATCCATCGCGAGAAACGCTACGTCGGCGCAGACATCGCCGTAGCGAAAGCGTTCATTGAACTCGATGCAGTCGATGATGTCGACGTGGCCGTCGTCCGCGAGGTAGCAGTGCTCGAGGCGCAGGTCCCCGTGGCCGTCACGGATGCGCTGGTCGCGTACGCGCGCTGCGAAGCGCGGGGCGTTGTCGCGCAGAAAATCGAGCTGCCAGCGCTCGATCGCGGCGAGCTCGCGCTCGGCGAGCACGCGCTTGGCACTGACGCGCGTCTGCTCGAAGTTCTCGCGTACGTTGCCCTCGATCGTCGCTAGCTCGCCGTAACGCGCAGTCTCCGCATCGCAACGCGCGCCCGCGTGAAAGCGCGCGAGCTCGCGTGCCAGCTGCTGCACGTCGCTGCGGGTCAGGCGCCCGTCGGCGAGCCGCTGCTCTGCGCTGTCGCGGTCCGGCAGCCGGCGCATCTCGACCGCCCACTCCACTGGCTCCCCGGGCTCTCCACGTGCAGCGATGCCGTGCACGCCGTGCTCGTCGCGCACGATCGGCACGACGCCCAGGTAGACGCCGGCGGCCAAGCGACGGTTCTGCGTCACTTCGCTCTCGCAGAACTGCTTGCGCAGCGCGAGCGTGCTGAAGTCGAGGAACCCCAGATTGACGGGCTTCTTCACCTTCCACACGCGCTCGGCCGAGAGGAAGACCTGCGAGATGTGGGTCTCGCGCAGCTCCAGGCCCTGGGCGAGCAGATCCTCTTTGAGACTGGCCATCCCCGAGCGATGCCTCACTCCGGTCACCAAAGCAAGCGCACGCGTTGGCCAAGCAGGCGGCGACCGAGCTCCATGATGACCAAAGGGCCACCGAGGCCCGCCACGAAGAAGATCGGAGCGAGCCAGGCCGCACCTTCGATCAAGACGCTGGGCAACTGATGCTGCGCGTACGCGCTCGCCGCTGCCGGCCAGACGAAGCGCGGAACCTGCCACACGCACGTGACCGCGGCTGCGATGCTCACGTCCATGAGCAGCATCACGCCCAACGAGGCGTTGCCCAGGTCGGTGAGAAAGCGCGAGACGCGCGAGCGGCCGAAGTCCGTGCCGAGCAGCACGCCCGTGCAGGCGAAGGCCAGCACGATCAGGCTGACGCGCTCGGTGGCATACATGGCGGTCATGGCCCCGACCTTGAAGCCGGCGCGCGCGCCCAACAGGAACGCTTCCGCGAAGCTGCCTAACAGCGCGAAGCCCGTGAATACGATCAGGCTGCGCCGCCAGGTGTGCAGCCACGACGCGAGCCGCGCGGCCTCGTGTGAAGCCAGCATGCCGAGCATGAACGCCGGCAGGAACCGATACGGCCGCACGAGCAGCGCTTCCGCCATGGAGAGCACCACGTTGCCTTGCTCGTACAGGTAGAACTTGAGCCACGACGCCAGCTGCAACGCCAACGCAAGCCCAAACGCGAGGCGTGGCCGCGTCTTCACCAGCGCGATGCAGGCCGGGGCCGCTACGTAGAGCATGAGCAGCGCCGTCAAAAACCAATACGCGGGTTCCACGTCGCCGCGCACGAGGCCAGGCAGCAGCGCACGCAGGTCGTGGCTGCGATGCTGCAGACCTTGCACTGCGTAGAACACGAGTGACCAGAACACGTACTTACGCAACAGCTGACCGGCGCCGCTCCAGGCGCTCTGCGCGCTGGTGAAAAACCGGAACGCCATGAAGCCGCTCGCGAACATGAACAGCACGAGGCACACGGGCGTGACGCCGCGCACCAGCCAGACCGGCGCAAACACGGCCGGTGCGTCGTACGGCGAGAGCGTGGCGTGCGTGCTCGCATACGCGGCGCTCGCGGCCTGGATCGCGTGGTTGGCGATCACGAGGCACATCGCGATGCCGCGCAGCGGCGAGATGGTCTTCCACAACGGGACGGATCCCTGCGCGGCGTTGGACGCCCGCGCAGGGTCGGTCGCGGTAGTTGGGAGCGTCATGCAGCGCTGCGCTTCTTGCTCTCGATGAAGCCGTGGATGCGTGCGATCGAACCAAGGTTCTCCGGTACGATCTCGGCGTCACCCACTTGAACACCGAAAGTGCGATCCAGAAAATCGATCACCTCCATCACACCGGTCGAGTCGATGAAGCCAAGGTCGATCAGCGAGTCCTCGTCGCGCAAGCTCGCAAGGTCGGGAACGTAGAAGTTGGTGCAGATGAAATCACGCAGTCGTTGCTGAACGGTCATGGGGAACTTCTTTCTATTAAGCGGATGGGAGTGTCGAGGCGTGTTGGCGCGCGTGCGCACACCATCGACTCCTGCAAAAGCTGAACCGAAAGTGCGCCAACCAACGCCATGTTGTCGGTGTTGGAAAGTTGGCCGCGCGAACCCCGCGTTTTGCACTTATTCCAGAGTTGCGTAATCAATTTCGGGTCGAATACGCCGGCTTTCGCAACACTTGCTTCACTGAGCAGCGGCTCGACATAGTCGGAGGCCTTGGCGTCGAGAAACGACAGCGCATCGGGCGCGCGATACGGCTGCTTGGATCGCGCAAGGATTGCGTCGGGAACGAGGCCGCGCGCAAGACGCTTCAGTACGTGCTTCTCGTCGAGGACGTGCAGCTTGTAGCTGTCGGGTAGGCGGTTCGCGAGCGCGATCACGTGGTCGTCCAGGAATGGAAACCGTCCTTCGATGGAATGGCCGAGCAGCATGCGGTCGCCCTGCGCGCTCAACAGATAGCCCGAGAGCAGCGTGCGGATCTCGAGGCACTGATCCTGCGCCAGCGGTGTCCAGCTGCGAAACGCGCGTGGCAAGGAATCGAGCAGCTCGCGCGTGACGTCCGTGCGCGTCGCGGCAGCGCGGGTCGCAGGCGACAGCAAGCGCAGGAGCGCAGAGGTGCCTTGCCAGCGTGGCCCGTGACCGAAGCCCGGCTCCGTGCAAGCACCCAGGTCACGTCCGAAGAACTGGCGCGCGACGGCCTGCTGCGCGACCGGCGAGCGCGATAGGTACGGGTACAAGCGGTGAAGGAGGCGCGGCCGCAGCACGGACTCGGGATGCTTGGCCCAGAATCTTCGCACCTTGGCTTCGCGGAACAGGTCGTAGCCTGCGAACATCTCGTCGGCGCCCTCGCCCGTCAGCACCACCTTGATTCCGGACTTCCGCACCAGCTCCGAGAGCAGGAACATCGGTGCAGGGGCCGTGCGCAAAATAGGCCGCTCGGCATGGGCCACCACGCTTGGAAACACGCGCGCGATGTCGCCTCGACTGACGCGGACTTCGTGGTGCTCGCTGCCGAGGTGTGCCGCCATCAGCTGCTGAAATGGCGTCTCGTCGTATTCGGCGTCGGCGAAGCGCAGCGAGAAGGTCTGCAGCCGGCCGCCGCTGTGCTCATTGCCGAGCGCGGCGATCAGCGAAGAATCCAGGCCCCCGGAGAGATAGCTGCCCACGGGTACATCCGCACGCACCATGCGCAAGCGAGTAGCCTCGTGCAGCGCAGCGCGCACCTGTTCCACTGCGTCAGCGAGCGAGAGCGCGCTCGGCGAGATCCGCTCGTCGCGACCGACATCCGCGCTCGCGTAGGCGTGCTCGCGCATGCCGTCCGGGCCGTAGCTGCGGACGTAGCCCGGACGCAGCTCTTCGACCCCACGAAACGCCGTACGCGGTGCGACTGGCGTCCAGAACGTGAAGAGCTCGGCCAGCGAAGCAGGGTCGAGCTCGCGCGGGATCGAGGCATCGGCGGCGAAGATCGCTTTGATCTCGCTGCCGAAGTAGAGACGGCCCGCGTGCTCGCACAGGTGCAGCGGCGCGATCCCCGTTCGATCGCGGCACAGCACGAGCTCGTGCTTGTGCTTGTCCCAGAGCGCGACGGCCCACTGGCCGTTCATGCGCGCGAACGCATCCGCGCCCCACGCCTCGTAGGCGTGCACGATCACTTCGGTGTCGCTGTGCGTGCGAAAGCGATGGCCGAGCGCAAGTAGCTGTGCACGCAGCTCGACGTAGTTGAAGATCTCGCCGTTGAAACAGATCCACAGGCTGTCGTCCTCGTTGGCGAGCGGCTGCTGGCCAGTCGCGAGGTCTACGATCGACAAGCGCGCGTGCCCGAAACCAAGCTCGCCGTCACGGTACAAGCCAAGCTCGTCCGGACCGCGATGCGACAGCGCGCTCGCCATGCGCACCAGCTCCTCGCGCGTCGGAGCCTGCGCGACCGGTGACACCCGCAGGATGCCCGCGACTCCGCACATGGTTGCTACGCTCCGATCTCGGCGACCGTTTCGACCAAGAGCGGTGGTGTGTGCAGATAGCGCGTGCCGCGCCGCTTCGACGCGATGTCACGGTAGACGCGCTCGACTTGATCGCCCGAGAGGCCCAACGCGCGGCCCGTCTCCGCGGCAGCGATCTGCTGATTGAACGCGTACAGGCACACGTCCATCTGCGAATACGGTAGCGCGAAGTAGAACTCCTCCTGGGACTGCGCGAGCGAGAACGTATCGGTGGTCGGCGCGCGGCTGCAGATGGCCTGGGGCACTCCGAGATACGCCGCGAGCTTGTAGACCTGCGTCTTGTAGAGATGCGCGATCGGCTTGAAGTCCGCGGCTCCGTCGCCTTGCTTCACGAAGAAGCCCTGGTCGTACTCGAGGCGGTTGGGCGTACCCGCGACCGCGTAGTTGAGGCGATCCGCGTGGTAGTACTCGGTGAGCGTGCGCATACGCTGCTTGTAGTTCGTGGCCGCGACCAGCTGCAGATAGGCCTGCGTGTTCAAGCGGTGCGTCGTGGTCACGCCGGCGGGGTCCTCCACCGTCAAGCGCGACACGTTCAGACGATCGGCATCCAGGATGGACGGCAACACGATCTTGCACTTCCAGCCGGGGCCGTACCCGGGAACGACGCTGGCGATGGCTTCGTCTTGACGACGATAGCAGCCCGCTGCATCGAGCGTGGAGGTGAGATCCTCCAACACACTCTCGATGCCGAGGCTTGCCGAAAGCGCGCGACCGAGCTCGAGCGATTCTGCCGACGAGTCGCGTTCCGGCATGAAGACACCGAACACGCGGTCTTTGCCGAGCGCGTGCACGCACAGCGCCGCTACGGTCGAGCTATCGATACCGCCGGAGAGGCCGACCACCGCACCGCGTTTCCGCAAGGTGCCGAGCACCTGCTCGCGAATCGCATGCGCAATGCGCGCAGTCTCTGCGGCCAAGTCGATTTCAAGACAATCCAAAGTCAGCATGATGAGTGACTCCATGCGTGCGACTGCCAGCCGCGTCGCACCTTCGCGCCGTACATAGACGCGGCCGCGAAGTTTACAAGTGCGATTTCGAGCGTATGTTTGTCGCGTAGGCGAAGGCTTTCACCGCTCGTCGCGTCCGGTTGCTGCCCATGAGAACGCTCGACCCTCGCACGTACCAAGCCGCAGTTTCCAACTTGCACGGCTTGCTGAGCAACAGCGCAGCGGCTGCGCCGAGTCACCCAGCCTTCATCAAGGGCGAGCGCACCACGCGCTACGAAGACCTGGACCGCGCAACGCGGCGTTTTGCCGCGGCGCTGCACGCGCTGGGCGTGCGCGCGACAGACCGAGTGGCCTTGGTGCTGGACGGCGACGTCGACTATCTGATCGCGTACTACGGCGTGCTGCGGGCCGGTGCCGTGGTCGTTCCGCTCTGCTCGGATACGCGCGACAAGCCGCTGCGGCGCGCGCTCGGAGACAGCGGCGCGCGTGCCGTGATCCTCGACGCCGCCAACACCCGCTACCTCCCGGCCGCCCCCGCCGAGCTTCCCGAGCTGCACGTCGTGATCGTGCGGGGCAAGGCGCAGCCGACGGCAGCAACCGCGTGGGAAACAACGGACTATGCAGGCTTGTTGGAAGGCACGCAGGAACGCGGTGGCGAGGACGTGGCCGGCGATGCGCTCGCGTCGATCGTCTACACGTCGGGCACGACCGGCGAGCCGAAGGGCGTGATGCTCAGTCACGACAACCTGCTCGCGAACAGCGCGTCTATCGTTCAGTACCTGGAGCTCACACAGCGTGACGTCGTGGGCATGGTCCTGCCGTACTACTACTCGTACGGCAACTCGATCCTGCACACGCACGTGCGTGCGGGCGCGACCATCGCGCAGCTCACCGGCCTCGCGTTTCCCGCGCGCACCGTCGAAGAGCTGGAGAGGCACCGCTGCACCGGCTTTTCGGGTGTACCGGCGTCGTTTGCGCGCCTTTTGGAAGCGCCGAGCCTTGCCACGCGCGAGCTCAGCTCGTTGCGTTACTTCACGCAAGCGGGCGCAGCGATGCCGGCAGCGCTCACGCAGCGCCTGCGCTCGGCGTTTCCGCGCGTGCGTTTGTTCGTGATGTACGGACAGACGGAGGCGAGCGCGCGGCTGGCCTGCCTTCCGCCCGAGACGCTCGATCAAAAAGCGGGCTCGGTTGGGCGTGCAATCCCTGGTGTGACGCTGGCAATCGCCGACGCCGACGGTCGTCAACTCCCGATCGGTCAGACGGGTGAAGTGATCGCTCGCGGCGCGAACGTCATGCGCGGCTACTGGCAGCGGCCCGAGGAGACAGCGCTCGCGTTGCGTGACGGCTGGCTGCACACGGGCGATCTCGGACAGCTCGACGAGGATGGCTACTTGTTCCTGTCCGGTCGGCAGAGCGAGATGATCAAGTCTGCGGCGCATCGCATCGGCCCGTGCGAGATCGAGAGCGTGATCGAGGGCGTGCCCGGAGTGCGCGACTGCGTGGTGTTCGGCGTGCCGGACGAGCTCTTGGGCCAGGCGATCGCGGCATTCGTAGTGGAGAGCGCGGCCGGCTCCGTCAGCAAAGCCGCGCTCATGCGTGCCTGCATGGAGCAGCTTCCCCGCTTCAAGGTTCCGCAGCACGTGCGCACGCTGGACGAGCTGCCCCGCAGCGAGGCGGGTAAGCTGCAACGCGGCGTGCTGGCACAAGCGTTCGCGCGAGGGGACGGTCAGGCGTTGCAGTAGCTACGTGGTGATCACGTGGTGCTCACCACGCGATTACGGCGCAGCGCGGGCTTGCACGACCAACACGGGCACATCCGCCAGGCGCAAGGTCTTCTCGGCGACGCTGCCCAGCATCGCGTGCATCAGGCCGCGACGACCGTGCGTACCCATCACGATCAGGTCGGGACGCAGCTCCTTGATCGCGGCGCGGATCGCGTCGCCGGGCGGGCCGCTCTCGAGCACGCCTCCTGCGTCCGGCGCACGCTGCCGCAGCACGGCGACCACATCGTCCAGCTTACGACGCGCCATGGCCTCGATCGTCTTCGAGAAATCCGACGAGAGGCAGGCCGCAGCGGAGTAGGTGTACACGGGCACCTCGGCGACGTGCAGCAGCGTGATCTGCGCGCCCAGCTGGCGGGCGAGCTCGACGGCGTACTCGACCGCGTGGTCGGCGCAGTCACTGAAGTCGGTAGGGACGAGGATTTTCTTGATCGGGTGCATGGCCGCTCCATCGCCCTCATCCAAAGCACGAGCAGTGCCAACCTCATTCACGCCGCCGATGGCGCGAGAGGACGCGCACCGCACGACTCCCGGCCGCACGGTTTGCGCGGGTCCAGGTCGCACGCGACAGGGTTGCGTGCCTGCCGCGACTGCGCGAGTGGACCTCGACCCGGTTTCATGCGATTGCGATCCTCCGAACCGGGTGCAACTGAACCAAGAGGCAGGCATGAGCACGCGCGTCGAGCTTTGCAATGTGGATGGTCGCGCGAGCCTCGCGTGCGAAGGACGCGTGATCGACATCGAAGCGCGCTCCGGCGGGAACTTCAGCTCCGACCCGATGAGCGTGCTCGGACGCTGGGACGACCTGTGCGACTGGGCGCAAGTGCAGCGGCCGCATGAATCGGACGCGCTGATCGACCCCGCGCGGCTCGGCCCATGCGTGCCAAGACCACGGCAGCTGTTCGCGATCGGGCTCAACTACCGCGACCACGCGAACGAGGCCGGCCTGCAGATCCCCGAGCAGCCGATGGTGTTCACCAAGTTCCCGAGTTGCCTGGCCGGACCGCGCACGACGATCGCGCTCGGCTCGGAATCGGTGGACTTCGAGATCGAGCTGGTGGTGGTGATCGGTTGCAAGGCGCACGGCGTCAGCGAGGCGCACGCGCTCGAGCACGTCGCGGGCTACTGCGTGGGCCAGGACATCTCGGATCGCAAGCTGCAGTTCGCGAGCGTGCCGCCGCAGTTCTCGTTGGCGAAGTCGTGCCCCGCGTACGGCCCACTCGGCCCGACGCTCGTAGCGAGTCGCCACGTGGAGCCCAGCGCGGTCGCGCTGCACTGCGACGTGAACGGCACCCGCATGCAGAGCGGCAAGAGCAGCGACATGATCTTCCCCGTCCCTACGATCATCGAATATCTGTCGCGTCACTGCGAGCTGTTCCCCGGCGACGTGATCTTCACAGGCACACCGAGCGGCGTCGGCTCGATGCGTAAGCCGCGCCAGTACCTGAAGCCTGGCGATCTGATCCGCAGCGAGATCCCCGGGCTCGGCGTGCTCGAAAATCGCTGCGTCGCGCGCTAGCGGGTCAGTCACGGGCACGTCAGCGCACGCGCACATCAAAGGTCTGTTCCACGTTGGCCACGAGCACGTGCAACGTGGTGCTGCCCGTTGCGATGCCCGTCAGCTGCGCCAGCGCCCCGCTCGCACTAGGCTCACCGTGAGCTCCGAGCGCGACGCTCGCGGTGTCGTCGAGCCAGTAGAGGCCGTCTCCTTGGGTGATCAGCTGCGCTCCAGCAGCATCGAGCGCCGAGGCGCGCAGGTCGAGCGCGCTGGCGACGTCGAGCGTGATACTGCCCGTGTCGATGCCATGAAAGACCTCGCCGTCACTCGCTGCTGCGAGCTGCACGTGTGCGGCGTCGCGCACCTGAAACGTGAGCCGATCGAGCTCCTTGGCGTCTTCGCGCACGAGCAGCACGGCTTCTCCCGGAGACGGGAACTGAAGCTCACCGCGCGCCACCGGCTCGTTCGAGCACGGGTCACGCTCCAGCGTAAACCCGCTCACCGTCAGCGTTGTCTCGTCTTCGGCGATGGCGTCGCTGCGTGCGCTGCGCAGCGCTCCCAGCAGGAGCTCGACCTCGAGGCGTGCGCCGCGCAGCATGGGCTTGTCAGCTGCACAGCCTAGCGCGTCCACGCAATAGCCGAGCGCGCTCACGACGTGAGCCTGACCGACTCGCGTTTCGTCCGCGTGAGCCGCCGTGCTGCACTGCGCAGCAACCGGCAGCCGATCCACAAAGCCGTCGGTCGGCGCGCTCGAGCAGCTCACGCAGAGCACGAACGCGAAGAGGCTGGGAGTGCGAAGCGCGCGCGTCATGGTGGCAACACCGGCAGCACGGGCAGCGTGGCGGCGTCGCTCGCGCGCACCTCGAGCTCGAGCTGACTCTCGATGTTTCCGACCAAGAGGTGCAGCTGCGTGCTGCCCGCGCCGGTCGTGCCGATCACCTGACCGCGACCCGTGACTGCAAGCCCGCCCCAGAGCGTGGCGACGCGGCCGTCGTCGACCCAATAGTGAATCATGCCGGAACACAGCAGGCGCTCACCCGCGTCGTTTTCGACGCGTGCGCGCACGAAGGTCGTGCGGAGCAACGCGTAGCTGGCGGGTGCGCTCCACTCCCGAGTGAGCTCGTCCTGCAGCTCGAGCGCGCTCACGGCCGGATCGAACGACGACCACGTGAACCGGGCAAGCTCGCGCGCGCCATCGAGGACCACGAGCGCCGCTTCACCGACGCCGTCGAAGTGCAGCGTGACGTAGGCGTAGTGCTGCTTGTGACATGCGTCGTAGCGGGCGACGGGCGGCGTGAGACGCAGCCGTGTTTCGTCGCGGCTGATCACGCCGAGCTGGGTAGGATCGATATCAGGTGGCACGACGATCGCGAGCTCGAGCGAGGCGTGATGCAGCACGCTGCGCAGGTCGGCGCAGTCGGTGACGTCGACGCAGCGCATGCGTGCATCGACGAGTCCGTCGTCGCTCGCGATGCGCGGGTAGCTCGTGTTGCGCGCGTAATCGAACGGGCAGGCCAGCGGCTCGGTTGGCGCGGGCGCGTTGCCGTCGCTGCCCCCAAACTCGACGCTGCAGCCTGCCAGCAGCAGCGTCAGCCAGGCGGCCGTACCGGCCGTTCGAGCGAGCAGCGCGCGCATCCATGGCATGGTGAAGCACTACGGCGTGAGTTCGGCAGCGAAATGTGCTTCGTACTCCATGGTTTCCAGGCTAAGTTTGCGCGAAATCCGACCGAAGTGGCTCGCTCCGGCCACCCAGGAGGAGACAAGCCGCGCGCAGCGGCAGGGTGCTTTAGCTTTGCGGAAGAGGGACGGCATGGGACGTGACGCACGGGTCTGGTTTTGTGCCCTCGGGTTGTTCGGTTTCACTGCTGCTGGCGGCTGCGCCAACAAGCTCAACAGCGGCGGACCACTGACCGGCGAAGGCGGAGTCGCGCGCGAAGGCGGTGCCGCCGACGGCGGCGGAGCCAACGGTGGCGGCGGCAAGGGCAACGGCAAAGGCGGCAACGGCTCGGGCACTGATCTCGACGCGGCGCTGATCTCGGACGCGTTCTTCATCAACGATCCGGCGCCACCGATCTGCGGACCCGACGGCGGCATGACTCCGGCGCCCGACGCCGGTGGCACGATCGTCTGCCCCGACGACAAGAACCGTGAAGGCTGTCCGTGCACGAACGCCGGCGCGAGCCAGGCCTGCTGGCCCGGCAAGCGCGCCAACCGCAACCATGGCGTGTGCAAGGACGGCGTGGCCACGTGCGTGCGGACCTCGGAGTTCGGCCTGCGCTGGGGCGCGTGCAACGGCTACAAGCTACCGACGCCCGGTGCGGTGTCGGGTCCCGAGGCCTGCGGTTGCTTCTCCGACGGCGAGTGGGCCGTGACCGATCTCGCGCCGTGCATCGATCAAAGCACGGGCAAGACGTTCCTGTATTCGAGCCATCTCGACAGCAAGGGCGGCCTGATCTGCGACAGCACCGGCGGCAAGACCCCGCCACCCGTGCCGCCGGAAGACTGGAACTCGAGCACGCTCAAGGTGAGCTGCGCCGGCCACTTCAAGCTTTGCTACACGATCAAAGCGGGCAACGTGAACGCTCCCGTCGCCAGCGACTGCATCATCAGCAAGCAGTGCGTCGACACCTGGTACCAGAACGAAGGCCAGACCCAGAAGCTGCCGAACCTCGGCGCCTGGAGCTCGAGCGACTCGACCTGCGCGCAGCGCTTCGTCGATGTCGGCGGCTACGGCGAGATGTCCGTGGAAGGCCAGAGCATCGAGTGCGACGCGATCAACGACGGCCAAGGCGCTCCGCTGGTGTTCCGCCGCAGCGGCTATTGCCCGCAGAGCTGTCGCACCAGTCCGAACACGCCGGAGTGCAAGTCGTGTGCGACGGGCGGCTCGGGCATGTTCGGCCCTTGAGATTAGGGGGCGCGCACGGGATAGTGGGCGCGACTCGCGGAACACTCTATCCTGCGGTCGGAGCACGGAGTGACTTCCGACAGCAGCAGCGACGATCGTGACGATGACGCGCGCGCGCTTTCTTTCGAAAAACCGCCGCTCTCGCTGAGCTCCACGCTGCCACCGGGCTCGTTCGAGCAGGTCACGCGCTTGGGCGTGGTGTGTCTGCTCGGCGTCACGCTCGCGATGTTCGCGCAGGGCCTGTTCGGCACGTTCGTGTGGGGCGACGTGCCGCTGATCCTGCAGAACCGCAACGTGCGCGACGCGCACGTGTTGCAAGCGCTGGGCTCGCAGTTCTGGGATGTGTCGTCGGGCGTGGCGGGTGGCGCGGGCTACTACCGGCCGCTCGTCACGCTGAGCTACGTGCTGGAGTGGCGGCTCTACGGGGATCGTCCGTTCGGTTATCACTTCACGAACCTGCTCTTGCACTTGGCCTGCGTGGCGCTCGTGTTCCACTGGCTGTTCGCGCGCCTGTCACGCGAGATCGCGGGCGAGCGCGCGTGGCAAGCCCTGGCGGGCGCGATGGCGGGCGCGCTGTTCTTCGCGGTGCATCCCTCGCGCGTCGAGGTCGTGTCGTGGATCTCGGGCCGCTCCGACGCGATGATGACGCTGTTCTCGCTCGCGGGCTTGCTCTGGTTCGAGCGCGCGCGCGGCAAGCTGCGCGGCGTAGTCACCGGCGCAGCGTTCGTGCTCGCGCTCGCCTGCAAAGAGTCGATGGTGACGCTGCCTGTGTGCCTGGTGCTGGAGGTGCTGCTGCGCGAGCGCTCGGGCTTGCGGCGTGTCGCGCTGCGCGATGCCGCGATCGCGCTCGGCATGACGCTCGGTGCGGTGCTGTTTCGCGTGCTGCTCGTGCCGCTTCCGCACAGCAGTCTCGACGCGATCTTCGCGCAACCCGTCGCGCGCGTGCTCTCTTCACTCGGGCACTACGTGATGTGCGTGGTCTGGCCGGCGCGGCCCTCGCTTCTGACCGCGCTCCAGAACTACGACGCGAGCGGACAGATCGCCTACTCGAACGACAGCATCGCGCTCGGCACAGCCACGCTTCTGCTCTTGTGCGGTTTCGCATGGCTCGCGTCGCGCAGCGAGCGCGTCCGGCCGTGGCTGGCCGATGCGCTGTGGTTCTTCGTGCCGCTCTTGCCAGTGCTGAACCTCCTGCCGCTCACGCTCAAAGCGCTCGTCGCCAACCGCTTCCTGTACCTGCCGTTGCTCGGTGTCGTGGCCGTGGTCGCGCGGGCGGTGCCCGCCGGCTTTGCGCGTGGCGGCGTACGCTCTGCGCTCACACTGCTGACGGTGGTCGCGCTGTTCGTCGGGTGCGCGTTCTTCACGACGCGCTACTTGCCCGCATTCGCCAGCGACGAAGCGTCGATCCGCTACGAGCGCACACTGCATCCCGACAGCACCTGGTTGCTCGAAGAGCTCGCTGAACGCCAAGCGGCGCGCGGTCAGACCGACGCCGCGCTGCACACCGCGCTCGACGGCTATCGTGCGGCCGAGCGCCTGCGCGAGCGCACGCCACGCATCCGCTTCATGCTGCTGGCGGCACACTTGCTCGGCGATCGCCTGCATGACTTCCAAGCACTCGAGCTCGGCGAGCTCGCGGAGTTCTACGCCGCGCTCGAGCGTGGCGAGCGCGCGCAGCTCGACGTGCCACCGCTACGCATCGGGTTTGCGCTGAGCACGCAAGACCGCGCCAGCGTGCTAGCGGACATCGACGAGTACGTCGTGCCGAGGGCCATGATCGATGCACGCGTGGGCCGGGTCGACGACGCCATCGCCGGGCTCGCGCGCGCGGTTCAAGACCAGCCGCGCGCAGCTGTCGGCCTGCGTGCGCTGGCGCTCTTGCTCGCCCGCGAGGAACGCTACGTCGCTGCCGGAGCCACGCTCGCGCGCGCCGAAGCCGCGGCACCCTCGCACCCCGACACGGCCGCGCTCCGGCAGCACATGGCCGACGCGCACGAGCTCTTCACGCGATCGACTCGCAGTGCAACCGAAGCCGCAGTCGCCCGCGCCCATGCCTATCTAGTGCTGGCCGCCCCCGGCCGCGCCGCGCGCACGATCGACCAGGCGCTCGCGGCCCTTCCCAATGACCTGACCCTGATCGCGACCCGCGCCCGGATCGATGCGATCGATGGAAACTTCAGCGCCGCGCGGGCACGCCTTGGCGCCGCCCGGTCGACGTTTCCGAATGCGGCGCCCGACCTGGAAGCCGTGGAGCGCGAGATCGACGCCGTCGAGCAAGGCGAAGCCCCCGCAACGCCAGCCGCAGCCACGCGCTGACGCCCGCTTCCCGACTGTTCACGCGCATCGGCAGGCTTTGCCCCTGGCCCCCAGGCCCTTGTTTTCGTATATGTCGGGCGCGACCCCTCAAACGGAGCAAGGGCCGCACGGAGCACGAAAGCCGCCATGGATCTGGAATTCAGCAAAGAAGAGCTCGCCTTCCGCGATGAGGTTCGTTCGTTCGCGCAGCAGAAGCTGCCCGCCGAGATCCGCGAGAAGGTGGATCAGGGAAGGCCGCTCACGAAGGAAGACCAGGTTCGTTGGCAGAAGCTGCTCGCCGACAAGGGCTGGATCGCGCCGAACTGGCCGCTGCAGTGGGGCGGCACGGGCTGGACGCCCACGCAGATGTACCTGTTCGATGACGAGCTCGGTGCCGCCGGTGCGCCACCCGTGATCCCGTTCGGCCTGAAGATGGTCGGCCCGGTGATCTACACGTTCGGCAGCGAGGAACAGAAGCAGCGCTTCTTGCCGGACATCGTGTCGAGCAACGTGTGGTGGTGCCAGGGCTACTCGGAGCCGGGCTCGGGCTCGGACCTCGCGTCACTCAGCACGCGCGCGGTGCGCGACGGCGATCACTACGTCGTGAACGGCATCAAGGCGTGGACCACGCTCGCGCAGCACGCCGACTGGATCTTTTGTCTCGTGCGCACCGATCCGAACGCGAAGAAGCAGCAGGGCATCTCGTTTCTGCTGATCGACATGAAGTCGCCCGGCGTGACCGTGCATCCGGTGATCACCATGGAAGGTGACCACGAGGTGAACGAGACGCACTTCGAAGACGTGCGCGTGCCCGTGGCCAACCGCATCGGCGAAGAGAACCAGGGCTGGACGTACGCGAAGTACCTGCTCACGCACGAGCGCACCAGCATCGCCAACGTCGGCGCGATCAAGCGCACGTTCGCGCGCGTCAAGCGCGAGGCCGCCAAGGTGACGTCGGGCGACGGCACGCTGCTCGACTCGCCGGTGTTCGCGCGCAAGCTGGCCGACGTGGCGATTCAGATCACCGCGCTCGAGTACACCATGCTGCGCATCCTCTCGCAGGTGGCACGCGGTGGCGCGCCGGGTGCGGAGTCGTCGCTGCTCAAGGTGCGTGGCACCGAGATCCAGCAGTCGATCACCGAGCTGCTCATGGAAGCGGGCGGCTACTACTCGATGCCGTTCGTAGCAGAGCACGGCAAAGCGATCGGCCCCGAGTTCACCGCGCGCGCCGCGGCCAACTACTTCAACTACCGCAAGGTCACGATCTACGGCGGTTCGTCGGAAGTTCAGAAGAACATCATGTCGAAGGCCGTGTTGGGCCTCTGAACGCAGAGATTTAGGGAAACACCATGGATTTTTCGTTCAACCAAGAACAAACCCTGCTCCGTGAGAGCGTGAAGAAGCTGGTCGAGAAGGACTACGGCTTCGAGGCGCGTCATGCGCTGCTCAAGAGCGACGAAGGCTTCAGCCGCGCGATGTGGAAGAGCTTCGCCGAGCTCGGCTGGACTGCGATTCCGTTCTCCGAAGCGGACGGCGGCCTGGGCGGCAGCCCGGTCGACACCATGATCGTGCTCGAAGAGCTGGGCAAAGGCCTCGTGCTCGAGCCGTTCTTCGCGACCGTGATCTTCGCGGGCGGCTGTCTGCGCCGCGCGAGCGCGAGCGTGAAGGCCAAGTACCTGTCGCCGCTGATCAACGGCGAGCTGCTCTCGGCCGTGGCGTACGCCGAGCAGGACTCTCGGTTCGATCTGTTCCACGTGGGCACGACCGCGAAGAAAGATGGCGCGGGCTTTTCGCTCGACGGCAAGAAGATCGCCGTGATCGCGGGCAGCGCGGCCGACATGCTCGTGGTCTCGGCGCGCACGTCCGGCGGCGTGCGCGACAAGACCGGCGTCACGCTGTTCGCAGTCGATGCCAAGAGCGCGGGCGTGACGCGCACCAGCTACCGCACCGTCGACGGCCTACGCGCCTGCGACGTGACGCTCCAGGGCGTCAAGGTGTCAGCTGACAACGTGATCGGCAAAGAAGGCGAAGGCTTTGCGCTGCTCGACGCCGTCTCGGACGAAGCCATCATCGCGCTGGGCGCCGAAGCCATGGGCATCATGGAAGTGCTCTACAAGTCCACGGTCGCGTACACCAAGGAACGCAAGCAGTTCGGCGTGCCGATCGGCTCGTTCCAAGTGCTGCAGCACCGCATGGTCGATCAGTTCATGGAGTACGAGCAGGCGCGCTCGATGGTGTATTGGGCGACCATGATGCTTCACAAGGGTACGGGTGTGGCCAAGGCCGCGTCCGCGCTCAAGGTGCAGCTCGGCAAGTCCGGTCGCATGATCGGCCAAGCGGCGATCAAGAACCACGGCGGCATGGCCATGACCGAAGAGCTGCCGGTGAGCCACTTCTTCAAGCGCATGACCATGATCGACCTGATGCTCGGCAACGCCGACTACCACCTCGACCGCTTCCGCACGCTCGGCTGAGCTGCATGCCTGTTCCAAGGAACCGTTGGCTCACCCTTTGCGTCAGGTAGGCCTGGCGACGAGCCTTGTGCCGTGCTGTGCCAGCGCGCTCTACGCTGCCGAAAGAAGCCACCTATGCCCACGCTCCGTACCCCAGCCTGGCTCCTGCTCATGCTCGCGCTCGCTGGCTGCGGGGTGAGCGCACTCGACCCCATGGGCGGGACCGATGGGGCCGCGCCCGACCCCACCCACCACGACAGCGGCTCCCCCAACCCGCGCGACGGCGCCGTGCCCCACGATCGAGACGCGGGCGTCGCGTCGCTGCCCGTGTGCGCGACCACGACACGGCAACCCACCGACGTGCTCGTCTACGACGTGAACGCAGCCATGACCGTCACGGCCACCAACGCCTCGCTGCTCGGGACTGCGACGGATCTAGGAGCCGGCATTCCGAGCGAGGTGTCAGCGCTTGCGAACACGTGGGGCATCAAGCCAGGAGCCGCGCACTGGCTGCGGGTCGAATCGACCAGCACCACGTGGATCCTGCTCAGCCAGAACCTGCCGTTCGGTTTCGGGGTGAAGAAGGGGTCGCTCGTCACGGTGCGCACGTCGCGTGATCGACAGGACTTTGGCCCGACGCGCAGCTACGCGACGGTCACGGTGCACGACGACGTCGCGTTCTACTTCGGACAAGCGGGCGCACCCAAGGATCTCGACCTGCCGAGCGGCGTCACGGCCGCGCTGGGCCCCGCGATCTGCAAGAGCCATGATAGCTGCGGTGAGTTCGCGCTGTACGCGCTGGACGTGTCGGTGCTCGGCCAGAGCACGAGTGTCGCAACCGCGACCGCAGCGACCGTCGGCAACTACGATCTGTGGCACGCACGCACGGCAGAAGCGACCGGCTCGCAGACGCAGTGCGCTGACTGGTTCGTGGCGGACACGGCGTTTGCAGTCGCGCACCGCGGTGACCTATTCGAAG
Organism: Sandaracinaceae bacterium; assembly: GCA_017881055.1. Taxonomy (GTDB): domain Bacteria; phylum Myxococcota_A; class Polyangia; order Polyangiales; family JAFGIB01; genus JADGRF01. Next base: position 32,901 of record JADGRF010000145.1, read on the forward strand.
ATCCGGCCAGCGCCTGCCAAGTCAGCGCCTCGTCCACGCTGCCCGGCGTGCACATCGAGCTCGACAAGAGCGTGTGCTCGCTCGGCCTGCAGGCAGTCATGGCCGGCGTCGCGTTCAAGTACGCCGTGGTCGTGGACGCGGACGTGCAGTCCGTGACCACGGGGACACAGAACGTTGGCAACTGTCAGCCTGCACATGCGAGTGGGCTGTTTCTCGAGGAGCGCATCTTCGGCGGCGGTGAAAACTACTGCTTGTGCGACACGGGACTCTGCGCACCGCAGACGCGCCCGGCGATCGATCTACACGCAGGCTCGTACCCCGGCACGTTCAGCTGGGACGGCAAGAACTGGAACGGGCCGAGCGACACAGGCAATCCCGAGGGTGCCGCGTTCCCGGCTGGCAGCTACACGTTCGAGGTGCGCAGCACTGGAAAGACGTCGGCCGGCAGCGACTTCGAAGTGCGCGCTGCGCTGACGTTCACGCTGCATTGACTGCTCGGGCTTGGCGAACGCTGCGAACCCGAGCGCGCGCGGTGCATTGAATTGCCGGCGCTGCGCGTCGCGTCCGCGCGCGCTCAGGCCGGCGCGTTCGAGCACCTTCAGGTGGTTCAAACGAAGCTGCGGATCTTCGTCAGGATCGCGTCGGCATCGATGCCCTGGTGCACCATCTGCTCCCAGAGGCCGCCCGCGCCGTGGCGCTTGGTACCGAGGTGTGCGTACTTCGGCGTGAGACCGCGCTCCAGCAACCAGGTGCCGTAGCGCATGCCGAGGCCCGTCTTCTCGTTCTGGCTCTCGACCACCAGCACGAACTTGGTCTCGCCGGCGCGCAAGAGCGCTTCGCTGTCCAGCACGTTGAGCGTGGCCTTGTTGATCAAGCCCACGTCCACGCCAGCTGCGCGCAGGCGCTCCACCGCGTCGAGCGAGCGGTACAGCATCTCGCCGTAGCTCACCACGTAGCCGGCCGTGCCGTGACGAATGACTTCGTCCTTGCCCGGCGTGAACTCGTAGCCTGGGCCGTAGAACGGCTTGCCGGATTCATCGAGAATTTCAGGCGTCTCCGAGCGCGTCGAGAACAGAAAGCGCGCGCCCGGATCGTTCCAGATGCGCTTCACGGCCGCGCGCATCTGGTGCTGATCCGCGGGGAAGTACAGGCGCGTCGTGTCGCCTTCGGGCAGGCCATTGTCGGCGAAGAAGTTGTTGATGCCGAAGTGGCAGGTGTTGTCGGCCATGTCGTCGACACCGGCGTGCGAGAAATGGCAGAGCACGTTGGCTTCGTTCAGGCGCGCCATCGTGAGCTCGCTGATGATCATCTCCAGGAACGCCGAGAACGTGGCGAACACACCCTGACGACCCGGCTCCATGCCAAAGCCTGCGCAGGCGGAGAAGTTGGCGCGCTCCATGATGCCGCCCGACACGTAGCATTCGGGCGCGACCTTCTTGATGTGCGTGAGGCCGCACGAACCCTCGAGATCGCTGTCGACCACGAGCACGGTCGCCTTGCGCGCGGCGGGCGTCATCGGGGCCAGGATCTCGGCCACCGCTTGGCCAAACACTTCGCGGTTCTTGCCCATCACGCTGCTGCTGCCGCAATGCGCGGACGGCCGCTTGGGCTTCTCGACGGCCTTCAAGTACGCGACAGCTGCAACATGCCCGCGCGCGCCGAGATACTCGATCGCGGTCTGCGCTTTGACCACGTCGTGGCCCTTCGGGCTGCCTTCGATGCCGGGCACGCCAGGGGCCATCTTGCGCTTGTTGATCAGCGCCACGGGGCCTTGCGCGCGCAACGCCGCTGCCATGCGCGTGAACAACGTGTCGACGTTCTCGCCATCGCCCACGTCGACCGGCAGGCCGTGACCGGCCAGCGTCTTCTCGACGCTGTAGCCGTGCATGTACTGGCTCGGGTGGCCTGCGATCGTGACGTCGTTGTCGTCGATGAAGAGCTTCACCGACAGGCCATGCGCGACGCAGAAACGAGCCGCTTCGGCATCGTTGCCTTCCTGCTGCGAGCCATCCGAGCCGTAGAGCAGCACGGACTTGCCCGGGTTCGCGAATGCGACGCCGTTCACGTACGGCCACATGTGCCCGAGGCGGCCCGACGAGAAGTCGAGACCCGGCGTGTAGTTGCGCTCGGAGTGACCGGGCAGGTGCGAGTCCGCCTCGCGGTAGTGCAACAGGCGCTCGGCGGACATGTGCCCGCGCAGCACGCTCATCAGGTACTGAATCGCGACGCGATGGCCCGCCTCGTCGAAGTGGATCGGCACGATCGGAGCGCCGCCCTTGATGAAACCCTCCGCGATCAGCACCTCGGGCACGATGTCGAACGGCCCGCCGGTATGCCCGCCGAGCCCCTTGGCCTCGGCGACCGCGGTGAAAAAGATGATCGCATCGCGGCACAGCGCAATGTCGTGCACCAGATCCGCCCGCTGCGCCGGCGTCAAAGCCGTCTGCGAAGCATCAAACGAAAGCGCCCGAAAAGCCCCAAGATCGATCGGAAAACCCATCTACCAGCACCTCTCCCGAAAGTGCCCGCCTCTTATCACGTGGTCCGCCTCAAGTCCCGCGCGGAGGCTGATCGCGTCGCGCTTTGGGCGCATCCGCGGCTTACCTCCTCGCGCGGGTCGGTCACGTACAGGAAGTACGCTCCCTCGCCGCGCTGCGGGGGCGCTCGCGGCTGCATCCCAAATCGCGACGCTCGCGTTGTCGAGAGGTGAGCGCACGCGGCCCTTCGGGCGCGTCACAGGCCGGGGCGCATAACAGAGTTGTAGCAAGTCGCTGCCCCGGGTGAGCGCACGCGGCCCTTCGGGCGCGTCACAGGAGGGCTGGGATCAGAGACCGGAGAGGGGGTCGGCGTCGTTGATGCCTTCGAGGGGCTTCAAGACTTCACCCTTCTTGGCGTCTTCTTTGCGGGCATGGACGCGTTGCGCTTTCTCGCGCTCTTCGGTCTCCATGCGCTTCACGCGGGCGCGGTACTCGGCGTCGGTCTCGGTGTGTTGCTCGGCCGCGAATACGCTGCGGTGCGTGTTGCCGGCGCGTGCAACTTCCGTGTTGTTGCTATTGGAGTTGCTCTTCGGGCTGTCGTCTTCGTCATCGATGATGCGATGCGGGGTCGCGGGGCGCGACGAGGCAAGCTCGCGCACCGTGGCCATCTCTTCGAAGATCAACGCATAAACGCCGCGCTTGGCGTTGTCCGCCGCACGCAGGCGCGAGTTGCGATCGAGGAACTCGACCCATTGCGTCTTGCCTTGGCCGGGTGAGAGCTCGCCGGTCTTGTCGTGACCCTGGCCAAACTTCTTCTCGATCGACTGCGAGAACTTCTTGAAGGCGCCGCCGAACATGCCGGTGTCATAGGCCTTGTACCACTTCCACAAATGGCCGCTGACGAAGAAGTAGTAGTTCTGCGAGGCGCCGTCGTCGTACGCGATCATCGACTCGCCATTGCCTGCACGGAACTCACCGGCGATCGGGCTCGAGTCCCAGCGGCTGTGTCCCTCGAACTGCACGATGCCACGCTCGACCGAGTCGCGCGCGCGCTTGGCGTCGCTCTTGAGCTGATCCTGCTTGTGTGAGTCGCGAGTCTTCGCGAGCTGCTCGTCGAGCCGTTCGTCGATCTTGCGCTTCACGAAGGTCACGACCTCGTGCTCGCTCATGCCCCAGCGCAGGTCGCCCAGCGAGGTCGCGATCTTGCTCGCCTCCGCGGACGCCGGGCTCGGCCGTCCGGAGACCACCATGAACAGACCGATCAGGAACAACACCGAACAATGCCTCATGAGACCTCCAGAACTTCAGGCGAGCATGCGCTCACGGCCAGTGTGTAACTTTAGTACATACTGCGCAAATCTGCCACCGTGCAAGGGGAGCCGCTGGATCCCGCTACTCGCACTGCCCAAAGGGCGGCTTCGGGATCTCCAAAAAGTCCAATCCTGACGCGGAGTAAGGCTCGCAGAAGCAGCCCGCACCGGCGTCGTCGGTACCGGCGTCGTCGACTCCCACGCTGGTGCTACAGGCGGGACGACAGACGGAGTCCGTCTGCGACCACTTGCTGGGAGCCAGGTGCACCGGGCCGAAACACGAGCTACCCGCCTTGCAGTCGTTCACGTACGTGCACCGCTGCTGGTCCGCGACCGCGGCCTGTGGCACTGGCAAGCAGACGCTGAGCGCACCGTCCTGGCTGTCGTTGAGTTGCAGGTAACACGCCTTGCCCTTGGGGCAGCCGGTTTGTTTCGCCACGTCGCAGCCATCGCTCTCGATGCAGACCTCTTCGTACTGGCCCGGCCCGAAGCAATACGCCGAGCGGCTCGCGCAGCTCTCGCGCGTATCTTTGAACGTGCCGCTCTGGCAAATGGGCTGACAGCTCGAAGCGCCCCGCACCAGCGGATCCTTCTCGCAGATCGTTCCGTCGCCGCACGGATCGAGAAACACAGGCTCGAGCAAGCCTTGGGTCTCGTACTTCTCCGACCATGGATCGCAGGGATCACCGAGCGCGCGCAGCTGCGGAGCATCGACGCAGCTGGCGTAGATCACGGTCGTGCTGCTGGACTGCATGCGGATCAGCTCGTCGCAGACTTGGCCGCTCTTGCACGCGGACGGGTTGAAGCGGTCGCACGCCGGCAGCGGATCGTCGCCGCTGACTGCGGCGTCGAGACGGGGAATGGCAGCGACGCCGGAGTCGTGCTGCGCGGCGCCGGCATCGCTCTTCGCCGCGGCGGTGTCGTCGCTGCAAGCACAGAACATGAACGACGCAGCCAGCGTGCCGATCGAAATCCCGAGCCGTGCGAGCGTACGCATGCTTCGGACGCTAACCGCAGCCCCTGCCGATGGGAAGCCTGCGCGTGTGAATCGATGCACGGCGAGGTGGGTCGGGTGCGTACCCAGCCTGCAGGATTCTTCCGTGCATGCGCGCAGCAGGCTATGATTCGCGGGTATGGCCGAGCTGGTGCTTCGCCTGAGGGATCGTGAGCTGAGCCGAGTTCCCATCCTGAGCACCAGGATGACACTCGGTCGCGACGCCACGTCCGATCTCGTGATCGACAATGCAGGCGTCTCGCGCACGCACGCGATCCTGATCTACGTCGACGCGCAGTACCGAATCCGGGACGCCGAGAGTCAGAACGGCCTGACCGTCAACGGACAGCGCGTGCATGAGGCCGTGCTGAGCTACGGCGACATCATCGGCATCAACAAGTTCGAGATCGAGCTGCTCGAGAGCGGCCACTATCCGGTGCAGGTCGGCGAGCAGCCGAAAGCTCCGGCCGTGAAGAACGTGATGGGCACGCTGCAGATGGATCCCGCGACCGCCGCGCGCATGCGCGACGAAGCGATGGCGAAGATCGCAGCGCTGAACGGTCAGCCCGCGCCGACGCACGCGCATAGCCCGGGCGTGAGGGGCAACACGGGGGCGTCGCGACGGCCGCCCGCACGAGCGCCCTCGGTGCGTGCCGCGCCTGCACCGCAAGGCTCCGACGTGGTCGCGATCTTGAAAGTGGCGGGCCTCGTGTTGCTCGGCTTGGTCGCGCTGGGCGGTGCGGCGTTGTTCGTGCTGTCTCACTGAGTGGCGACCGCTCAGGTGGCCGACTCGGCAAGCCCGTGCCCGTCAACGTGATGCCGGACGGGGTGCTGTTGCACGTGGCCGGTCAAGGTGGCAAGAAGCCCTGAGATGAACACGAGCTATCTGCCGTTTTGGATAGGCGGGCTGCTCCTGACCTCGGTCCCGATCCTGCATTGGATGCTACTGGGCCGAACGATGGCGGTATCAGGACGCTTCTCGTCTATCGTGGACCGCATGCGTCACGGCGCAGCGGAACCCGCGCCGGACACGGACGCGCTGCTAGCCGCGATCCGAGCCGCGACCGAGCAGGCGTTCGCTGCGGGCGCGACCGAAGACATCGCGCGCATGAATTCCGCGAGTATGAATGGGGCGACGGCGACGACCCCGGCGCTCGCAGCGGACGAGAGCGTCACCACGCACACGAGCTTTCTCGTTGGGCTCGTGCTCGGAGGCGTCGTGTCGAGGCTGCTCTCGCGCGGCGCGCCGACGCTCACGAGCACGCTTGCGGGTCCGCTCTTTTCGCGCATGCTCGGACACGGAGCGTTTGGCTACGTCGCGCTGTTCGTGGGTGGCAGCTGCATCGGATTCGGCACGCGCATGGCCGGCGGTTGCACGTCGGGGCATGGGCTGTGCGGGTTGAGCCAACGCCAAATGGGCAGCTTGGTTGCGACCTGCGCGTTCTTCGGCTCGGCGGTAGCTACCTCGTTCGCGTTGGAGGCGCTGTGAAACACGCCGCGCTCACGCTGCTGCTCGGTGCGGTGCTCGGCTTTTCGCTGAGTCGCATCGGCTTTTCATCGTGGGACGAAGTCCACCGCATGTTCACGTTCGCGAGCCTGCGTATGTTCTTCACGTTCCTGCTCGCGGTCAGCGTGCTGGCGCTGCTCTTCCCGGGGTTTCGTCGCGGCTTTCCGAGCCGGGTACCGCTCACCGATCGGCCGATTCACAAAGGCACGTTGCTCGGCGGCCTGGTATTCGGCGTGGGCTGGGCACTCTCTGGTTCGTGCCCGAGCGTCGCGCTGGTGCAGCTCGGCGAAGGCCAGCTCGGCGCGCTCGTCACGCTCGCCGGAACCTTCGCGGGCAACTACGGTTACGCGCTCTTGCGTGAGCGTTATCTGCATTGGGATACGGTTGGCAGCTGCGCAGACGAGTGAGACGAAGTCACACGACTGACGCCTGATGACTCGCAACGGAGTCTTCAGGATGGCGGCGGGGGGGGTGGCGGCGGCTGCACGATCGTGAAGCAGTTGATCGTGGTCTCGAGATGGAAGTTCGAGCCGCTGGTGTGACGCTCGGCTTGGAAGATATCCATGCTGTACGTCATGCCCTTCGCCAGGCCGTTCTGCTGCGCGAACGTGTCCATGTCGACGGTGCCCATGAGCGGACTGTGCATGCCGCCGAGATCGACTGCGAGCACGCCATTCACGAAGATCCACACGTCGTCGTCGCCACGGAACATCAACACTTCGCCGCCCTGATAGGTGAACTTGGTGCGGATCTCGGTGGTGAAGTGAAAGTTGTGGCCCGTGGTCATGTAGTTGCCGAAGCCCTTGCCGTCGATCGGAAAGAACGCGGTGCTGTCGTAGACGAAGCGACCGGGCGTAGTCTCGGTGAGCGGCAGCGGAACTTCGAAGCGCATGTTGACGTTCGGCGTGTCCACGTACCACTGGTAAAACTGCGCGGCGCTGTGCGTCTCGGCGGTTGCGCCCGCGGGTGCGTACGCGGGGTAGCCCATCTCCAGCATCGGCTTCACGATGCCTTTTTGACCTTGGCCTGCGAAGATCGCCGCCAGGTTCGTGAAGTCGAAAGGCATCTCGAAGTCGGAGTTGGTGTCGGGCGTGAAATCGCGGACGATCGCGGTGATCTGGCCGCAGCTCGGATCGCGCGTGACCGTGCCGGCGCCGGCATCGTGGGCCACGATCGCCCCGTCGCCTGCGCCCGTGATCTGCGGCGCCGCCGCGTCAGGATTACCGAAGCTCACACTGCCAGCGCTGCCACCGAGGCTCGCGTCCGAGCCGTTAGCTGCAACGTCCTGACCTTGTCCGGTGTGCCGGGCTGGTGCCGCACTACATGCCGCGAGTGACGAGAGCGCAACGACCATGCACGTGACGAAGAAAAACCCTGCGCGCTGCATTACGCCTGAGTATCGCACGTTTCATTCGAGCGGCGCGAGTAGCCGGGCCAGCGCTTCGAAGAGCTGGCGAGCTCGGCCGGAAGGGCGCAACTCCACGCAGTCCGGCAAGAGCGACACGAACCAGTGCTGCGCCGCTTCGATCTCGGCGCTGGTCGTGAACAGGAGCGCGATCTCGTAATTCAGGAACAGCGAGCGCATGTCGACGTTGGCGCTACCGAGCACGCCCATGCTGTCGTCGATGATGAACACCTTGCCGTGCATCATGCCGGGGGCGTAGCAGTGGATGTGGCCGCCAGCCTTGGCAATTTCGCGCAGGTGGCTGGCGCCCGCGAGATCGGCGGTGAAGTGATTCGAGCGCGCGGGCACGACGATGCGCACGTCGACGCCACGGCGCAGCGCGAGGAGCACGCCGCGGGCCAGCGCTTCATCGGGCACGAAGTAGGGCGTGGCGATCCACAGGCGCTTTTTCGCCTCGAACATGCCGCACAGAAACGCGTCGTAGATGAGATCGCTCTCGACATCGGGGCCGCTCGCGACGATCTGCACGACCGCGCCGGGCTGTGCGCCGACTTGGTCGGGCGTAGACTGCGCGGCCTCGAGCGCACGTTCCTGGGGCGAAGGGCCGAGCCGCTGGCCGGCGGCGAACTGCCAATCGGCGTGGAAGATCGCAGCGATGTCGGCGACGGCGGGGCCCGACAGGCGCGTCGCGAGATCGCGCCAGCGCTCTTGGCTCGGCGCGGGGCCCATGTACTCGCGGGCGAGATTCATGCCGCCCACGATCGCGACGGCGTCGTCGATCACGACGATCTTGCGATGCAGGCGCAGGTTGGCGTTGCCGCGAAACACCGCCCAGACCGGCATGAAGAACGCGACGCGTCCGCCCGCACGGCGCAGCGCGGCAAGCCTCTTGCCGCTCGAGCGAAACTTGAACAGGGCGTCGATCAAGAGCCGCACCTGCACGCCCTGCCGCGCCTTCTTCTCGAGCGCATCCACGATCGCGTTGCCGACTTCGTCGCCGGCCAAGATCAGCGTGGAGATGTGAATGGAGCGCTGCGCTGCTGCGATCGACGCGAGTAGGGCGGCAAACACCGTCTCGCCGTTGGGCAATACCTCGGCCGTGTTGCCCGACGTGGGACGCGGTGCTCCCGCCGCACAGAGCACGCGCGTCGTGTCGCTCATCGTGGGGTCGATGGGCACGGCGCTCGGATACAGCTTGTGCTTCGACGCAGCGCGCCGGCGCAGCTTGCGGCCACCGAACACCAGGTACAACGGCACGCCCACGTACGGAATGAGCGCGATGGCCAGGAGCCAGGCGAGCGTGCTGCCGGTAGGGCGGCGCTGCGTGAGCACCTGGGCCATGAACAGCGAGGCGATCGCGAAGCCGACGATCACCAGCAGATGCGACGAGAGCAGCTCCAGCATCCGCGCGGGCGACATGCCGCGCAGTATAGGCCGACTGGTGAGGAGATGGGCTGCTTGCCAGACGGGTCTCGGTGTAACGTGGAGCGGATGGTCGCGCACGAGGTCTCCGCGGAGAGCAGCTTCTACGTCACGGCACCGCTGATCTGGCCGCTGATATTGGGACTGCGCGCGCTGCAGGTCGACGACACCGCCGTGCTGGCGCGCGTGGGCCTCGGTGCCGAGGCGCTGAAGAACCCGGACACGCGCCTACCCACGCGGCAAGCGCTGTCGTTGCTCCAGGCCGCGATCGAGGTGAGCGGCGACGAGAACCTGGGGCTCAAGCTGTCGCAGCTCTACGAAGCCGGCGTCTTCACCGTGCTCGACTACCTGGCGCACAGCAGTGCGACGCTGCGCGAGGCCATCGACCGCATGTGCCGCTACGAGCGCATCCATCAGAACGGTTGGCGCACGACCCTGCGCGTCGAGGCCACGAAAGCCACGCTCGGGCAGGACGTGCTGCTGCCGTTCGTGCCACCGCCGCAGGTCGCCGAGAACAGCCTCGCGAACTTGCTCATGATCGGTCGCAACCTGACGGGTCGGCCCCTGACGCCGATCGAGGTCTGGTTCAAGCACGCAAAGCCGCGCGACACGCGCGAGCACGAGCGCGTGTTCGGCTGTCCGATACGCTTCTCTGCCGAGACCGACGCGCTGATCTTCGACCGCGGCTGGCTCGATCTGCCGCTGAGCAACGCCAATCCCGCGCTTGCGGAGACGTTGGAGCGGCACGCACGCGATCTGCTCGACAAGCTCGCGCGCGGCGATTCTCTTTCGGATCGCGTGCGCCGGCAGCTCTCCGCGCTGTTGCCCGACGGCTCGATCGGTCTCGATCGCATCGCGCGTGAACTCGACATGAGCGCGCGTACGCTGCAACGGCGCCTGAATGACGAGGGCACGAGCCTGAAAGAGCTGCTGGAACAGCTGCGCATCGAGCTGTCTCTGCGCTACTTGGCGGAGCCCACGCTCGGCATCGAGGACGTGGCCCTCTTGCTCGGCTTCTCCGACAGCCGCGCGTTTCGTCGCGCGTTCAAGCGTTGGAAGAGTATGTCACCGACGCAGCATCGTCGGCGCGCCGCTTCGTAACGACGGTAGCCACGGGAACGTCGCGCTCACAGCGTTGGGCCGACGCAGCTGGCTACGCGCGCGCCTTCGCTGCTGCACACACGAGCACCGAAGACCGCGCCGCACGACGACCAGCACTCGTCGGCACTCGTGCACGGCTCGCCCTGCCCCTTCTTGGCTTGGCACTTCGCGGGCTTGCCGATTTTCGACGTATCGCAGTACAGGCCGGGCTCGCAGAATGTGGGATCGCTGCTGCACTTGGCGCCGAGCACGCCGGAACCGACGCACACGCCGGCACGGCACGTGTGCGACTGACACTGAGCGTCCGAAAGACACGCCTTGTCCTGCGCGCGCGCGACCGGCCCGCAGCTGCCGCCGTCGCAACCGAGACCCTTGTGAAAGACGCAGTCGCTGTCGACCAAGCAGCTCGAGCCGCGCTCGCCGGTAGGCGTGCACACGTAGCCGTTCACGGTGAACTGGCACTTGCCGGTTGCGCACTCGGTGTCACGCAACGACGGGCACTGCGCGCCCGCGACCTCTTGCGGTGGCAAGCAGCTGCCGTACGCGCCCGCGTTGAGATCGCAGAAGCCGCTCTTGCACGCGTCGTCGCTGGCGCAGGGCTTTTGCAGCGCGAGTCCGTCGGAGCAGTGGCCGATGCCGCTACTGGGGTCGGCGGTACAGAGCTTGCTCTTGCACTCGTCGTTACCGCTGCAGACTGCGCCGCTCGCGGCGGCGGGCAAGCATCTGGAACTGCGACAGGTGAGGCCGGCGGGGCAATCGGCCCTGGTGCTGCAGGTCATGCCTTCGTAGCAGCGGCCGTCTTCGCAGCGCACCGTGGCCGCGTCGCACGCCAGGCCCGCGGCGCAACGTACGCGCTCGGTGCCGGGGATGCGATCGTCGTCGTCGCTGAACGCGCAGGCTTGCCCGTAGCCGACGCCCGATACACAGCTGCCCGTCGCGTAGTCACAGAGCAAGCCGGCGTCGCAGTCGATATCGTGTTGGCAACGTGCGCCTGCTGCACGTGTTGCCACGCAGTACCCCAGGGGGCCCGCGCCGACGCGGCTGGAGCAGCGCGTGTGCGGACCGCAGCCCAGAGCGCCCGCCGCCTCATTCAGGCAGGCGCTGCCTTCGTGGCCGAGTCCGGGCAGCACATGTTCCACCTGACACGCATGCGTTGAGGTAGGAGCCGAGGGCTCGCAGTGATCGACCGGAATGCGAGCTTCGCAGGCGACTGCGCGCAGTTGCTTCGCGCAGGACGCAACCGCGGAACCGTCGGCTTTCACGTGAACGTCGAGCGGCCCGAACGCGACGGCCACCGCAGCGCGCAGCACGCTCGGAAAGCGCGTCGGCACGCCCGACGCGGTCTCGGCCGACGACAGGTCCTGCAGCACGTGCTCGACGCAGTCCTGCTCGTTGTCGACGAGCGGCCCGAGGTCGTACGCTCGTTCGAACGTGTTACAGCACGAGAACAGCCACGCGCACTGCGCGGCGACGATCGGCTGCAGCGCGTCGAGCATGCGCTGTGTACGTGACAGGCGCGCGGCGATCGCGCTGGCCTCGGCGCCGGCATCGGCGTCACCTGCGTCATCTGCAACGTCGTGTTGCTGCGAGAACTTGCCCCGCGGCGTTTGAATCGAGCAGGCCGAAACACAAGTTAGCGCGCAGGCAAGCGCACCAACGAAAGCTTGTCGGACGATTCCCACTCGCGCCGCGCTCATTGCGGCCAGCGTATACGGACGCGGCTTCGGCCGCTACGTGCGGCGCTGGCTCTGAACCTTGCGGCCCTGCTTCTGCACGCGCGCGACGCTGAGCTTGGTCAGCTCAGGGAACATGTGCTTGTGCTTGTCAATGCGTGGTCTCAGCGTGTCGGCCGCTTGGGCCCCTTGGCTCCCGAGCTGCGCGCTGCCGGGGCCCATGCGCGGACGAGCACCGCGCCCACCGGCTCGGCGAAGCTCAACAGCACGCCGGCCTGCAGGCGCATCACGACCTCCTTCGCGCGCTGCAGCGTGCGCTCGGAGACGGGGGACTTGGCGAACAGCTCGTCGGCGACGTTCTCGGCCCCGGCGACGAGCGCGCGCAGAAGCACGGGATCCACGGCTGAGAGGCCTGCGCACGCCAGACCCTTCTGGTTGAGCTCGAGCACGAACTCCAGCATGCGCTTGCGCTCGTTCGCGAACTGCGTGTTAGGCGAGCGCGCTTCCAAGTCGAGCGCGCGACCTACCGGGCCCAGCTCGGCGCGCCAGCGCAAGAAGCTCTCGATCGCGCGCTCGAGCTGCGTCTTCGGAACGGCGGACGACTCGTAGGCCTGGGCGAGGCGCTCGCGGATCGTGCGGTGGTGCAGCTCGAGCAGCGCGGCAAACGCGCCGTCCTTGTCGCTGAACACCTTGTAGAAGGTCGGCCGCGAGATCCCTGTCTCGAGAACGATGTCCTCGACGCGCGTGGCGGCGTACCCGAGTCGGCCGAAGGCAGCAGCTGCGCCGCGCAAGATGCGCTCATGCAACGCTTCGCCACGCAGATCGCGGGTCTTGACGGGCAAGGCGTCAGGGTAGAACAACGCCGCGGCCCTTCAAAAGCGGAATGCGCTGTGCTCCCACGGAACGGCGCAGGATCTGCGGGGAACGGCGCAAACGACGCACAACTTGCGTCCGTGACCGGCGGTGACGCGCAAGAGCACGAGATCCTGGTGGCATGAGGCATGCTTGACCCTGAGGCCGCCCGACATGCATCCCATCAAACACCCCCTGGTTCGCAGCACCGTATTCGCAGCGCTCGCGTGCGTTGCGCTGACGGCCGCTTTCGTTGCCTGCGCGACGTCCGGCACGCACACGAAAGCCGAGCACCCCCAAGCTCAATACGAGGGCAAGTGCGCGTTCCTCGCGCTCGATGCCGTCGACGCTCCGGACGACACGAGCGGCGATTCGACGTCGCTCGTGGCCACGTACCGGTTCGGTCAAGCCGCTGCGGATCGCAACGACACGATTGCGCTCGGCTTCCGCGTCGCGCGCTCGCGCGTCGATGACTTGCGCGCGCATCTGCAGGCGCACCCGACTGTGCTGTGCCGACCGGATCCCGAAGGCCTGTTCGGTGGCGCGGCCGCGTTGCACGTGCCCCCGTTCGAAGGCCAGAAGGGTGCGCTCTTGCCGAAGCCAGCGAGCGGCGCGAAAGCGAGCACGAAACCGGGCACACCGCCGGACAGCGAGCACCTCGAAGACTACATGTTCGCGCACTTCGCGATCGTGACCTGGGGGCGCGACGCGGTGATCAACGGCGAGCTCGAGGCGCTGCGCGATCCGATGAACGCGCTGGCGCGCTACGACTACGCGAAGATCGCGCCGGGCGGCTGGATGGCCAACGTGGCGCAGATCCAGGAGACCGCGAAGCTCACCGCCAGCGCAACCTCGCTCGAGCATGCAGCCAGCGGCATCGCGGCGCTCGCGCGCGCCTGCGGCGATTGCCATCAGCAGAAAGGCAAAGGACCGAAGTTCGACCTCGTTGCCGCCGAGAAAGCGGGCGCGAACGCGACGGCGGTCGACACGTTCCGCGAGCGCATGCAGCGCCACATCTGGGCGACCGATCGCATGTGGGAAGGCGTCACCGGGCCCTCGGATTCGGCGTGGAACGCCGGCGCGCACGCGCTCGTGAATCTGCCAACCGAGATCCCGTCGTCGCGTCCTGTGGCCCCCGCCGTGATCGCGGCGTTGCTGAGGGTGCGCGAGCTCGGTACGAGCGCAGAAGAGGCCACCACTCCGTCACAGCGTGCTGACGTCTACGGCGAGCTGCTCGGCACCTGCGCCAGCTGCCACGCGCAACGAGCCGAGCTCGGGTTCTGAGCGTCAGCGTTCGCCGTACTTGGTGACGATCTCGATGCCAAAGCCGCGCAGCAGCTCACCGGGCGGCGTGCCTCCAGCCTGCACGATCACCGCGTCGTTGGGCAGCGTGCGGACACCACTGGCCGTTGACAGCTGCACACTCTCCGGCTCGATGCTCGTCAGCTCGCTCGCCATGATCGCCTCGACCCGGCGCTCGGCGATCGCCAGCTCCAGCTGCTCGCGATTCTGAGCGCGCAGCCGCGCGAACACGCCCTTGCGATACGAGATGCTGACCGACGTGCAGCAGCCCGCATCGGCGAGCGCGAGCGCTGTCTCGGCCGCGCTGTTGCCACCGCCCACGACCAGCACACGCTTGCCGCTGAACTCCTGCGGCTCGAGCAAGCGATACGCAACCTTCGGCAGATTCTCGCCCGGCACGTCGAGCTTGCGAGGCGAGCCGCGCACACCGAGCGCGAGCACCACGTTCGCCGCGCGCCGCACGCTCGTCTCGCTGTGCACCAGCCACATGCCGCTTTCATCTTGGTCGATGCGCGTCACGAGCTCGCCCGTGATGATCGGCGGATTGGTGCGCGCGCGGATGTCTTGCCACAGCTCGACCAGCGCTTCTTTGGACATGGTGCGGCGCTTGACCACACCGTAGCCAGGAATCTCCAGCTCGCCCGTCATCACGACCTTGGCGCGCGGGTAGTGCACGATCGTGCCTCCGAACGCTTCGCGCTCGAGCAAGAGCACCGACAGCTTCGCTTGCAAAAGGCGCAAGGTCGCCGAGATTCCGGCCGGGCCTGCACCCACGATGATGGCATCGAGCGCGCCGTCCTTGCCGCGCCGCGTGGGCTCGCCTTGATCGCCGGAGCCCTCGATGATGTGCTTGGCAGCTTGGCGCCCTTGCTCGACGGCGTTGCGGATCAAGCCCATGCCACCGAGTTCGCCGATCACGTACACGCCCGCGCGGTTGGTTTGAAAGTGAGGATCGATGCGTGGCAGCTCCACGCCGCGCGTCCGGGTGCCGTAGACGAGCTTGATCGCGTGGACCGGACACGCGGACTCGCACGCGCCGTGACCGACGCACGCCATCGGGTTGACCAGCTTCGCGCGGCCGCCGACCAGGCCGATCACGACTTCTTCCGGACAGGCCCGGATGCACGCACCGGAGCCGATGCAGGCATTCGGATCGATGCGCGGGCTCAAGCTGGTCGCGACCAGCTCGCCCATGCCCGCCATGTCGGCGACGGCGCGCCGCGTCTCTTTTTCGCGCGAGTGCTCCAAGCGATCCCACAACAGATAGAGCGCGAGCGTGACCACGAGCACGGCGATGACGGGCAGCATGTTAGTTGTCGCGGTTCCGGCCGTCCGAGTGGCAGCGTAGGCAGAAGTTCGGCGACGAGCTACCCGTGAGGTATCCGCCGACCTCCTGGTGATGGCTGTCTATGCCCGGGCGCGTGTGGTGACTGCCGTTGGTGTGGCAGTTGATGCAGTCCGTGTTGTTCTTGTTGTTGGGCGTGCCGAGCGCGGACTTGTGGCAGTCGTTGCACGGAATGTTCGCGTGGCGGCCGCTGGCGATCGGGAAGCGACTCTCGGGATGCGAGCCGCTCGCGGGCTTCCAAGCCTTGGTGGTGTGGCAGTCCTGGCACGTCGTGGGGAACGTATCGTGGCCGGGATACGGACTGCGATCGTAGTCCGCCTGATGGCAGCCCACACAGGTGTTCGGCGTGTCGCCGTTGCGATAGCCCTGCTTGTGGCATGACGCGCAGGCAACCGTGGCGTGCGCATCGACCAACGGAAACACCTTGTCGTGATCGATGTCCTTGGCGGGCTTCCAACCGTCCTCGGTGTGGCACGCGTTGCATTGCATGGAGATGTTGCCGACGTGCACCGGGTTGGTCGTGCCGTCGTAGTCCTGCTTGTGGCAGCCCACGCACTCGGTCGGCGTGTCGCCCTTGCGATAGCCTTTGGTGTGGCACGCGCTGCACTCGGTCTTCGCGTGCACCCCGAGCAATGGAAACACCTTCGCGTGATCGAGCTTCTTCGCGGGCTTCCAGGCGTCCTCGCTGTGGCAGGCGCCGCACGCGGTCGGGAAGTTGTCGACGTGCACGGGATTCTTCGCCGCTTTGTACTCGGGCTCGTGGCAGATCACGCAGTCTGCGTGCGCGCTCACGGCGCGATGCGCATCGGCTGCGCTGTTGCAGGCGCCTGCGAGCAATGCGAGCGCAACCCAAGCGGCCCGAGACTTGCGCAACCTACGCGACATAGACAGCTCGAACGTTAGCACAATTTGTCTTCATCTCCGCGCCTGCCGCAGTAGGATGCGCGCAATGCCCGAGCGTGCGTCGCGAGCCAGCGTAGTCCTGCACCAACAGCGGGTGGCGCGCGTGGACCTGGTCACCGTGCTCGTACTCTTGCTGCTGACGGGCGCGCTCCTGTACCGCGGCCTGGACTTCTACGTGCAAGACGTGCACGACCGCGTTGCGCACCCGGACTTCCGCGTGCTCAGCCCCGGTGAAATCGTGGGCCACGGCTACGGCATCGTCGGGACCGGGCTGATCTTCACGAACCTTCTGTACTTGGCGCGCCGCAGATTTGCAGCGTTCCAGCAGTTCGGCTCGATGCGCACGTGGCTCAACGTGCACGTCTTCACCGGCCTCGCGGGCAGCGTGCTGATCGCGTTTCATTCCGCCTTTCAATTACGCACGCCGATCGCGACCTTCACGTCGGTCACGCTGTTTTTCGTGGTGTTGTCGGGGTTGATCGGTCGCTATCTGCATAGCCTTGCGCCCCAGGCCAATCGTCCGCGCTTTCTGGATGCGCTGGCCGAGCTGGACTTTCATGCCCCGGGAGCCGGCGCGCGACTCAAAGATGTCGTTGCGGCACTTCCACCGGCGGCGGAACCACGTCGCGCCACGCTGCTGGATGCGCTGCTGACGATTCCTACATGGCGCGCGCAGGTGCGCGTCCGGCGCGAGCGGATGCAGGCTGCGCTATCCGACCTGGTGCGCCACAGCCTCGCGCCCGAAGCGAGCCGCGGGCCTTTGCAGCAGCTCTGCGACGAGGTGGTGAAGCTCGCGGCCGAGCCCGTGCGCACGTACGGCGCGGAGTGCCTGTTGCGCTCGTGGCGCAGCGTGCATCGCTTCGCGGCGCTGCTGATGATCGTGTCCGTCAGCGTGCACATCGTGGTCGCGTGGGTACTTGGGTTCCGCTGGATCTGGTCGAGTTGAGGCAATGCGTCAGTGGTTTGGCAACAGCGCGTTGTGGGCGACGACCTGTTGCCTGTTGCTGACCTGTGTCGCGCAGGCGCGCGCGCAGTTCTTGTCGCCGGGCGAATTATCTGCGTCGCACGCAACTCTGGAGGGTGACAAGCACTGCTTGGACTGCCATGCCTCCGGTCGGCGCGTGGACGCGCAGCTCTGCTTGAAGTGCCACACCGACATTGGAGCCAGCCTGCGCGCGAGCAGCGGCCTGCACGGCAAGCAGTACAAGGGCAAGGCCTGCGAGCAATGCCACGTCGACCACCGCGGCAAGGACTATGACCTCGTGCGCTGGCCCGGCGGCGCGCGAACCCGCTTCGATCACCTGCTCACGGGCTTCGCGTTGCGCGACGCGCACGCGCGCCTCGCCTGCAACCAGTGCCATCAGAAGAAGAACACGCGCGGCGCGCCGACCATGCTGGGGGTGGGCACGCGCTGCAACGACTGCCACGAGGACAAGCACGACAAGCGCTTTGGTCTCGACTGCGCGAAGTGCCACGTCGAACGCACCTGGACGGAGCTCCGCTTGACCGACTTCGATCACGCGCTCGCGCGCTTCAAGCTGGTCGGCAAGCACAAGGACGTGAAGTGCGCGAAGTGTCACGGTGAGCCACCCGCAGCCGTGAAATACAAGCCGCTCGAGTTCGGCACCTGCACCAGCTGTCACAAGGATCCTCACAAGGGCCGCTTCTCCAGCGACTGCACCACGTGCCACAGCGAGACCGACTGGAAAGACCTGCACATGCGCAAGCAGGATCACCCCGGGCTGAGCCTCGCGGGTGGTCACGACACGGTCGCCTGCGCGCGCTGCCACGATCGCGGCAACGACGAGGCGCCGAGCAAGGGCAAGCGCTGCGTGGGCTGTCATGCGCCGGTGCACGAAGCCAACTTCGGCAACGACTGCGTGCAGTGTCACGCGCACATCCGCTGGCTCGGCCTCGCCGACGACATCGGTCGCAAGGCGCACGAGCTGACCAAGTATCCGCTAGCAGGCGCGCACCAGAAGGTGGACTGTGCACGCTGCCACAAGCCGGAGCTACCGCAGGCCAAGCGCTATCGTGCTCTGCCGTTCGCACGCTGTCTCGATTGCCACGTAGATTCGCACAAGGGCGAGTTCAGCGCGCGCGACGGCGGTGAGTGCGCGCAATGCCATCGCGTGAGCGGTTTTCTGCCCACGCGTTTCGATACGGACGCCCATGCCAGCACGCCCTTCCCCTTGCTCGGGCGCCACCTGGCGGTGGCCTGTGGCAGCTGTCACAAGCAACCGGCGCGACCGCGCCTGGACTGGCACGTCGCGGACACGCGCTGCGAGAGCTGTCACGAAAACCCGCACGGTGAGCAGTTCGCGGCCGAGATGAAGGACAACGGCTGCGCACACTGCCACGCGGCCACGGACTGGCACGCACCGCGTATCGATCATTCTCGCTGGCCGCTCACGGGCGCCCACGCGACCACCGCTTGCGCGCGCTGCCACGACCCGAGCGAGGCCGATCGCAAGAGCGGACGTGGCGCGAGCTACCGCGGCGTGCCCACGCGCTGCGAAGGCTGTCACGAAGACAAGCATCGCGGACAGTTTCGACTGACGGCTCCCGTGCGCGCCTGTGAAGACTGCCACAAGACCAGCTCGTTCCAGCTGCCCAGCTTCGATCACCAGCAGATGACCGGCTTCGCGCTCGATGGCAAGCACGCGCCGCTCGCGTGCAA
Source organism: Sandaracinaceae bacterium (assembly GCA_017881055.1). Lineage (GTDB taxonomy): Bacteria > Myxococcota_A > Polyangia > Polyangiales > JAFGIB01 > JADGRF01. Next base: position 51,872 of record JADGRF010000145.1, read on the forward strand.
GCAATGCCACAAGGAGCAGACGTTGCGCAACGGCGAGACGACCGTGCGCTACCGCCTGGGCTATCAGCGCTGCAGTGACTGCCACGCGAACCCGCACGCGGAGGCCGCGCCATGATCCGCGCACGCCTCACGCCCTTCATGCGCTTCATCCCCTTCATGGTCGGGGCGACCGCGAGCGCCTTGCTCGCGCTACTTGCGATCGTGATCGAGCCGCAGCTGAGCTTTGCGGAGCCGAAGAACCCGCATGCCCCGAGCCTCACCGACGGCATGGAGTGCACCGGCTGCCACTCCACCGAAGGCTGGAGCCTCGCGGCCGGTCGCGGCGGCGGCTTCGATCATGCGCGCACCGGTTTTCCGCTGACCGGGCGCCACGCGCAAACTGCGTGCGTAGGCTGCCATGCACCGGAGCACAGACTTTCGCGCGAGTGCGTGGGCTGCCACGAGGATCCGCACGAGCGGCGCATGGGCGAGCAGTGCGACACGTGCCATGATGCCCGTGCTTGGCAGCTGACTTCCGCGCGCAAGCGGCATGAGCAGACCCGACTGCCATTGACCGGCATGCACGCCGTGGCCGAATGCACCGAGTGCCATCAACGTAGCGCGAGCCGGCAATGGAGCACTCCGCCCGCGGATTGCTTCGCGTGCCACGCCAAGGACTACCGGCGCAAAGACATCCACCCGCTGCACATCGGCGGCACCAACCCGACACGCGCGCCCTTCCCGCGCGACTGCGGGGAGTGCCATCGCGCAATCGGCTGGTCGCCTGCGTTCGTGGATCCGCTGCAGGTGCAACGCCTGGTGGGCGCCAGCAGCGCTGCTTTGTCGCGGGCCCCGGAAGATCACGAGCTGCTGTTTCCGATTGCGCATGGCCCGCATCGCGCGGCGGCTTGCGAGGACTGCCACAGCAACGCGGAGACGTTCCCTCGAGCGGTGCGCTGTGAAGGTTGTCATGCGCACACGCCACAAAAGATTCAAGCCTCGCATGCGCGCGTTGCCGGCTCGGTGCGCGAGGGCTCGTGCCTGCACTGCCATCGTGGAGGCGCTGCGCCATGAATCGATGGCTGAGCTCAGCTGGCTTGTGCTGCGCGCTGGCGTTGCTTCCAGCTGTCGTGCTGGCCCAAGCCGCGAGCCCGCAGCCCCTGAACGCGGCCGGCACCCACGCGGCCGTCACCGACGTGACCGTCACCCACGCGGCCGTTACCGACGTGACCGTTACCGACGTGGCCGGCGGACAGGCGTATCTGTCGGCGGGCGAAGCCGCGGGCCTACGGCGTGGCGATCGCGTGAGCATCGGCGGCGCCAAGTACACCGTGGTCGCGGTGGCACGCGACAGCGCGACGATCGCGGTGGGTGACACGTCGCTCGCCGTCGGCGCGCACGGTCGAGCCACCACGAGCCCCGGAACGCACGACGTCGTTGAACAACGGCTGCCTGCGCCGGCCGACCTGGCGCACTACCGTGAGCAATGGCCCGACGCGACGCGGCCTGCCAGCACGCAGCATCCCGAGCACGTGGCGCTCGGCAAGACCACGGGGCAGGGCCGCGTGAACGCACTGCTCTCGCTCACGAACGCGGACGTGATCACCAGCGCTTCCGTGATTTCGCGAACGGAGCTGCGCGGACGCGTGAGCTACGAGCCTTGGTCTACGGTGCCGCTGCGCTTCGACGCCGATGCCGCCGGTGCGGGCTGGGTGGGCATGGATGCGCGCGCCGGCACTGGCAGCCGCCCGAACCTGCGCGTGTATCAGCTGCAAGCGAGCTACGGCGACCGTGCGCGCTGGTTTGCAGCTGCAGGTCGCCTGCGCTACGCAGCACAGGCCTTGGGACCGCTCGACGGGGTGCGCGCGCAAGCGCCGCTCGCACAGAACTTCACGGTGGGTGCATTCGGCGGCTTTGCTCCGAACCCGATCGACGGAAAGCCCGGCACCGACAGCACGCGCTTCGGGACCGAGCTGCGCTGGGATGCGCCCGAGCGCGCGCTGCGGCCGGCGTTGGCGTTCACCGCCTACGGCTCGCAGTTCGCGGGCTCGCTCGACGAGCGACGCATGATCGCGACCGCCGACGTGTTCCCGGGCGAGCATCACGTCGGTGGTTACGCCGAGGTCTCGTTGTTCGACAAGAACAACCCTTGGGGCGCACCGCGTGCCGAGCTCTCCGCCGCGGGTGCCGAGAGCACCGTGCGCTTCGATCCGTGGCA
>JADGRF010000146.1 GCA_017881055.1 Sandaracinaceae bacterium
CACGCCACGAAGCACGCCACGAAGCACGCCACGAAGCACGCCGTACAGCGCACCCTCGCGCTGCTCGTGTGCTGCGTGCTCTCAGCCTGCAGCATGTTCGTGAGCAAGAGCGACTACGCTGCCTACCGCGCAGTGCGGCTGGCGCATGGAGAGCCCGCGCGGCTGCTCGCGATGCAGCACTACGTCGCGAGCCACCCGCAGGGCCATTGGCACGACGAGATCGAGCGCGCTCGCGCACAGCGCGACGTGGCCAGCTTCGAGGCCGGCAAAGGCTCGCGGGCCGGCCTCGAGCAGTACCTCGCGGCGTTTCCCGCAGGCGCGTTCGCGGCCCAAGCGCGCGCGCGCCTCGCAGCGATCGACCTCGTCGACCAGCGCAAGCGCGAGCAAACCGCGCGCGCCACGGTGCTGGCCGCGGAGCGCGCCGTGCGTCAGGACGAGCTGCGTCGCACCTGGGTCACGCGCTTCGTCGGCTACTGGCTGCACACGCTGTTCGATCTATCCGACTGGGGCGAGCCGATCCCGACGGTCGCGCACGCGAACCCGACGTTCTCGCGCGCGTTCGGCGCTGAACCGCGCCCGCGCTGCACGGCGGACGAATGCGTGAAGTACTACACGGGCCGCTACGCGGTTCCAGTGCCGGGCGGGACCCGCGTCGAGCGCTCGATTGCGCTCGTGCTGCGGCTGCGCATGCGAGCCGGTAAGCTGGAACGTGCGGAGCTGCTCTTGCCCGAGCGCGGCTTTTCGCGGCTGTTCGAGCTGGAGAACAAGAAGCTCGTCGTGGATGGGGACCCCGCCAGTCGCAACGCCGTCGTGGCGTTCGCGCTCGATCGGCTCGAGCCGCTGGTCCAGAAGCTCGGGGACGGCGTGGCTCTGGACCCGGGCTACGTGCTGGCCGCCATCGAAGCGCCCGCGCTCGGTCCGAGCGGTGAAGTCACCGACACCGCCGCGGAGGACCCGAGTGTGCCGCCGAACCGGCTGAGCCAAGAGCGCAGCGTCGAAGAGCTGGTCGCACCGAAGAACGAGCCCGCACCCGACATGGTGTTCGACGCCCTGCAGGTCGACAAAGAGGGCCACGGGCACGCACCGCCGCCGCCATCAGCGGCGCCGCCAAGCCGAGCTCCCGCTGCTGCTTCCGGCGATGTGATGGTCATGGCTCCGGTGGCTGTACCTCCTTCAGGGTCCGCCGCAGCGACCGGCTCTGCGCCTTCTGCTGTTCTTGCCGCCCGGCCAACCGCGACTCCGGTGCCCGTCGCCGCGGCCGGTATCCCTGCCGCGTCCGGCGTTGCCCGTGCCTACCGAGGTCACGGTCTTCACGTCGTCGTGTTCGCAGCGGGTCAGGATGCGACGACTGCCTACGACGGAGTGCTGATCGAGCGCGATGCACCTCCGACCACGGCCGCGCCGCGACGCTCGGTCCGGCACTGACCGCCGCGCTCGGCGATCCGGCGCCATTGACCCTAGCGTCCGAGCGACGCATAGTTTCACGCGTTTTTGAAACCAGTGTCAGCGGACGCGCATCCGCCGCGCGCCGCGACAACCGGAGGCCACTCATGATTCCCGCTGCCCCCTTCGAGGTGCTGCAGCACACTGCGAAGACCCATTCGTCCGCGGCCCACGCCGGCGAATACATGGGTGAAATTCAGGAGTTGCTCTACGAATCTCTGCCGGTTCTGGAGCGCCTGATCGAGCAGGCGACGCATGGTCCCGAGCCCTTGCCGGACGCTGCCAAGCAGTTGGTGCTGGCCGGTGGCAAGCGCGTGCGGCCGATCGCGGCGCTCCTAGTCGCGAAGGCCTGCGGCGGTTCCGCGGCCCGTGCGATCCCGCTCGCGGCCGCCGTCGAGCTGATCCACTCCGCGACGCTCCTGCACGACGATGTGATCGACGAGGGCGAAGAGCGCCGCGGCCGACCGGCCAGTCGCATGCTCTGGGGCAACCTGGTGTCCGTGCTCTCGGGTGACCTGCTGCTGACGGCGGCGCTCGAGCTCGTTCAAGGCTCGGGCGTGCAGGGTGCGATGAGCGACACGCTCGAGACCATGCGCCGGCTGATCGGCGGCGAGGTCGCCCAGCTCAAGGCGCGCGGCAAGGACGATCTCGGCATCGAGGGGTACTTGGAGATCGTGCGCGGCAAGACCGCGTCCCTGTTTGCGAACGCGTGCCGCTCCGGGGCGCGGGCTGCGAACGCCGAGCCCGCGCTGATCGAAGCCCTCGGTCACTTCGGTGAGCGTGTCGGCATCGCGTTCCAGATCATCGACGATGTGCTCGACCTGGAAGGCGTGCCGCACGAGGTCGGCAAGCGTCTCGGGCACGACCTTGCGGAGGGCAAGACCACGTTGCCTCTGGCCCTCGCGCTCGAGGAGGACTCGGCCTCGCTGCGACCGCTCTTGATCACCGCGCGTGCCGGCGACACGATCGCGGCGGCGCGGGTCTCGGAAGCGCCTTCGGTGCGGCGAGCGTGTGTGAAGGCGCGCGCGTTCGCGATGCGCGAGACCGAAGCGGGCCTGGAGGGTCTCAACCAACTGCACCCGTGTCGCGAGCGAGAGCTGCTCGCGGCCCTGGTGCGCGGCCTGATCGAGCGGCGCGCGTGAACAAGAACGGGATGGAAGGACGCGAGCGTGCGGCGGAGGCCAGCGGCGCTGACTCCGCGGAGGACGAGCTGTCTGCCGATGCGTCCATCGTGCTCGAAGTGGGCAGCGGCGACGGCGACCTCTGGGAGAGCGAGCGCATCGTCAGCGACACGATCGGCCGACTGATGGTGCTCTGGGGCTTCAAGCGCAACATGGGCCGCGTGTGGACGCTGCTGTACCTTTCAGGCGAGCCGCTCGGCGCGGACGTGTTGCGCGAGCGGTTGCAGCTGTCGGCGGGCGCGATCTCGATGACGCTGAGCGAGCTCTCGCGCTGGGGTGTGGTGCGCAAGGTCTGGCGGCAGGGCGATCGCCACGACTACTACCAGGCCGAGAGCAGCCTGTGGAAGATGATCTCGCGCGTGCTGCGCGAGCGCGAACGCGCCGAGGTGGTGCTGGCGATCGAAGCGTTCGAGGATGCGCTGGCGGCGCTGGAGCGCTACTCGGAACGCGAAGCCACCCCCCGCGCGCGTGCGCAGCGCGAGCGCATACAACAGTTGCTGGATCTCGCACGCATGGGGCGCACCATGCTCGACGCGCTGATCGATCATGCGCGCATGGACGCGAGCTGGCTGCCGCGCTTCCGTTTCGGTCGCGGCGAGTAAGAGAAAACAAAACAGCCGGCGCGCGGGGGATCCCGCGGCCGGCTGCTCTAGCCCAGTGGCTTCTCCGGGCTACAGGCCCAGGCGGGCGTGTACGACGTCGATGCCGAAGTCCTTGCCCGCTGCGTGGCAGGTGGCGCAGGCCTCGTCGATGCTGCTCGGGTCGGTCGGGCTCACGATAGACATCGAGAGCGCGTGGACGGTGGTCGAGTCGTCGTCGTGACAACCCGTGCAGGCCGCGGCGGTCGCGGCTTCATACGAGCTCGCGACGCGCGTCCTCGTGCTGTCGAACGTGCCCCAGCGCGAGGGAATCAGACCCTTCTGCAGCGGCAACGCGTAGTGACCCGGGACGTGGCACAGCTGACAGTCGCGACGGTCGCCCGGGAAACGGACCTTGCTGAAGTCGTTCCCGCCCACGCTGAACGGGTTTTTGCCTTGGTCACCGGTGTGGATGCGGTGGATCATGTGGCTGAAGCGCAGCGAGGTCGTGAGGGCGGTCTGGCCTACCGCAGGCAGCGTCTGCCTGGCGATCGAGTCGAGATTGCCCGTGTGACACATCACGCAGGCTTCCGGATCGTTGCGGCTGCCGCCGTGCGCGGCGAGGTTGTCATGGCAGTTGTTGCAGTTCGCCACCACGGTGGCTTGCCGACGCGCAACTGCTTGCAGGTCGGTGATCGGGAAGTAGAAGACGTCGTTGTGCATCGGGAAGTTGACGCTCTGCGTCACGCCAGCCGGTGCCTTCCACGAGCCTGCCAAACGACCTTCCATGACGACGCCCCAGCTGCCCGTTGCCGGGATCGCCGGGCCACTCACGGAGGCCGCGGCCGCGCCGATCGCCGAGATGGTCGCGGGTGCGGTCCAGGTGAACTCGCCGGGGTTGCCGCTGGCCGATGCGACCAGGGTTCCCGTCGAGCCGGTGCCCTGCACCGTGTACTGCTTGTAGTTCACCGGATCGATCGTCGGTCCGGAGAACGTGAAGCGCAGCGAGCTGAGTGGCGTCGCAATAATGTTGTACGGGGCGCCGTCCTTTTTGATCTGGAAAGTGATCGACGGTGTATCGCTGGGCGTGGTCGGTCCCATGCTGAGGATGCTGCCGCTCAGGGTGGGGCTGCTCGGATCCGTGAGCGCCGTGAGATGGACCTTGGTCACGTCCGTGATCAGTGTGGCGATCGGTCCCATGCCTTCGGCGTGGCAGTTGCTGCAGAGAGTATCGGTGGTCTGTTGGCCCCCGCTATGCAGCTTCATGCCTGCCGGCAGAGGGTTCGTATTGAGGAAGGCGATGTTGTCGTGGCACGAGCCACAGGCAGTGCGCGTGAACGCGGTCTTCCAGCGATCGCTGCCGGTGCCGCCTTGGTGGCAGGTCGTGCAGTTCTCGGTGGGCTGCGGGAAGGCGACCGTGGAGTAGTCGTTGACCGAATTGTTGAAACCGATGATCTGGTACGGCTTTCCCCCGACGACGCTGGGCAAGTTCTTGCCCCGGTGGATCTTGTGGATCATCTGCGCGAAGTCGATCGAGTTGCCGGACTCGGGATCGTTCATCCCGTTCACGTGGCAGGTGACGCACAAGCCGATCTCGCGACGGCTACCGCCGTGCACGGCCAGCGTGTCGTGGCAGGTGTTGCATGCCGCCGTCGTCACGATGTCATGTGTCTCCGTGACGGCCGTCGCATCGGGACGGAAGCTGAAGATTGGATTCGACGCATATTGCGTGCCGTCGAAGGTGCGCGACGAGTACACGGCGAGCGTGTGCGTCTTCGTCTTGTCGTATCCGGACGGCAGCGCGTTCGCGAAGCGATACGTGTATGTGCCTTTCGAGGTGTCGACCTCGGTCCAGGTGCCGTTGTTCTCGGAGCTCGGAAGCGTCGCGCTGGCCAGTGCCGGTGCGACGTTGTTTACCGTGACGCCGGTCACGACCGAGGTCTTGTACGGCACGTATTGCGCGGTTGCGCTCGGCAGATAGGCGAGCACGAAGCTCGCGCTCACGGTGCCCACGCTGTAGACGCCGGTGCGATCGAGCGGCCGCTTCGCCGCGTCGGTGATCGTAACGCTCACGACCGGGCGAAGGTCCGTCGGGATAGTCACGCCTTGGATCGTGAGATTGAGGCCGGCTCCGACGACGTAGGCGTTACGGCCGTTCGTTCCGTTGCCACCGTCTGCCCCGTCGGCACCCTTGTCGCCTTTCGCGCCGGGCGTTCCGTTGGCGCCGTTCGATCCCTTGGCTCCCGTGGTGCCGTTCTTGCCGTCATTGACGGTGACTTTGCTTCCGTCGACGCACGTAATCGTCTTGGTTCCGTTCCCGTTGTCCTTCACGGAGCACGAACCGCCGCCACCGCTTTCGATCACAGCGGTGGTTCCGTCCCCGCACGAGATCTTGGCGACGCCGCCGTCAGCTTCCGTGGCGACGGAGCACGCACTGCCGCGCGAACCGGTAGGGCCGGTGCAGCCTGCGAGCAGAGCGAGTGTCGCACTTGCGAGCAGGACTGGCGTGATGCGACGTGCGCGTTCGAAGAGAGCCATGGATCCTCCAGAAGATAACTTCACGATTGAGTGTGCGGGCGACGAAGATGGAAGCAGTTGCACTCGAGCATGATAGATGAGTGCGATGAGGTTTTGTTGGTTCTCGACACGACGCGTGATCAATTGCTGCGTTGTGCCGCAACGTGAGGTTCGGCAAGATGCGGTACGGACCGGTTGAACTCGCGAAGGATGGTTGTCAGCTGCACTCTCGCGTCCGTAGCAGGTCGCCGAAAAAGATTCGGCAAACGCCAATTTTGCGCGTCATGAAGAAATTGCGGGGCTATGGAGGCGTGATGCGAAACGTCGGCGACATGACAACGCCTTATGCGCGGCTGCGCGCACGCAGCTTATGCGCGCTGCTGTGCCTCTGCGCCGGCCTCGTGGGCTGCGAAGGGCCGATTGGCCCAATTGGTCTACGCGGTGATGCAGGCGAACGAGGGCGGGCAGGAGAGGCCGGTCCGCGTGGTGATGCCGGTCCAGTCGGCGCACAGGGCGTGCGCGGGCCCACCGGCAAGGCCCCGGTCGCGGAGGATCCTTTGCCGATCGCAGCGATGGGCATCGTGGGCCGAGTGCACGACCCCGCCGGGCAACTCGTCGGCTCGGGCACGGTCTATCTCGTGCCGGCGAGCGACGTAGCGACGCTGGCGAAGCACGCGCTCGACACCTCGCTGTCACCGTCGAAGACCGTGGCGGATCGCACTGACGAGCCGCTCGAAGACTTGGTGGATCAGCACGGTGCGAAGTACGCGCACGCTGCCGTTTCAACTGACGGATCCTATCGTATCTCGCAGGTGTCGACGGGCTCTTACTTCCTGGCCTGGTTTCCTGACGCGCACGACGCGTTCCACTTGCCGGGCGGCGATCATTGCCGGACGGCTCTCGGGCGACCGTCGTTGATCGGGCAGGAGATCGACCTCGTGGTGAGCGGGCGAGCGAGCGCGCAGGCGACCTATGTCGGTTCGAGCACGTGCCTCGGCTGCCACGGCCGCCAACGCAGCGAGCGCAGCGCCCACCGCGTGGGCTTGAGCGTGCCCGGTCTGCGCGGCCCGCTGCAGGATACGTCGCACTGGCCCACGTTCGACGCCGCGATCACCGCGTTCGATCGCGGCACGACGCTCTACTACTACGACTGCGACGCGACGAAGACGAGCGACGCGAAGTGCAGCGTGTCGGATCACGATCCCACGATCACCTCGCCGGGCTCGATTGTGAGCTTCGAGCTGGCGCTGGTGCGGAACACCGCGGTAGCGAAGCAGGACGTCGGCGCCTACGTGGTGACGTTCAAGAACGACTTGGGCGCAGGCTCGGTCACCTATCCGGTGGCGCTGACGTACGGGGGCGCCCTGGAGCGGCAGCAGTTGCTGACTCGCCTGGCGAACGGCAACGCTACGTTCAGCTATTTCGTTCTGCCCGTGCAGTTCAATGCGACCGGCGTGAGCACGTATCCGTCGACGGACGACTGGCCGTGGAAGGATGTCCACTCCGAGCAGTGGTACGACTTCGCGCACAGCGCGTTGACCACGCCGGACAACGCCCGCGCGTTCGACAACAATTGCGCCGGCTGTCACTTCACGGGCATGCGCTTGACCGGCGATCTGACTGCCGGCTTTGGCGCACACGCCGTGGGGGAGGGCAACGGCGACTTCGACTACGACGGCGACGGCCGCAAAGAGGAGATCAACGTGGGCTGCGAGAGCTGCCACGGGCCGGCGTCGGAGCATCTCGAGGCCAAGGTGCGCGGCGTGCGCATCGTGTCACCGAGCCTGCTGACGCCCGAGCGCGAGACGTTGATCTGTGGGCGCTGCCACTCGCGACCCCAGGGCCTCGGCGGAGGCGGCACCGAAGCGCCGCTCGCGGCCGATGGGACCATGCCGCCACCCGGCTTGCGACGCTCGGAGTTCGCGGCCAGCTTCACCGCCCGTGTCGATGCAGCTGACACTGACCACTACCCGAGCGGCGATTCCAAGGCGAATCACCAGCAATACACGGACTTCGTGCAGAGCGGCATGTACCGAAATCCGCTCGTGCTGATGACCTGCACGAGCTGCCACGACGCCCACGGCAACGATCAGAATACCGACGATCTGAAGAACCCCGAGGACGACAACAGCGCCTGTACGGGCTGTCACTCGGGCAGCGAGTTCACCGCGCCCCGTGGGCACATCGGCAAAGTAGCCAAGGATCCGCACACGAACGTGGACGACTCGGTGCTGCTCTGCACCACCTGCCACATGGTACGCACGGCCCTCGGGGGCGCGCGCCATCCGGAGCTGCTCGACTCGATCCCGCCATCCGCCATGCCGGTGCAGTACTTCCACGGGGATCTCGCGTCCCACCGCTTTTCGGTGGCCCCGCGCGCGCAATACGCAGTGCAGCCGGTAGCTGCAACGTCGCAGTGCGCATTCTGCCACGGCACGGATTTCCCCAACCCTTGAGAGCAGGCCTGCCGGTCTTGTCGATGCCCAGCGCGCGTCGCGAACATGGAAACCATCGCTGCGCCCAAGGCGCGTGCTCGGCGCTGTCGTGTCTCGTGGCGTGCGTGCTGCTGCTCTTGATGTTCTCGGGTCGCCCAGCGACGGCTCGCGCGCAAGCTGGCGCCTACACGCCGGTCGGAGCCGATCTGCTGATCCGAGGTCGTCCCGAGGAAGGCCTGCTCGTTCTGCATAGCGGCTACCGCAACTCGCCCTACGTCGACGCGGACGCAGTGGTGTTCGTGGGCGCCAGTGAGCTCGGCCGCGAGGGCGACGTCATGACCGTCAGCGTGGGTCTGCGCGAGCCGCATGGCTACGGTCAGGCTCGCGTAGGTCGGTTCGTGCTCAGCACCGGCGCTGTGCGCCCCGTTCCAATTGACGGCGCGAGCGTGCTGGCGCGCGCACCGACGGGCTCGACCCTCGAGGTCTTCGGCGGCATGCCGGTGGCGCCCGAGCTCGGACCACGCTCGTTCGATTGGCTCGCGGGTGGACGACTGGGGCAGAAGCTGCTCGACGAGCACTTGGGCTTGGGGGTGTCGTACGTGCAGCGCAGGGACGCCGGCGAAGCCTCGACCGAGGAGGTGGGCGCCGATCTCATGGCGGAGCCGGCCCCGTGGCTCGCGCTCAACGCGCTTGGCTCGTGGGATGTGCTGCGCGACGGCCTCGCGGAGGCGCGCGTGTCTGCGCAAGCGCACTCCGATCATTCGTACGCGCAGCTGTTCGCCTCCCGGCGCATCGCGTCGCGCCTGTTGCCGGCGACGTCACTGTTCTCGGTGCTGGGTGATGCTCCGAGCACCGAGCTCGGCACGGATCTCTCGTGGAACGCGTTCCCTCGCTTGGATGTTGGCGGCACGTTCGCGCTCGAAGCCCTCGAGGACACGGTCGGCTATCGCATGGCGCTGCGCACCACGCTGCGATTTTCCGATGACGACCGCGGCGACCTTCGCCTCGAGGCCGTGCGGCGCGAGGTCGGCACTTCGGCGTACAGCGGGTGTGCCGCGCGCGTGATGCTGCCAATCGCCGAGCGCTGGCGAACGCACGCGAGCGTGGAAGTCGCCGCGCCTGATCACGCCGCCGGCCGAGGGGCGCTCTGGCCGTGGGCGCGTGCGGGGGCGAGCTACACGATCGATTCGGCTTGGATGGTTGCTGTCGCACTCGGTGCGCGCGCGACCCCCGAATATCGCAGCGAAGCGTACGCGCTGCTCCGTGTCGCATACAACCGCGAGGTATTTCCATGAACCGCGCGGCATTCGCGTTGCTCTGCGTGCTGCTCGCGACGCTGGCGGCGTGTGCTGGCGTGCTCGGCATCCGCAAGTCGAGTGAGCGCGCATTCGAGCATCGCGCGCACGTGCTCAAGGGCATCTCGTGCGTCACCTGCCATTCTCGGATTGCGACCAGCGACGCGTCGAGCCCGCTCGACTTGCCGGGCACCGCGACGTGCATCGGTTGTCACGCAACGCCTCACGACACACACGAGTGCTCGTCGTGCCACGGCCTCGCGCAGACGCGCAGCGCGGTGGCCGAGGCCAAGGCGCATCTCACGTTTGCTCACCGCGATCACAAGGGCACTGGGCCAGGTCGCTGCACGCGCTGTCACGAGAGCGTGGCGCAAGGCGATGGAACACTGCGCCCGGCGATGGCCACGTGCCTGTCGTGCCACGAGCATCGCGAACAGTGGAAGGCACGCGCCTGCTCGCCTTGTCACACGCGCATGGAGCAGGAGGGCAGTCGGCCCGAGAGCCACATCGTGCACGGTCCAGACTTCATGCGACGCCACGGCGTGGAGGCCGCGAGCGCGCGCGACCTCTGCACGAGCTGCCACGAGGAGAGCTCGTGCGCCAGCTGTCACGGCGGCGCGACGGTGCCGGCCTTGCCCTCGACCTGGCACTTCGACGACCCCAACCGGCCCGACATGCACGCCGCCGGCTTCTTCGCGCGGCACAGCCTCGAAGCTCGCATGGACCCCGCGCTTTGCGCCACGTGCCATCGCGACCAGAGCGAGTGCCGTGACTGCCATAGTCGCAAACACTTGCTCGAGACCTCTGCGTTGCGTGGCAGCCCGCACCCGGCGGATTGGGTCGGTACGCGCGGCTCGGAGAACCGGCACGGCCTCGAGGCGCGCGCCAATCCTGTCAGCTGCGCCAGCTGTCACGGAGGCGCGGGCGAGAGCCTGTGCGTAGGCTGTCATCGCGTGGGTGGCCCCGGCGGAAACCCGCATCCTCCGGCCTTCAGCTCGCGCAAGCCGCTCTCGGACCTGCCGTGCCGCATGTGCCACACGGAGGGGCGATGAGCGTGCGCACGCGCATGATCTTGCTGCTCGTGGGCGCGAGCGTCGCGACTGGGCTCGTGTTCACCGGCTTCTGGGCCGTCGGCGCGTGGAAGCAGACCCGCCCGCCCGTGCCGGTGAGCACCGTGCCGGCCAGCTGGCGCGAGTTTCGCGACGCACCGGGACACCAAGTGCACGTCGCGCGTGAGGGGATCGCCTGCGCGAAGTGTCACGACGTGACAGGCCCGTTCCGCGCGCCGAGCCCGCGAGTCTGCGTCCCGTGTCACGAACAACGTGCCGGCATGCGCCACGGTCTGCACGCGGCACGCATCGAGCAGCTGGTCGGCATCGCGGATTGCACCAGCTGTCACAATTTCGGGCCTACGCACGAGGACCGCGTGTGGGCTTGCATCCGCTGTCACGAAGAGCCGCAAGGTCAGCTGGCACCCGTGGTCTTCCACGCCACGGAGGCTTGCGGCAAGTGCCACAAGCCGCACGATGAGCCCGGCGTCGTACCGATTGCCTGCGTGTCATGTCACGCCGAGGCCGCGAACACGCACGCGCACAAAGCCAGCGATGATCCCGCGAACTGCCTGACCTGCCATGCCGCCCACGGATCTGCGAAGCTCGCGGTGCAGCGTTGCCAGACGTGCCACGAGGACAAGCCCCACGCGTTGTTCCCCGGTGGCCACGAGCAGTGCACCAGCTGTCACGCCGCGCATGGCTTCGGTCGCAGCGAGGTGAAGCCGTGTCGGTCGTGCCACGAGAGCCAGCACGTGCTCGCCGAGAGCCAAGTGAAGGCGCACCGCGAGTGCACCAGCTGTCACGACCCCCACGCGGTCGCCAAGGTCGACGACGCGAAATGCGAGACCTGCCACGCATCAGTCATGCCGAGCCACCCCAAGACCGAAGCGCTTGCTGCAAGCTTGGCGAAAAGTCCAACCGCCACCACGAGTCTGCCCAAGACCGGCTCCCACGACTGCATCGGCTGCCACACACCGCACTCGCCGCGTGTCGACATGCCGCTCGCGAATCCGTGCACGCAGTGCCACGCGTCCGTCGCAGGTTCCGACTCGGCCGCTCATGGGGGACATGCCCCGTGCTTGGCCTGTCACAAGCCGCATGCGTTTGCACACCCCGAGCAGCCCGCCGTGTGCACCAGCTGCCACAAGCTGCAGCTGACGGAGACCGCGCTCAACAAGGGGCACGTTCGGTGCTTGGGTTGCCACCAGGGTCAGCTGCATGCTGCGGCGCTGCCGCCAGTCGCATGCGCGAGCTGCCATGCGAACGTGCATCCGCGGCAGGAGCACACGCAGTGCTTATCGTGTCACGAGCCGCATTCGGGCAAACCGCGTCCGCAGAGCCAGACCTGCGCCACCTGCCATGCGCGCGAGCAGGCGAGCGTCGTCAAGGTGCACAAGGAATGCCTGGCCTGTCATACGTCGCACGAAGGCGGGAAGCTGCCGGCCGCCCAGTGCGTGTCGTGCCACCAGAAGAAGGCGGCTGAGAACCACGGAAAGCTTGCCGGCGGCTGCATCAGCTGCCACAGCATCCACGGTGAGCAGGGCCTGCGTTCGATACCCGCGTGTACCACTTGCCACAAGCCCGCGGAGCTCCCTGGGCTGCACGCCATCGATGCCCACCATCAACAGTGCACGCAGTGCCATCATGACGCGCACAATCCAGGCCCGTTTTCGGATCGCGCGACCTGTCTCGCTTGTCATGCGGACAAGAAAGACCACGTCCCCGAAGCGCAGCTCTGCCAAGGCTGCCATGTGTTTCGACGATGAACCGAGCTGAACACATCATGGTCAAGCTCGCCTGCGCGCTCCTGCTCGCGCTCAGCCTGTTCGCGTGCGCGGACGCGCGTGAGCCGGCGCATGCGCCACCCGTGTATGAGAACAACATCTCGCGCTTGCTGGCGCAGCGTTGCAAGAAGTGCCACGGCCCCGGCGCTGACGACGACGCCGGCGCTGGGTTCGTCATCGGCACGTACCTGGAGACGCTCGGCTGTCCGATCAATCGTGCCGACGGGGGTGTTCGTGCCGACGCAGGTGCTCACGACGCCCCGGGTCAGGCGCTGCTCGACGTGCTCGACCGCCCCGATCATGCGACCTACCTCGACGCGCCCGAACGCGCTCGTGTGCGTGCGTGGCTCGCTGCCGATGCGCCCCTGCGCGACAACGCCGTGCACGAAGGTGGCATCCTCAATCCGCGCTCTGCAGCGTGGCATGGCCGGCTCGCCGCACGCGATCACTACGGTCCGCTGCTCGACGCGGCCCACCCGGACGCGTGCGGCCGCTGCCACGACGGTGCACCCGTGCGGCCGAAAGGCATCACGCACCCAGCCGCAGGCGCTCCTGCCTGCACGAGTTGCCACACGCAGCCTGCTGGCGTGCTCGCGTGCGGTACCTGCCATGGTGACGGCGGTGCCCGCGCGTATCCGCCCCGCGACGGTTGCTTGTTCGCCGATCAAAAGCTCGATGCGCACCGCGCGCATCTCGAAACGAGCGCCGTTCGAACGACGCCGCTGGTCTGCGGGACCTGTCATGCGCCGGCTGACGCCACGCTGTCGGGCACGCACGCCAACGGGCATGTAGACGTGGTGTTCGACGCTGCGCTGGCGGGACCTGACGCGAGCTACGATCCCAAGACGGGTGTCTGCGCCGTGCGCTGTCACGCGCAGAAAGGCGCGCGCTCGTCGCCGTCGTTCGCCGAGCGCAAGCCGTTTGGCTGCGGCGACTGCCACGGCGCGCCGCCCAAGAATCACTACGCGGGCGCCTGCAACCGCTGTCATCTCGAGGCCAATGCGTCTGGAACGAAGCTGCTCGCCACGCGGCTGCACATGAACGGCGTCGTCGACATCGGCGACGGGAAGGGGGGCTGCTCCTTCTGTCACGGCAAAGACGGCGACCCCATGCCCCAGTCACCCTCGCACCTGCTGCACGCAGGTACGCAGCTGACGGCAGCGATCGCGTGCGCCGAGTGTCACGTCGTGCCGAAGACCGTACAAGCCGCCGGCCATCTAGACCGGGGTGCGGTCACTGCCGCGGACGTCACGTTCGGTGCGCGTGCGAAGGCGCGAGGCCAGGTTCCCGTCTACGCCGCCCACACGTGCAAGAACGTGGCGTGTCACGGCGCCGGCTTGTCGGCGGACCCGGGGCGAGTCTTCGAGTGGGACGCGCACGCAGGCGGGACCTGCACGACCTGTCACGGCACGCCGCCAGCACCGCCTCATCCAGCTGACAGCGGCTGTGCCTCGCTGATCTGTCACGGCACGGAGATCGCAGTCGGCGTTGCCGGACCGAAGATCAGCGGGACAGGGCGCGCGAATCACATCGACGGCACGATCGAAACGCAGCAGCCGTGAGCGATGGCTAAGGCGACGCCGGCGGAGGTGCGGACGGTGGCATCGACGGTGGCGGGGGGACGCTGAAGCGGGCGGCGCGCCTGGAGAACACGTGCGCGCGGCGCAGATCCAAGAACACGACGAACGCAAACGCGGCGAACGAGAGCGTGCCCAGCAGTTGACCGACGCTCATGGCGATCACGAGCGAGATGGGGTGCGCGTCGAACACGCCCCAGACCATCAGGAACAGGGCGACGAGCGCGAGCACGGCGGCCCAGCGCAGCAGGCGGTACACGAATGTCGTGTGGTATTCCAGGTTCATGGCGCGGCCGCCGCGTGCAGTTGGTGCTTGGGCTTGCTGAACGGGTGCACGGGCCCATGGCAGCCCGCGCTGACGCAGCTGACGGCGCCGCTGCGCAAGCTGGCGAGGTTCGAGTGATGGTCGGGCAAGGTCAACCAACTGCGGCCTTCGGTCGAGTGGCAGCGCACGCAGTTGGCGTTCGGGAACGGCTTGTAGAGCTCGATCGTGTCGAGCGCCGTCTTCACGTCCATCGAGTGGTAGTGCGTGTAGTACTCGTAGACGTGGCGCATGCCGCCGAGCTTCGTCATCACGGTACTGAACGCGCCGTAGTCCTTGTGGCACTCGTAGCAGTTGTCGGTCCCGAACTCCTCGTTGTGAGCGTGCGCGGCAGCCAAGCTATGGCTGAGCGGATTCTCGGCGTCGGCCCGGTACGGACCCATCACGTGGCATGAACCGCAGAACCGTCGGTGCTTGGTGTGCTCGAAGCCCGCGATGTTGCCGCTCATGGCCGAGCCGATCGGAAAGACCCCGAAAGCGAACAACAACATCACCTTGTTCGGCCCCGTGAGCGCCGGCCGCGCCACGAGAAACCAAACCAATCCGATCGCCGCAATCAGCGCGCAAACCACCGACACCGCGGACATCACCGGGTGCATGGTCACGACCGACTGCTCGAAAAGCGTGGTCACGAACTCCAAGTCAGCCATGTAATCCCCCTAGCAGCGCCGGACCACTCAAATCGCAGCTTCGGGCGCTTGGCGTCCCACGAGACACGTTCGCCACCCCACTTGGAAGCGCAGATTTTTCGGGAGCGGGCCGGCGCCGCTGCTCGGACACCTGTTTCTTCCGCGTTTCGAAGCGGGCACGGCTCTTTTGCGTCCGCACGGCCCGTCTGCACATCCCTCACCCACGGAGCAGCCGCTCTCTCGAGTTCGGGCTGCGTCCCAAACGCCCCGACTCCGTCGGCGGCGCAGGAGATCCGTATGCGTACTTCGCACTTGGGTCTGGTGGCGTTTTGTTTTCTAGGCGGGCTTGCGCTCGGCTGCGAGAACAAAGCTGAGATTCAACAGAAGGCACTCCAGGAACCCACCGCCGCTCTTGGTGCGTCGTCGTCGATCAAGGATTTGATGCGGGCGCGCGGCCTGAGCGATGCCGACGTGGAGTCCGCGCTCGAGACCTACGTGCCAAGCGGCAAGCACGACGAATGCACCATCTTCGCTTCCGGCGGTCAGTCGGGCCAAGTGCTCGTGATCGGCGTTCCGTCGATGCGCTTGCTCAATGTGATCGGCGTGTTCACGCCACGAGCCGTGGCAGGGCTACGGTACGGCTACGGCGGCAACAGCGACGCCGTGATCGCGCATGGCGCGCAGAGCGGTCACAGCATCTCGTGGGGTGACTGTAGGCCCTCACGCAGGCTCGTGATCCCCCGGCCGGGCGCTGTCGATCTACGCGCTCGTTGGAGCGCCTGAGACGTTGGTGCAGCGCGGGCTGCACTGCCGGTAATTGAGCGTGAGCGAGCGTGGCGGTGGA
>JADGRF010000147.1 GCA_017881055.1 Sandaracinaceae bacterium
AGCTGCAGCTGAAGGGCGCCGGGCCCACGCCGTATTCACGCACGGCCGATGGTCGCGCGGTGCTGCGCTCGTCGGTGCGTGAGTTCCTGTGCAGCGAAGCGATGCACGCGCTAGGCGTACCGACCACACGCGCGCTGTCGCTCGTGGCAACCGGTGAGCCCGTGATGCGCGACATGCTGTACGACGGACATCCGGCGTACGAGCCGGGCGCGATCGTGTGTCGGGTAGCGCCGTCGTTCACGCGCTTTGGGCACTTCGAGCTGCCTGCCGCGCGCCGCGATCTGCCGCTGCTCAAGCGGCTTCTAGAGTTCACGATCGCGCGCGATTTTCCCGAGCTGCGTGCCGATGCTGATCCGGCCACGCGGCACGCGCGCTTCTTCATGCACGTGTGCGAGCGCACGGCGCGCATGGTCGCGCACTTCATGCGTGTCGGCTTCGTGCACGGCGTGATGAACACCGACAACATGTCGATCCTCGGCTTGACCATCGACTACGGCCCGTACGGCTTCGTGGACAACTTCGATCTCGACTGGACGCCCAACACCACGGACGCCGAGCACCGCCGCTACCGCTTTGGTCAGCAGGCGCAGGTCGCGCACTGGAACCTTTCGTGCTTGGCGCGTGCGCTCGCGCCCGTGTTCGAGTCGGTCGAGCCGCTGCAGCAGGGCATCGACGCGTTCCCCGCGCTGTACGAACGCGAGATGCGTGCGATGACGGCCGCCAAGCTGGGCTTCGCCACGCTGGAGCACGACGACGAGCCGCTGGTCGACGACTTGTACACCCTGTTGCAGAACGCCGAAGTCGACATGACGCTGTTTTTTCGACAGCTGGAACGCGTGGAGCTCTCGGCCGGCTCGGCACCGACGCTCGCGCCGTTCGACGACGCGTTCTACGACCAGGCGCTGCGCACCGAGCACAGCCCGCTCTTGTCCGCCTGGCTCGAGCGCTACGCCGTACGCGCGCGCCGCGACGATCAGGCGCCGGAACAACGCCGCGCGCGCATGAACGCGGCCAATCCCCGCTTCATCCTGCGCAACTACCTGGCGCAAGAAGCGATCGACGCCGCCACGCAAGGCGACGAGTCGCTGATCACCACGCTGCTCGCCGTCATGCGCCGTCCGTACGACGAGCAGCCCGAGCACGCACGCTTCGCCAAGAAGCGCCCCGACTGGGCCCGCCGCAAGGTCGGCTGCTCGATGCTCTCCTGCAGCTCGTAGCTGCAGGTTGGTTCACTACTTGCTGCATACGGCGGTCATGCGAACCCGCTGGCACACCTTGGCACTCGTCTCTTGTTCCGCGCTCAGCCTGTCTGCCGCTGCGTGCTCCTCGTCGAAGGGCACGGTGAGTGATGCAGGCGCAACGCAGCTCCGCGACGGCGCACCACACGACGGCTCACTCCGCCAGAGCAAGGATGCTGGGAGCGATGCGGGAGACGCGAGCTGCCCTCGCGAGCCATCGCCCTTCTTTGACGACAGCACGCGGCTGTCGCTCGCCGCGGTGTGCACCAAACCATTTTGGGGACCGTGCCCCAGCAACCTCGCGAGCGCGAGCACCATGGTTGCAGCCGAGGACGTTGCCGGTCCGACCTTTTGCTCGAAGACAATCACCACGGGCTGTGGCGTCGTGACGGTGAACCAGAATTGGGGCACCCACGGCTGGCTCGCCACGTTCGACAGCAAGACCGGCAAGCTAATTGGCTACGGCTTCTTCGACGACGTGCCCTTCGAGTACGGCGGCTGCGTCAACGCCAGCTTCGTCGGTGGAACGAGTCAGCCCAAGTGCCCCACGGCGACGACGCGTCAGCTGTGTACCTCCAGCGACAACGACGGCGGCGAGGACGCAGGCGGCTGACAGCGGCGATCACGGAGGTTGATCGGTCGATCGCGCCGGGACTTCGTTGCGAATCAAGGAGGCGCGCGCAGACGGGCCCGTAGGCCCGGCGAGCACGACCGACGCGGAGTCGCGGCGAAGGACCAAGCGAGCGGCCATCAACCTTCGTGATCGCCGCTGTGAGTGCCGGCCCGCCTCAAGCAAGCTGCAACGGAACGCCTGCCGCTTGCATCGCTGCGAAGTCTTTGTCGAGGGTGAGCAGTGTTGCCGAATGGCTGAGCGCGTGGACGGCGATCAACAGGTCGAGTGTCTTCGGTGTAATGCCACGCCGTCGCAGCGCGAAGCCGAGGTCACCCGCCTCGGTCCAGAGTGCATCAGGTTGCGCGAGAAAGTGGCAGCCCGACAACAGCGGCAGCACGGCGGCGCGTTCGCGCTCGTTCGCGAGACCCCGCCGAATCTCAGCCTCGATTGGACCGCATAGCGCCGCCTCGTTGCTTGCAAGCGCTTCATCGACGGCGCTCGCAATGGGATCGCGCCCGCGGAAGAACTCGATCCAGGCGGACGTATCGATCAGCGTCATCAGCGCGTCTTGTCGAGCTTCAGCTCGAAGCGAACCTTGCCGCGGAGCAGGCGCAATGCGGACCGCTTACGACTTCGCTCGAGCTCCTCGAGACCCGCAACCAAGGTCTCCGTAATGCCAAGCCCCGTGCCTTCTTGCGCGCGTTCGAGCAGCTTCGCCGGGATATTCGCGGTGATCTTCTTAACTGCCTCGCCCATGATTCAAATATATGCGTATGGTTCCGACCAGTCAAATGTATGGTCGAACGTTCTTCTTGCCACGTAAAGACACCGTCGAAGGTTCTCTTGCGGCAGCCGCCGAACGTGTGAAAACGGTTCCAAAGATTTTTCGCGCGCTCCAAGGCGAGCACGACGCGCATCCCGGCACGGGCAAGGGTTATCGAGCGGAAGCTTGGAGCCAACCGGCTGAGTAGCCGTGGCTCGCAGGTCTGCCGCGCGGAAAGAATAGAAATGCTGCCCGAACGGCTGTCGCGGTTTGAGTGATGATGTCAACTCGATCCCTGATACCCCCTTCATCCCGCCTATGAGCGCCACAGTGGTTGACAAGGAAATGATCCTTGCTAGAACAAGGATATGGCCAAGGTCACCTCGAAGCTTCAGGTCACGCTGCCCAAGCAGCTTGCCGAGCAGTACGGCATCGAGCCCGGCAGTGACATCGAATGGCAGGCGGCTGGGGATGTGATTCGTGTGCTACCAGCCTCGGCGCGCCGCACCGTGGTGGACAAGGCGGACAGGCTCGCGCTGTTCGACGCTGCGACGGCCCGACAGAAGCACCGGCAGGGAGCCGTGCGGGGCGGCAAGGCTCGTTCGGGCACGAAGCGCGACAGCGAAGATCGCGGTTGGACCCGCGAGGAGCTCTACGATCGTGGCACGACTCGTTGACACCAACGTCATCGTGTATCGCTTCGATCCGCGCTTCCCCGAGAAGCAAGCGATCGCGACGCGCTTGCTGCGCGAAGGCATCGCCGCCGACGATCTACGCATGGCGCATCAGTCGATCGTCGAGTTCGTGGCTGTGGTGATGCGGCCGGTGGGCAAGGGAGCGCGCGCAGCGTCGCTGTTGTCACAACACGAAGCCGTGCGCGAAGCAGAAGAGCTCATGTCGCAGTTTCCCGTGCTCTACCCGAACGACGAGGTGTTGCGTACGGCCCTGCGCGGCATGGGGGCGTATCAGCTCTCGTGGTTCGACGCGCATCTGTGGGCGTACGCCGAATGCCATGGGCTCGACGAGTTGCTGTCCGAAGACTTTCAGCACGGTCGCTTGTACGGCCGGGTGCGGGTACGCAACCCATTCCTCAAAAAGGGTTTCGAGTAGTGCGCACGTGATGCGGAACCGAAATCATGAAGTGCAGCTCGACGCGAGCTCACTCACCATGCTCCGGCGCGACCGCGCTCTTGTCCGTCATCAGCGCTACGTAGGCGCGGATTTCTTTGCGTACGTCTTCCGGTGCATCGATGAACTCGGCGCCGATGGCGCGCTGGTTCTTGCGTGTCTTGATCCACTTGGTGGTCGCGTCGAGCTCCACCACACGGCCGGACATCGGCAAGGGCAACCGGAGCGTGACGCGCTCGCCGTCGGCGCACGCGGCTTCGGTCACCATGAGCAGACCGCCCTCGGAGAGATCTTCGGTGCGGCCGTCGGTGGCCGTCGTGCCCATGCGCACGCGTACCGGCGTGATGTACGGCGCACGCTCGTATTGTCTGCGGCGTGCGGGAGCGCTCACGGTCGTGTCCACCACCTCCACCACCGGCTGGCTGTTCTGCGCGGGGCTCGCGACGCGTTCGTTACCGCGCCCGCGCGCATCGAGTAGATCCAGCTGCGGTACGCTGCCACCGAGCGCGCTGCGGCACGCGCGAGCCAGCTCGGTTATCTTGGCGAAGCGCTTGTGCGGAGCGAGCTCGAGCGCGCGCCGCACGACGCCTTCGAACGCCAGCGGTACGTCGCTGCGACGCGCGTTGAGCGCAGCGGGCTTGGTGCCGGCGAGCATGTTGGTGATCACGGCCGTGGCCGCGCCGCTGTATGGAACTTCGCCGGTGAGGCATTCGTAGAGCATCACGCCCGCGGCGTAGATGTCGGCGCGCTCGTCGATCACGCCGCGCTCCATGATCTGCTCGGGCGCCATGTACTCGACGGTGCCGAGCAGCTCGCCGGCCTTCGTGAGCTTGCTGACGCTGGGATCCTCTTCGGAGTTGATCTTGGCGATGCCGAAGTCGATCAGCACCACGCGATCGCTGTTTGCGGACTGCGCGATCAGCACATTGCTGGGCTTCACGTCGCGATGCACGATGCCGTGCCGATGGACCTCGGCCAGTGCCTCGCACAGCTGTAGCGTGACGGCCACCGCTTGGCCCGGGGACAAGCGCTGACGCGTCAGCAGGATTCCGTCGAGCGGCCGACCTTCGATCATCTCGAGCGCGAGGTACGGGCCGTGGATTGGGCACGTGCCGGCGTCGCGCACGGAGATCACGTTCTGATGACGCAGCACGCCGAGCACGCGTGCCTCGCGCAGCAGGCGTGCGTGCGCTGCGGGCACGTGCAGCGCGTTGCCCGTCAGCGTCTTGACGGCGACGCGTGCGTGCGAGATCACGTGCTCGGCTTCGAACACTACGCCGTGTCCGCCGCGCGCGATCTCGCGCCGCAGCTGGTAGCGATGGTCGAGCAGCGTGTCCAGGTTGGGATCGTGGCCGGTTTCCTGTTCCATCACGTGCCCTCGCGATTGCGCCAGAAGCGTGCCGCGGGATGCGCGTGCAGATCGAGCTGGGACACCGTCGCCCCGGTCTTTTCCAATGAGGATGCTCGCGTCATCTAACCAGTCGGCCGAGTCTAGCCAGTATCCGTAGCGATGAATGTCTTATCCACCGCGCCAGCCCACTCCCGTGTGTGGGCCCTGGCTGCCACGGTAACTCTAGCGCATGCGCTGCCACCTGGGCGCGCCCCGGTTCACGACCCTTCCCCCAACGCGCCTCCGCCGCGAAGGAACCACAGGACACCCACGCTGTATTCGACGTATCGCTCGGCGACACTGAGGTGTCCGCCTGTCCACACCAAGGGTGGTGCGCGGAGATCGCAGCTCGGGATAACCTGAGGGGGCGGGCGTGGGTCGACGCGCACAGCCGGGCGTGGAAGTGCTGCACGCCCTGCGGACGCGCCAAGCACCACGCCCTCAGCGCTTGCACATGCCGTCAACAGCCCCCGTCAATCGCGGGTCACCCACGCCGTTGCCACGAGCGGCGAGCACGACGACCCACGCCCGCACCCGGCAACAAGCCCCATGAAGGATCTCCCCGCACCGCCCGCAGCACGGCTAGATCTTCTGCGGGCACTCGATGTGGCAGATGCGCAGGGCGTTTTCTAGCGCTCGGCAGACTGCGGCGGTGATCAGGAGGCGGTGCATGCGCACGTCGCCGTCTTTGAGGACGGGGCTGTGCGTGTAGTACGAGTTGTAGACGGTGGCGGTGTCGAGCAGGTGGCGCACCAACACGGACGGGTTGCCTTGGTCGGCGGCGTCCACGATCTTTTCGGGGATCTGCTGGAGCTTGAGGATCAGGTCGACTTCTTCCGCGGTCAGCTCGACGTCGGGTAGTGCCTCGGGCTTTTCGAGCTCGCCTTGGAACTTGCGCAGGATGCTGCGCGCGCGGCAGGCGGCGTACACGACGTACGCGCCGCCCGACTTCTCGAACGCGGTCATCGTGACGCTCAGGTCGTCGCTCGAGATCTCGACCGCGCCCTTCATGTCTTTCTTGAGGTCGTTGAACACGACCGAGCCCACGGCCAGCTGCTTGGCGGTCTCGTCGACGTCGGCTTTGGTCCAGGCGGGGTCGTCTTGGTACTTGCGTGCGAAGTGCTCCGTGGCCGACTGCAGGAGCAGGTACACGTTGGAGGCGCCTTCGCGGCTGGAGAGCTTCTTGCCGGTCTTGGCGTCGACGTAGAAGCCGAAGAACAGGTGCTCGAGCGCGAGATCGTGCCCGTCACCGCTCTTCACCAGGCCCAGCACCTCGGCGGCCTTGAACAGGCGCTCGAAGTGCAGCTGCTGCTCCTGACCGACCACGTAGGTGATGTCGGTCGGGTTGAACAGCCTACGACGCAGCGCGATCGCGCCCAGGTCGCGCGTCGCGTAGATGCTGCGGCCGTCCGAGCGGCGCACCACGAGGCGCTCGTCGTTAGGCAAGGGGATCACCACCGCGCCGATGTCTTTTTCGATCTGCAAGAGGGCCGCGGCGTGCAGGGGCTCGGTCATGAGCTTGCTCTTCTCGGCGAGCAGCTGATCGGCGCGCGCCTTGGCTGCTGCGCCAAGCTCCTTCGTGAACAGCACGGCCTTGCCCGAGGCGAGCGCGGCTTCGACGAGCTCGTTGCCAGCCTTGAAGTAGAAGCTCTCGCCGAGCGTGAAGTCGATCGTGACGCCGAGCGCGTCGTAGAACTTTTGAAACTCCGCGACGCTAAAGGCTACCAGCTCCTGCCAGAACGCGACCTGCTTCGGGTCGCCGGCTTCCAGCTGCTCGAACGCGCCGTCGGACGCGGTCACGAACGTCTCGTATTTGACGCGCAGCTCGTCCTTGGAGCCGGCGCCCTCGAGGTACTCGTCGATGATCTGCTTGTCCTCGGCGGCGAGCGTGTGGAGCGGACCTTCGTGCGCCGCGCTGCGCTCGAGGCTGCGCCGGATCGCGTAGAGCTTCAGCAGCTTGTCATTCGGCGACATGTCCGCGGTGAACGTGTCGTTCCAGCGCCGGTAGCCTTCGAGCGTGAAGCCGAAGCCGCCGAAGTCGTTGATGTGGTTCACGCGGAACACGCGCGCGCCGGCCGCCGCGTGCAGGTTGCAGAGCACGTGCCCGATGATCGTCGAGCGGATGTGTCCGGCGTGCAGCTGCTTGGCCACGTTCGGCGAGGAGTAGTCGACCACCACGCTGCGCGCGGCTTCGGCGTCGCTGAAACCGAACGCGCGCTCGAGCTCCAGCACTGACGACAGGCTCTGTAGCAAGAAGCGATCGGTGAGCCGCACGTTCACGTACATGCCCTTGGCTTCGACGTGCGCGAAGATGCTCGCGAAGCCCTCCGCGCTGAGCGCCTGCACGATCCACGGGACATGCGTCTTGATGTAGTTGGCCGCTCCGCCTTGCTTGAGCAGCTCGGGTACTTTGATGGCGAGGTCGCCGCCGAGCTTCTGGCGATCGGTGAAGTCGAGCTGGGGGCGTAGACCTGTCTGTCCCGATTCACGGTTCAGCGCTTCGGCTACCAGCGCGCGCAGCTTGGGCAGCGGGTAGGCGGCGAAGGCTTGACGCGGGCGCGCGTGGGTGTCGGCGATGACGCGGTCGCGCAGCGCGACAGCTTCGCGTTCACGCACTTGATTCAGCTCGCTCAAACGGCTCATGGCGGTCGCTCTATACCACGAGATTGTCGGAAAAGTAGGGCCCGGCGCATTCCCACGCACGGCCTTAGCCGTTACGTTCAGCGTGCCTAGCACGAGGGAAACACCGCGCATGACACGTTCGTTTTTGTTGATTCACGGGATGTGCTGCACGGGGGATGTCTGGGCGAACTTTCGCCGCTTCTACGAAGCGCGCGGGATCGCCGTGTTCACGCCGACGCTGCGCCCCGAGCTGCGCTTGCGTAAGAAGCCTCCGAAGGCGCTGTTCGCGCTGCGTTTTGCTGACTACGTGGCCGACGTAGAGCAGGAGCTCACCCGCATCGAGGACCAAACCGGTCGGCGCGTGACGGTGATCGGACACTCGATGGGCGGGCTACTCGCGCAGACGTTGGCCGAGCGCAACCGCCCGAACGCGGCCGTGTTCATTTCGCCCACGCCGCCTGCGGGCGTGCACGACGGGCAGACGCGCAGGTTCTGGCGCGGCTTTCGGGTCGCGAATGCGCTGGGGCTGGTTCCGCGCGGCCTCTATCCGTATCGCGCGGTCACGGAAGCGATCGCGCTCAACCAAGTACCAGCCGCGGAGCGTGCAGCGATTCAGGCGGCGATGGTGCAAGAGTCACGCAATGTCTTCGCCGACTTTCCTGGCCACGCGATCGACGAGACGAAGATCAAGATCCCGGTGCTGACCGTGGCCGCGCGCCGCGATCGCTTGGTGAGCGCGCGCGTGACGCGCCTGACCGGCAAGAAGTATGCAGCTGTCGGCGGCGACTTCCGAGAGTACGCGGACCACGGTCACTGGCTGTACGGTGAGCCGGGCTGGGAGAAACCGGCTGCCGAGATTCTCGAGTGGGTGGAAGCGAACGTGCCGGCCTGAGGCAAGGGGGGACGGTCGGATGCACAAAGGGATGCACGACGCGATGCACGACGATGAGCTGCGCGTGGCTGCACGCTTCTGCGGTCCGCCGAGATCCGGCAACGGCGGCTACGTGAGCGGCTTGCTCGCTCACTATCTTGGCCCCGGTCCGGTGGAAGTCACGCTCCGTAGTCCGCCGCCGCTGGAGCGCATGCTGCGCGTCGAGGTGGAGCGCGTCGCGGGTTCTGAGCACGCTCGCCTCTTCGATGCCTCTTTGCTGATCGCCGAAGCCCGTTCGTCGCAGCTCGTGCTCGACGTACCTGCGCCACCGTCGTTCGCGCAGGCGGAAGAATGGTCGCATGGCTATCCCGGCCTCACCTCACACGCGTTCCCCGGCTGTTTCACGTGCGGGCCCGCGCGGGCAGTCGGCGATGGGTTACGCATCTTCGCGGGGCCCTCTCCGGACCGCTCGCTGCTCGCCGCAACGTGGCTGCCGGACGCGTCGCTAGCAGACTCCGACGGCGCGATTTCGACGGCAGTCGCCTGGGCCGCGCTCGATTGTCCGGGCTACTTCGCCGCGGCACATCCGGCGTTCGCCCTGCTCGGTCGCATCTGCGCCGAAGTTCCGCTGCAGCTGACGGCGACAACGCGCTACATCGTGATGGGCTGGTCGCTCGGCGCGGAGGGTCGGAAATTTCACGCGGGCACTGCGATCTTCGACGAGGCCGGCGTCTTGCACGGCCGGGCGAAGCAGACCTGGATCGCGCGCTGATCAGCCGAACACGATGCTACGCGTCGACATGCCGCCCCCTTCGTAGCCGGCGCCCGGGAAGCTGACTTGTTCCAGCTGCGTGCGGTCGGCGAGCGCGGCGCCGAGCGCCACCAGCATGACGTCGTAGTGATCGCCGTCGTCCGGATGCGCGAGCTCCACTGCAGGCGCGCGGGCGCGGTAGTCGAGCAGCGCGTCGACGTCGGAGTGCGTGACTGCGTCCACGACCCAAGCTTCGAACTCGAGCGCCCAGTGCGGAGCCGGCGTGTTGGCCGGTGCATTCAAATCGAGCGCGGCGAGGTTGTGCGTCATGCCGCCGCTGCTCAGCACGAGCACGCCTTCGTCGCGCAGCGGCGCGAGCTGCTTGCCCAGCGCGAGCAGCTCGGCATCCGGGATGTACGGATGCGCCAGCTCCAGCACCGGCACATCGGCTTTCGGTAGCAAGTGGAACAGCGGCATCCACGTGGTGTGATCGAAGTAGCTGCGGTTGCTGCGCACCGGTGCGTGGCTCGCGAGTAGCTCGCTGACGCGCGTGGCGAGCGCGGCATTCGACGGAGTCGCGTACGTGAGGTTCGGCGGGAGCTTGTGCGCGAGCGCAGCGGGGAACGTGTAGCCCGCGCGACCGACGCCGATGGCGCCCAGCTCGAAGTGACGCATGCGGTAGTGGGGCGTGAGCGCGAGCACGGCGCTGGGCTTTGGCAGCGCAGCGCCCAGCGCACGCAGCTGCGCGCCGCGCACAGGGTCTGCCGCCAACAGCGGCGAGCCGTGGCTGATGTAGAGTGAGGGCATGCGCGCTGGTGCTGCCTGTGCGCGGGCCACGCGCGGGAGCGCTGCGCCTGCGGCGAGCGCAAGCGTTGCCTTCAGCAGCTCGCGTCGCGTCGGCGTCAGCGCGCTGCTCATGGCTGCACCATGCGATGGCAGGAGAAGCAAGAAACGCCGCGGCCGGTGTGCTCGTCGCGCAGCGGTTGGTCGAGCAGGCGGGCCAGCGTGGGCGTGACTTCGTCGATCATGAAGCGCGTGATGCGTGCTTCCTTCGGGTCCGCCGACTTGGGATCTGGCATGTGCTTCGGATCGAGCGCGGATAGGCCGTGCGGCATCGCGAATGCGACTTGGTCTGCGTCCTGACCGTGACAGCTGCGGCAGGTCAGCTCGGGATCGTTCGTGCCCGCGAAGCGCTGGAACACGTGCGCCATGTTGGGTAGCACCACGAACGTCATGAGATCGTGGCGTTCCTCCCAGCTGCTACGGGACCAGTCATCGCGGTGCTCGGTCGTCACGAACGGCCGCGGCGCAGGAGCGCTCGCGCACGCGCAAAGTGCACCGCCCGCGAGCGCAGGTAGTCCTCGTTGCCAGAGCGCCCGGAGACCTTCGTGCATGGTCGAACGGTAGCAGGTCAGCG